>JAJZGG010000015.1 GCA_021804965.1 Acidobacteriota bacterium
CTGTGTGGAAAATGGCACAAGTTTCAATCGAATCTCCCCCCATGTTTTCTTCGGCCGTTGCACGTCGGCCTGTATTTGCAATCTAAAAAATCCCGCTGCGCAGGCGCTCAGGCCGCTGTCCAGCCGCCGTCAATCGTCAGGCAGGAGCCGGTCAGGAAGCCCGCCTCCGGAGACGCCAGATAGCGCACCATCGCGGCCACGTCCGCCGGTGTCCCCAGCCGTCCCATCGGCTGCCGCGCCCGCAGTTCCTCGCGCACCTTTTCCTTCTCGTGCGCGTGATATTTCTCCAGATATCCCTCCACGAACGGTGTCTCCACCGTGCCCGGGCAAATGGCGTTCACGCGCAGCTGGCGCGGATATTCGACAGCCAGCTGCCGCGTCATCGCCAGCACTGCGCCCTTGCTGGTGCAGTAGGCAAACCGCTGCCGGATGCCGATCATTCCCGCCACCGAACCAATGTTCACAATGCAGCCCTTGTGCGGACTCTGCAGCAGCCGGGGCAGCAGGGCCCGCGTCACCAGATACACCGAGCGGACATTGACCAGCATCAGGCGGTCAAAATCCTCCTCCTCGGTCTCTGCAATCGAGCCCACATGCCCGATGCCGGCATTGTTCACCAGAATGTCCAGAATTCCCACTCGTGCCGCGGCTGCGCGTACTGACTCCCCATCGGAGACGTCCATGGCAATCGCCTCAGCCTGCAAACCTTCCGCCACCATCGCCGCGGCCACGCGTTGCGCCGCTTCCAGGCGAATGTCCCCAATCCACACCCGGGCACCGGCACGCGCCAGCTCCCACGCGCTGGCCTCGCCAATTCCGCTTGCGCCACCGGTCACCAGCGCCTCGTAGCCATCCACGCGAAACGTTGCACTCTTTTGCGTTTCCACGACTCACTTCTCCCCGGGGAACGTTTTCAATTCACTGTACGAAGCTGCGGGGGGCCAGCCGGTTGCCTGCGCCGTTGCAGCGGCTGACGATTTTTCCTATTCGCCGCCGCTCTCAAAGGGCTCCACGGCCAGCTCGCCATCGCGTCGTGCCACCAGCTTCTGAATCCGGCCTTCCGCCGCATCCAGCTCCTTGCGGCAGGTGTGCGCCAGTTGCATCCCCTGTTCAAACAGGTTCACGGACTCTTCCAGAGCAAGATCCCCCTGCTCCAGCTTGTGCAGGATCGTCTCCAGCTTCTGCATTGCCTCTTCAAACTGTGCCATCGTGCTTCTTCCTTGGCTCCGTGCTGCTGCCTGCTGTGGCTTTTTCGGTGCGTGGCAGGACGGACTCCAGTATCTCCGCCGCCAGCCCGTAGCGTCCAAACGGGGCGCTGATCTGCACACCCTGCACCATGGGGCGCGCCTCGGTCAGCATCTCCTGCGCAATGCGGATGCCCTCGGCGCGTGCCGCCTCCGGTGTCTCCGCCTGTGCCATGCGCAGCATCACGGCCTCCGGCATCGAGACGCGCAGATCGTTGCGCATGAACTCGGCATTGCGCAGGCTTGTCAGCGGCCAGATGCCGGCAATCACCGGAATCCGGAAGGACTCAATCCGCTTCAGGAAACGCTCCAGCAGGCGCAGATCAAAGACCGGCTGCGTGATCGCATACTCGGCTCCGGCATCCACCTTCCAGGCAAAGCGCCGCAGCTCCTGCTCAATATCCGGCACGCCCGGATTGGCCGCCACGCCGATCGTGAAGTTTGTCGAGTCGCCGATGGCGTTCGAGCCAATGTCCAGCCCATGATTCAGCCGACGCACAATGTTCACCAGGCCGATGGCATCCACGTCAAAGACCGCCGTGGCATCCGGATAGTTGCCCAGCTTCGGCGGATCGCCCGTCAGGCACAGAATATTCTTCAGCCCCAGCGAGGAGGCACCCAGCAGATCCGACTGAATGCTCAGAATATTGCGGTCGCGGCAGGTGTAATGCAGCACCGTCTCCATGCCCGTCTGCTGCTGGATCTGGATGCACAGGCTCTGCGCGCTCATCCGCGCCGAGGCGCGAGGCGAGTCCGGCACATTGATTGCATCCACGCCCAGCGTGGCCAGCAGCTTTGCGCCCTCCAGCTCCTTGCTGGAGTTGATGCCGCGCGGCGGCACAATCTCCACCATCGAGACAAACGTTCCCTCGGCAATGCGCTGGCCCACGGTCGAGCGCTGCGCCAGCGGCAGCGGCGGAGTCTCCGCGCCCAGCTCGGCATGCGTCGGCTCATGCAGCGTAATGTGGGTCTGCGCATCCAGCGCACGCAGGGCAGACTTCATTGCGCGAATATGATTCGGCGTGGTACCGCAGCAGCCGCCCACAAACTGCGTCCCGGCCTTCACCGCCTTGCGGGCAAAGCTGGCCATGTACTCCGGCGAGCACAGATAGATGTTGCGACCCTCCACCGCGCGCGGCATGCCGGCATTCGGCATCGCCATCAGCGGCAGGTGTGTGGCAGAGCGCATCGCCTCAATCGCCGTCAGCACCGTGGCCGGTCCGGTCGAGCAGTTGCAGCCCACGCCGTCGGCACCTGCCTCGGTCAGCAGCGCAGCCGCCTGCTCGGGCGAAGTGCCATCCAGGCAGCGGCCCTCCTCGTCGACCGTCAGCATCACCACCACCGGCAGCTCCGGCGCAATCTCCCGCGCCGCCAGCAGCGCCTCGCGGGCCTCGTTCACCGCAGGCATGGTCTCCACAATCAACAGGTCCACCCCGGCATCCACCAGTGCCTGAATCTGCTCGGCAAAGGCCTGTCGCGCCTCGCTCAGCGCCACCTTGCCCAGCGGCTCCAGCCGCACGCCCAGCGGACCCACGGCCCCGGCAATCCAGGCATCTCCGGCCTGCTTTTCCTTGAAGTGTGCCGCAGCCTCCTGCGCAATCCGCACCCCGGCGGCGTTGATCGCGGCCACCTTGTCGCTGAGCCCATGCCGCTCCAGCCGGAAGCGGTTGGCCCCGAAGGTGTTCGTCTCCAGCACCTCTGCTCCGCTCTGCAGATACTCCTCATGAATGGCAAGAATCAGCGACGGATCGGAGAGATTCAGCTCGTCATAACAGCGGTTGATGAACACGCCGCGTCCATACAGCACCGTACCCATCGCACCGTCACACAGCACGGGACGATCCTCAAACAGCTTCTTCAGCAGGGAACTACGATTTTCGCTTGCCACAATACTTACGATGCTATCGCGTTTTTCCGCCTGCGCCACGCCCAGTCCTCGCCTAGCCGCATCCGTTTGCTTCCCCTCGCTGGCCTGCTTCGTCCAACACGGGGGCAATTCCGTCGTCCGGGGCGGTTGCCGGTCACCTTCCAGCCAATCGGCAGAATCCGACCGGCGGTGGAATTTCTGCATTTTGCACCAATTCTGTCCTTCCGGGATGGCCGGAATCATCTGCCCGGTTTGTTATACTTGGCCAGACAGCTCGTTTTGGATGAGGTAGAGGATTTTGAAGAAAAGGGGACTCGCTCTCTGCGCCCTCGCGGCTCTCGTAACGGCCGCTGCGCTTTCGGGCTGTGGAAACAACCTGTATTTTGCTGGCCGCATCCTTCCACCCAGCGGAATCGCCAATCGCGTCCTGATCGCGATTCAGAATCCAAGCGCCTTCAGCAAGGGCGAGCTTGAGATTGTGGACGCCTATTACGACATTCGTCAGAGCTACAACGACCGCGTCCCCGGCTTCACCATCGCCGGTTACTCCGGCTCCGAGCCGCTGACCATTCAGAACATGCCGGAAGAGCAGATCGGTGCCGTCTATGGCTCCGGCGACGGCTCCTTCACCAAGGTGGACTACCAGAAGGAAAACAACGGCGGCGCCATCGCCACTCTGGGAACCCTGTCCTCCAGCATCTTCGTGACCCGCAATCAGAACTACGTCTTTGCCGCCGACCAGCAGGCCCATTTCCTGCGCGTGGTCAACAAGGTCACGGGCAAGGTCTACAGCCTCGGCCTGCCGGGCGTCTATCGCGTCTCCACCAACCCCGGTGGATCGGTCGCGCTGGCCTTTGTCCAGAACTCGAACTTTGCCTACTATCCGCGTCTGCTGCAGTCCTTTGAGACCACGGCTTACAGCGGCGGGCCCTCCACCTGGCCGCCCAATGCCATCGACTGCGAGCCGATGAACGCGCCCGGTGCCTGCCTGTTTCAGGTCGCCGACTCCAACCACATCCCCATCCAGTTTGACCGCCCGATCAAGGCCCTCTGGAGTGCCGACGGCAGCACGGCCTATGTGCTGAACTGCGGCCCGGAGTGCGGTGGAAACAAGTCCTCCGTCGAGCTGCTGCCCACCGCACCGCTGATCCTGCAGAGCGGCCAGCAGTCCGGCGCCGTTCCCAGCTCGCCGACCACGATCCTGACCCCGGGCGGCGCCAGCAATGGCCTGGTGAACAGCAACTCGCTCTACGTTTACGGCCAGCAGCCGCAGCCCGATGGACTCTTTGCCGGCTTTCTGACGACCATCGACCTGACCAAAAACACGGCAGGCAACCCTGTCTCCGTCAGTGACGGTGCCCCCGGCCAGCCGACCAAGATGATCCTGGCCGATGACAACACCCTCTGGCTCGGTTCGGTGCGCTGCGAGCAGGGTGAGCGCTACGCCAAGGGACTGCCCTACGGCTGCCTCACCATGTACAACACCGCGACCAACTCGGTCACGCTGCTCGAACCCTTCCAGGGCGACCTGACCGGCATTGCCGCCATCGAAACCCTGCACAAGGTCTACGTTGCCGAAGGCGGCCAGGTGTACATCTTCTCCACCGTCGATGGCTCGGCGATGAACAACTTCTATGTGGCCGTCACCGGCACTGCCTATGACGTGGCCTACATGGACGCCACCTCCGACACCAACAACACCGACTACTGACCGCGGTCCACAGCATGCAGGATTCGAGCGCAGTTTCGCCGATCGATGTGCTCGCCATCGCCGCCCATCGCGATGATGTCGAGCAGACCTGCGGCGGAACGCTGCTGCGCATGGCGGACCGTCGGCTGCGCACCGGCATTCTCGATCTCACCTGCGGCGAATCCGGCACGCGGGGCACTGCCGCCGAACGCGCCGCCGAGGCTGCTGCTGCGGCTTCCATTCTGCGCGTTGCGCACCGCGAGGCACTCTCGTTTCCCGACGGCGCGATTGAAAACTCCCTCGCCAACCGCATCGCGATTGCCCGCGTCCTGCGTCGTCTGCGCCCTCGCGTGGTCATTCTTCCCTACGGTGAGGCACGTCATCCCGATCACGCCATCTGCGCCTCGCTGGGCTATCAGGCCTGCTTCCTGGCCGGGCTGGCAAACTTCTCCTCCGGCGATCTGGGCCCCGACGCGCCGCATCGCCCCTTCAAGATCCTCTACGCCAGCCTCTATGCCGACGTTCGTCCCAGCTTTATCGTCGACATCACGCCCTACATCGAAACCCGCCTGCAATCGCTGCTCGCCTACCGCTCCCAGTACGGCGATCACATCCAGGGCAGCGGTCTCTTCGTGCCCGAGCAGGAGATTCGCGAGCGCACCTTTGCCGAGGCCCGCCATTACGGCCTGCTTGCCGGCGTTCGCTACGGCGAACCCTTTGTTCAGCGCGAGGTCGGGCTGGTGGACGACCTGACGCTGATCCCCGTCCAGTCCATCTGATCCGCACTTCCATCCAACTCTGCCACTCCCGCCCTGCAAGCCCCACACTGCCATCCACGCTGGATACGTTCGCGCTCTGCCCTACAATCACTGAGAGTGCAGGAAGAAGCCCCCAAGCACGCGCCCGAGCCTGCCGACTGGCTGCTCGTCATGACGGCAACCATTGCCCCGTCGCCGCAGGCCCATGTCCGCCGTGCCGACCCTGCGCTGCGCCTGGCGGACTACATGCGTGCCCTGCGTTTCTGGCTGGCGGAAACCCACCCCTGCGCCGACCGGATTCTCTTTCTGGAGAACTCAGGCTTCGATCTCACGCCGCTGCAGCGCCTTGCCGAGCAGGAAAACCCCGCAGGCAAACCGGTCGAATTTCTCTCCATTCCCGCCACGCCCATTCCCGCCGGGCTCAACTACGGCTACTCGGAGATGGAACTGCTCGACAACGGCCTGCAACGCTCCACATTGCGCCAGACCACCACGCACATGGTCAAGACGACCGGCCGGCTCGTCTTTCCCGCCCTTGGCCGTGCGCTCCATCGCCTGCCGGCTGCCCCGGAGCTGATGATCGACTGCCGCCGCTTTCCCTGGCCGCGCAAGGGCGCCGATGCCCGTGTGCAGCTCTTTGCCTGCTCGCATCGTTTTTACGATGCCCACCTGCGCGACAGTCGCCACCAGATGCGTCCCGACGCGCTGCGCCTGCTGGAGCAGCTCATCTACCACCAGGTCATCGGCTGCGCCGGCCAGCCCGGCGTCCATCTCCGCTTTCCCATCAATATCGACCCAGTCGGGTACTCCGGCTTCAAGGCGCGCAGCTATCAGTCCCCCGGCCAGCGCTGCGAGCAGTTGCTGCGCGCCCTGCTGCGTCGCCTTGCTCCATCCTGCTGGTACTGAAGACCCGTTTTGTGCCTGTTTTTCAGAATGCGGCAAGAGATTTGCCGGTTTCCTTGACGCTGCCATAACGGCACACCAATAATGCAGGTGAGGCTTGAAGAGCAATGTTTTCCTTGCATGCTCGCAGGCCGTCCACAAGAATCTTTCAGGAGCATCCTTCATGGCCACCGCCGCACGCCCTGATGCAAGTCCCAGTTCCAGCCCCGCCGCTCGTGGCCCTCTCGCCGGTGGCGTGGAGCCACTGCGCGCCGGAAAAGGCAACTCGTTCCTGCTGCGCAAGCTGCATTCCCTCTCCGGCATTGTGCCCATCGGTGCCTTTCTCATCGAGCATCTGCTGTCCAACTTTGAGGCGCTCAAAGGACCGCTGGCCTATGCCAATCAGGTCAAGTTTCTGAACAGCCTGCCGCTGGTGCGCGTGCTGGAGGTCTGCCTGATCTTCCTCCCGCTCGCCTACCACGCGCTCTACGGCGTTTACATCGCGCTGCGCGGCAAGGCCAACGTGATTTACTACCCGTGGTCGGGCAACTGGATGTACATGATGCAGCGCTGGACCGGCTACATCGCCTTCGTCTACATCATCCAGCACGTCATCCGCCAGCGCTTCATGGGCGTCAGTCTGCCGGAGCATCCCGGTGCGGCCTTCCACAAGGTACAGATGGAGCTGTCCAATCCCTGGATGCTGGCTGTCTATGTGATTGCAATGATCGCCGTCTGCTGGCATTTCTCCTACGGCATCTGGCTCTTTGCCGCCAAGTGGGGCATCACCCCCGGCGAAACGGCCCGTCGTCGCTTCGGCTACGTCTGCGCTGTGCTCGGTGTGGTGCTCGCAGTCATGGGCCTGGCCAGCATCTACGCCTTTGTTGGACCCAACTACAAGAATGCACCCGACGATGTGATGCCGGCACAAACCCGGCTATCCATGCCTGCCCCGCACGATGCATCCTTGTCTCAGGGGTATCTGGCACGCATCTAAACCGGCAGTTGGACACGCTGTTGGCACCGTTGCAAACGCTCTCCGATCGCATTCTGGCAACAGGTACGGGCGGAACAGGCACGAAAGGATAGGAAGCAATCCCATGGCAGCACCCAAAATCATCGTCGTCGGTGGCGGACTCGCCGGCCTGGCCGCAGTCATCAAGATTGCGGAAGCAGGCGGCAATGTCGATCTCTTCTCCATTGTTCCCGTCAAGCGCTCCCACTCGGTCTGCGCCCAGGGCGGCATCAACGCCGCCAAGAACCTGAAGGGCGAGGGCGACACCACCTGGAAGCACTTCGATGACACCATCTACGGCGGCGACTTCCTGGCCAACCAGACTCCGGTCAAGGCCATGTGCGAGGCCGCTCCGGGCATCATCGATCTGCTGGACCGCATGGGCGTACCCTTCAACCGCACCCCGGAGGGACTGCTCGATTTCCGCCGCTTCGGCGGCACGCTCTACCACCGCACGGCCTTTGCCGGCGCCACCACGGGCCAGCAGCTGCTCTACGCGCTCGACGAGCAGGTGCGTCGCTACGAGGCCGAGGGCCGCGTCCGCAAGTTTGAAGGCTGGGAGTTCCTCTCCGCCGTGCTGGACTCCGAGGGGGTCGCACGCGGCATCAGCGCCATGGACCTGCGCACCATGGAGCTGACCACCTTCCCGGCCGACGCCATCATCATCGCCACCGGCGGCATCGGAGCCATCTTCGGCAAGAGCACAAACTCGGTCGTCTGCACCGGCTCGGCCCAGTCGGCGCTCTATCAGCAGGGTGCCTGGTACGCCAACGGCGAGTTCATCCAGGTGCACCCCACCTCGATTCCCGGCGAGGACAAGCTGCGGCTCATGTCCGAGTCGGCCCGCGGGGAAGGCGGCCGCGTCTGGGTGCCGCGTACTCCCGGCGACAAGCGCGAAGCGCGCTCCATCCCGGAGACCGAGCGCTGGTACTTCCTCGAGGAGTGGTATCCCAAGTACGGCAACCTGGTGCCGCGTGACGTGGCCACCCGCGCCATTCACAAGGTGGTTTATGAGCACGGCCTCGGCATCGACGGCCAGCCCATGGTCTACCTCGACCTCACGCACATTGACCGCGCCACGCTGAACCGCAAGCTGGAGGGCATTCTCGAGATCTACGAGAAGTTCGTCGGCGACGATCCCCGCGACGTGCCCATGAAGATCTTCCCCGGCATGCACTACACCATGGGCGGCCTCTGGGTGGACTTCAACCAGATGACCAACATCCCCGGCGTCTTCGCTGCCGGCGAGGCCGAGTATCAGTATCACGGTGCCAATCGGCTGGGAGCCAACTCGCTGGTCAGCTGCATCTTCGGCGGATTCGTCTCCGGTCCCAATGCCATGGCCTATGCCAAGTCCCTCAAGGCTGCGCAGGGCGATGGCGGCCACGCCCAGGAGCTTGCCCGGCAGCGCGAGCTGAATCAGCAGTTGCTCAGCTCCAAGGGCAAGGAGAACCCGTTCCGCATCTGGCGCGAACTGGGCGACACCATGACCAAGAACGTGACGGTCATCCGCCACAACAAGAACATCGCCGAGACCGAGGCCAAGATCGTGGAGCTGATGGAGCGCTATCGCAACATCGACCTCAGCGATCGCAGCCAGTGGGCCAACACCAGCTTTGCCTTCACGCGCCAGCTCTGGAACATGCTCCAGATCTCCCGCGTGGTGGCCCAGGGTGCACGCCTGCGCGATGAGTCCCGCGGTGCGCATTACAAGCCGGACTTCCCCGAGCGGAACGACGAAAAGTTCCTCAAGACCACCAAGGCCAGCTTCGATGCAGCCGCCAACGAACCGCGGTTTTCCTTTGAGGATGTCGATATCCAGCACATTCCTCCGCGCCCGCGCCGTTACGATGCCGCCAGCTAGGATTGCAGCAGCACTTTGAACCGCCGGCAGCGCCGGCATGGGAGACAGACGATGGCAGAAAAGGTCATTCAGATCGAGATCAAGCGCCAGAGCGGCCCGGACGCCCCCGCCACCTGGGAAAAGTTTGAGATTCCGTGGAAGCCGGGGATGAACGTCATCTCCGTCATGCGCGAGATTGCCGCCAATCCTGTCAACGCCAACGGACAGGACACCACGCCGATTGTCTACGACTCCAACTGTCTGGAGGAGATCTGCGGCTCCTGCGCCATGGTCATCAACGGCAAGGCGCGCATGGCCTGCTCGGCGCTGGTGGACAAGCTGGAGCAGCCCATCCGCGTCCAGCCGCTCACCAAGTTTCCCGTCGTGCGCGACCTGTCCGTCGATCGCAGCGTGCTCTTTGAGAATCTCAAGGCCGTCAAGGCCTGGGTTCCCGTCGATGGCACCTACGACCTCGGCTCCGGCCCGCGCGTCTTCCCGCAGCAGCAGGAGGTGGCCTACCCGCTGTCCAACTGCATCAGCTGCTGCTGCTGCATGGAGGTCTGCCCGCAGTTCAACGACGCCACCGGCTTCGTCGGCGCGGCCACCATCGCGCAGGTCAAGCTCTTCAACTCCCACCCCACCGGCAAGGTGCTCAAGGAGGATCGTCTGCGCGCACTGGCCGGCGATGGCGGCGTGCAGGAGTGCGGCTACGCCCAGAACTGCGTGCAGGTCTGCCCCAAGCAGTTGCCGCTCACCGAGGCCATCTCCGACGTCACCCGCGACGTCACGCTGCAGGTTGCCAAGGATTTCCTTCGCGCCTGAGCCATCCACGATCCACCCATCCGCAGCCGCGCAGGGCCCAGCCTTGCGCGGCTGCTGTTTTCGCGGCCTGATCTCACCTCCGTCGCCTGCCCGGCTGCTACAATCCTTGCAATCCGGATTTGCCATGATTGCCTCCACACGCACGGCCACTTCCATCGCTCCAAGGTTGGTGATTGCATGTTCTGTCTCGCCCCTGCGGCCTCGCTTGCCCTTGTTCTTCTGCCCTCAGCCATGACCACCAAGCCTGCCTCACCCACTGCCGCCAAGGCCTCGCCCACTGCCGCACACCATCGCACAGCCGAGCAGGTGCATCGCGCCGCCATCGTCATTGACACCCACGAGGACACCCCGCAGCGCATCCTCGACGATCACTTCGATCTCACCGATCCGCTCGGCACCGGACAGGTCAATCTCGACGCCATCCACAAGGGCAATCTCGGCGCGGCCTTTTTCTCCATCTGGGTTGAACCCAAGCTCTACCAGGGCCAATACGCGCATCGCACCCTGGAGCTGATCGATGCCACGCGCAACCAGGCCGCGCGCCATCCGGACCAGATCCGCTTCACCACCACCGCCGACGGCATCCTCGCCGCCCATCGCGAACACAAGTTCGCCCTGCTCATGGGCATTGAAGGCGGCCACTCCATCGAGCACTCGCTGGCGCTGCTGCGCATGTACTACGATCTCGGCGTCCGCTACATGACCCTCACCTGGTCCAACTCCAACGGCTGGGCAGACTCCTCCGGCGACGCCGACGACACCACCGTCCCGCACACTGCCGATGGTCTCAGCGACTTCGGCAAGGATGTTGTCTACGAGATGAACCGTCTCGGCATGATCGTCGATGTCTCCCACGTCTCCGACAAGACCTTCTACCGTACACTCATCGTCAGCCGCGCGCCGGTCATCGCCTCCCACTCGGCGGCCCGTGCCCTGTGTGATGCGCCGCGCAATATGACCGACGACATGCTGCGCGCCATTGCACGCTCCGGCGGCCCGGACTCCAAGGGCGGAGTCGTCATGGTCAACTTCTACTCCGGCTTCATCTCCCAGGCCTATCGCAACGCCCAGATCGCCCAGCGTCCGCAGCTGCTCCAGGCCGAGCAGGCGCTGCGCGACCAATTCAAGGCCGAGGGCCGCACCCTCACCTACGGCGACATCGACAAGGTCGATCGCGCCTTCGCCGACCGCATCCCGCGTCCGCCGTTCTCTGATCTCATCAACCAGATCGACCACATCGTCAAGGTGGCCGGCATCGATCACGTCGGCATCGGCACCGACTTTGACGGCATCTCCGGCCAGCTTCCGCAGGGCATCGACTCGGCCGCCGATCTGCCCAAGGTCACCGCCGCGCTCATGGCCCGCGGCTACTCCGCCGCCGACTGCGACAAGATTCTCGGCGGCAACTTCCTGCGCGTCTTCCATGAGGTCGAGCAGGTCAGCCACCAGCTCAAGTCCGAGACGCGGCCACGCATCACCGTCATGCAGCCGCACGACCCCAATCCGGCCCGCTGAAGCCGCCAGATCGGTTTCATCCTCCTAAGGCGCTTCTATTCATGCCCTTATTCGCGTCGTCTCACAGAGTTTCTTCCACGGAAACGTTGAAAACAGGTCTGCCATTTCTGCAAAAAATCTTGCCACTATGGCAGGAACGGTTTAGGCTGGAGACATGGCATTGGAGTACAAATCCGTCGCGGCATCCGTCCCTTCCCGTGTTCCCAAAGGGAAACCACGGATTGGAACAACCCTCGGATTGAAGAGCATGGACGCACCCTCTCTCATCCGTGCGACGAGCGCCGGACTTTCCTGGAACGCCGTCACAAGATTTTTGGGAGCCACAGGGCTCAGCCAGCCGCAGCTTGCGAGTTACCTGGATATTTCTGCGCGAACATTCGCTCGTCGGCGTGAGGCCGGAGCTCTCGACCGCCGTGAGTCCGAGAAATTACTGCGCCTGGCGGAAATCTGGGAGGCAGCCCTGGACCTTTTTGACGGGGACGACGCACGAACGCGCGCCTGGCTTGTGGCGCCGGCCTTCGGTTTGGGAAATGTGGCACCCATCGACTACGCACAAACCGAGTTCGGTGGCCGTGAGGTCCGCGCTCTGATCGGACGCATTGCCGACGGGGTCTTCTCTTGATTGAGGCGTTCCGGATCTCGAAAGAGTCCGACCCGGCGAAAGCGTTCTCAGGACAAGGTGCAAAGGACTGGGGCGGCAGATGGAACAGCAAAGGCGTTGCGGCCGTCTACACAGCGGCGCATCGCTCCCTCTCAATCCTTGAAATCCTTGTTCACGTAAAAGGCGGCTCTGGAACAGGCAGCGCGGCGATCGACGCGCCATTCTATGTGTATGCGGTTTCGTTTGATGCGGCTCTGCTGAAGGAATTACCAATCTCAAGCGTGCCGAATGGATGGAATTCCGAACCGCCCACGTCTGCCAGCCAGAGTCTCGGAGATGCCTGGGTCTCGGCAGCAGGAAGCGCCATCTTGTCTGTACCCAGCGTGATTGTTCCTGAAGAGCGCAATTACATCCTGAATCCCAACCATCCGCGCTTCTCTGAAATTCAGATCGGTGCACCGGTTCAATGCCAGGTCGATCCACGGCTGCTGTAAGCCCACCGGGCCGTCTTTTCTGGTACTCTGGTTCACAGGCGGGAGTAGTTCAGTGGCAGAACGTCAGCTTCCCAAGCTGAATGTCGCCGGTTCGATCCCGGTCTCCCGCTCCACCTGCACCACCGCCGGATTGACGCTGGCTGCGTCCACCGGTCATACTGTTTCCGATGAAGACGATGTGCCAGTCCGGATCGCTCTGTTGCATGTGCATGTGCATGTGTCGCGGATCCGTGCCGCTGGCGTAACGCTGCAGCTTCCACAGGCAGCATCCCCAGATTGGCCCGGACCCCTGAGTGGTTCGGGCCTTGTTGTTTCGCCCGGCCGCGCAAGCTCACCCGGACCATCCTCACCCTGCATCCACAGCATGCATCCACGGAGTCGATCATGAGCCAGAATCCTGAGTCCCGCCAGCATCTAGCCACCCTTGCCGTACACGCCGGTCAATCCGTTGATCCGGCCACCGGCTCGCGCGCCGTGCCCATCTACCAGACCACGTCCTACGTCTTTCAGGATGCCGATCACGCCGGTCGCCTCTTCGGGCTGCAGGAGTTTGGCAACATCTACACCCGCATCATGAACCCGACCACCGATGTCTTCGAGAAGCGCGTTGCCGCGCTCGAGGGCGGAGCCGCTGCGCTGGCCACTGCCTCCGGCCAGGCTGCCATCACGCTGGCCATCACCACGCTGGCCGGCCAGGGTGATGAGATCATCTCCTCCACCTCGCTCTACGGTGGCACCTACAACCTCTTTCATCACACCCTGCCGCGCCTCGGCATCACCGTCCGCTTTGCCGACGCCGATGACTTTGCCGCCATCCGCGCCGCCATCACGCCCCGCACCCGCGCCATTTACACCGAGACGCTGGGCAACCCCAAGCTCGACGTCGTCGATCTCGAGCAGCTGGCTGCCATCGCCCATGAGCACGGCCTGCCGCTGATCGTGGACAACACCTGCGCCTCGCCGGCCCTGCTGCGTCCCATCGAGTGGGGTGCGGACATTGTCATCCACTCGGCCACCAAGTTTCTCGGCGGGCACGGCAACTCCATCGGCGGCATCATCGTCGATGCCGGACGCTTTGACTGGAGCTCGGGTCGCTTTGCCGAATTCACCGAGCCCGACCCGTCCTATCATGGCCTCTCGTTCACGGCTGCCTTTGGTCCGCTGGCCTTTATCCTGAAGGCGCGTGTGCAGGGACTGCGGGACACCGGTGCCGCCATCTCACCCTTCAATGCATTCCTCATCCTGCAGGGCATTGAGACGCTGGCGCTGCGCATGGAGCGCCACTCCGCCAACGCGCTGGCCGTGGCCCGGCATCTGGAGAGCCACCCGCAGGTCGAGTGGGTCAACTACCCCGGCCTTGCCTCCAGCCGTTACCATGCCCGTGCGCAGAAGTATCTGTCCGACGGCAGCAGCGCCCTGCTCACCTTCGGCATTCGCGGCGGCTACCAGGCCGGCAAGAAGTTCATTGACGCGCTGCAGATGTTCTCGCTCGTGGCCAATATCGGCGACTCCAAGTCGCTCGTCATCCATCCGGCCTCCACCACGCACCAGCAGCTCACCGCAGAGGAGCAGGCTGCCACCGGCGTCACCCCCGAACTGGTTCGGCTCTCCATTGGCATCGAGGACATCCGCGACATCCTCGCCGATATCGATCAGGCCCTGCTGCAGGCCTGTCCAGCAGACAACCCGGCGGCTGTTATCGCACAATGAGCAGAATGAGTGCTTCCAAAGTCCCCCCGTCATCCCAGCCTCCGGCGCGTTCTGCGCCGGAGCCCATCTATGAAGGGGATTTTGTCCTCAGCGAGCCGCTGGAGCTGGATTGCGGCCAGACGCTCGTCAATCCCACGCTCCACTACGCCGTCTACGGACGGCTCGACGCGGCCCGCAGCAACGCCGTGCTGGTCTGCCATGCGCTCTCCGGTTCGGCACTGGTCGGCTCCTGGTGGCCGGAACTCTTCGCGCCCGACATCGAAGACCGCCTCGTCGATACCCGCCGCGACTGCATCGTCTGCATCAACCTGCTCGGCTCCTGCTACGGGTCCACCGGGCCATCCTCGGTCAACCCCGGCACCGGGCGTGTCTACGGCCCGGATTTCCCGCTGCTTTCCATCCGGGACAACGTTCGTGCCCAGTCCCGCCTGCTCGATTCGCTGGGCATTCACCGGCTGCGACTGGCCATTGGCGGCTCCATTGGCGGCATGCAGGCCCTGCAGTGGAGCATCGAATTTCCCGAGCGCGTCGAGCGTGCCGTGGTCATTGGCGTGGCCCCGCTGGGAGCCATGGGGCTGGCGCTCAATCACGTCCAGCGCATGGCCATCGTCAACGATCCGGACTGGAACGGCGGCAACTACCTGACCCACCGCCAGCCCCGGCGCGGACTGTCCCTGGCCCGACAGATCGCCACCTTCAGCTACAAATCGCCCGAACTCTTCGAGGAGCGGTTTGCCCGCCGCCCCAACCGCAACGGCGAAAAGCCCTGGCTGCATCGCCCCGGCGAGAACGGACTGCTCGGCGGACGCTTCGACATCGCCGGCTATCTCGACTATCAGGGTGCCAAATTCCCCGAGCGCTTCGATGCCAACTCCTATCTGGCCATTCTGCGCATGATGGACAACTGGGACCCCATCCGGGACGCCGGTGGCGTCGCTCCGGCCTTTGCCGCCATTCGTGCCCGGCTGCTGCTGCTCGGCATCAGCTCAGACCTGCTTTTTCCCGCCCATGACGTCCAGCAGCTGGCCGAATCCATGCGTTCGGTCGGCGTCCGGGCGGACTACCGCGAGATGGTTACCGCCCACGGCCATGACGCCTTTCTGGCGGAACAGGCCGAGCTTGTCCGCCTGCTCCATTCCGTGGAGTAAATCTTTACTTGTCAGAGTCGGCTGCAATTTCTATAATCCCAGCATCACCGCATCTTGACTCAGGAGCGGAAGAAATTGCTCACAGATGGCAATCCTTACTCTGCTCGCCAGATTACGGGTCATACGAACATTGATAACGAAATTCCCAGGAGCTTTGCATGAAGAAGTATCTCCTCACCGCTGCGTCTGCCTTGATCGGGCTTGGTCTGCTCGCTGCTCCCATGGCTCGGGCTCAGGCCACCCCAGGCCAGATCACCATCAAGGATCCTGCCGAGTACAACTCGTATAACAATGCGATTTCGCAGACCTCTCCGCAGGCCAAGGCTTCCGCATGTGAGTCGTTCCTGAACACCTATCCCCAGAGCGTGGTCAAGCTCACCGTCCTTAACCAGCTCGTGGATGCCTACTCCCAGTTCGACGCCTCGAAGGCTGTCGATGCGGCAGGCCGTCTGCTGCAGGTGGACCCATCCAATCTGAAGGCTCTCTACCTGATCGCCTTCATCAAGAAGCAGCAGGCAACCCAGGTTGCCTCCTCCAATCCTGCCCAGCAGGCGCAGCTGCTCGACGATGCAGCCGCCGCCGCGCAGAAGGGTCTGGCGCTCGCCAAGCCCGACGGGGTTGCCGAGGATGCCTTCAAGAAGCAGAAGGCCACCACCGACCCGTTCTTCCACTCCGTCATCGCCTATGACAACATCTACTCCAAGAAGGATCTGCAGGCCGCCATCACGGAGTTCCGCACCGAGCTGGAGATGATTGCCGCCGCCAATCCAGCGGCCACGCAGGTTGCCCCTGCACTCAATGACACGCTGGTCCTCGGCCAGACCTACACCCAGCTCAAGCCGGCAGACATGATCAACGGCGTCTGGTTCATGAGCCGTGCAGAAAACTTTGCCCCGGCCAACTTCAAGCCCGTCATCGAAAAGCAGGCCAAGTACTGGTACAAGCGCTTCCACGGCAGCACCGATGGCTACGATGCCGTCATGGCCGCCTCTGCCAAGAGCCTGTTCCCGCCCCAGGACTTCAAGATCGATCCGGCTCCCACGCCCAAGCAGATTGCCGACAAGTTCGTCGCCGACAATCCGGACTTCTCCACCTACGCCATGGGCGATAGCGAGTACGTGCTGGCCAATGCTTCCGCGGATAACGCCGAGAAGCTCTTCGCCACCCTCAAGGACAAGGTCGTCATCATCCCCGGCACGGTCATCGCCGCCGATGCCAACCAGGTCAAGCTGGCTGTCACCGAAGATGCCAAGGCTGACAAGGTCGCTGACTTCACCATCAACATGAAGAAGCCGCTCGCCGACAAGGATATTCCCGCCGTCGGCTCGGATATCACCAACCTCGTGGGCACCTACGACTCCTACACCCAGACCCCGCCGCAGATCATCATGCGCGACGGCGAGATCCAGGTGACCAAGAAGCCCGTCACCCACCATCGCAAGCCGGCAGCCGGACACCACACCAGCAACTGATCCCTGCCGCAGTATCACCCCTCATTCGGCGCTTCCTACAGGAGGCGCCGAATGTTTTTGGGCATCCCTGCCATTCTGTAGCAAGCACAGGCACGCTTCCCGCAGATGATACTCTGAGCAGGATGAAGACTGTTTCCCCCATCGCTGCCGCCGCACTGTTCCTGACCCTGCCGCTGTCATCCGCGCTCGCTGCGCAGTCGCCCTGCCAGAACACCCCGGGCACCCGCTGCGGACTCAGGATCACGCAGGCCGCCAACGCCGGACCACGACTCGCACCCTTCACGCTCGACCGCTCCCAGCCGCAGACCACCGTGCTGCGCACGCGTTCCGTCGATCAAATGAGCTCTGCCGACCAGCAGTTGCTTGCGGCAAACTCTGCCACCATTGCCAGCCGCGCCGGCGTGCAGGGCTTTCATCTCGCGGGGCAGGGAAGCGCACAAGCCCCCACCGACTGGCAGATTCAGCAGATGGAGTGTCCGGCGCTGCCCGATCATCTCCTGCTTCGTTATCGGCGCGATGTCGGCACCCGTAGCGAATCCAGCTTCACCGTGGCCCTCCCGCGCACCTCTGCGGCCCGGCTGCATCTGGTTCCGGTCGAGCGCGCCGGATACTCCCTTTACACTCCATCCCGCCATAACCGCATGACCATCGTGGTCTTCAACGATCTGCTGCGTGAGGATCATCACCCGGATCGCAATGACTGGCTGGGCCTGGCCCTCTGCTACGCCGCCCTTGCCGGTGACCGGGTCCAGCCCGCGCTCAACCCGGTATCTGCAGCCCCGACTCCGGATTCCTCGCAGCCCTATCCCAATCTCGTTCCTGCCACCCTGTCCATCTCCTGGAAGCAGAATCCCGAGGTCTCCTTTGTTGCCAGCAGCGCCTCCAGCGAGCGTCTGCGGCTCTGGACGCTCCACTTCCAGCGCGACGGACAGCTGCGCAAGGTCAGCACGGCCCACGCCAGCCAGCTCTCCGCCGTCCCGGCTCGTGGCCAGGTTGTGGACCTGAAGTAGACAGCACTGCAGCGACAGCAAAAGGAACAGGCCGGAAGCATCCACATCGGATCACTTCCGGCCCGTTTTTTCTGGCTTAACTGAGCATGTCTGAGGCACCCACTGGTGCAGGCGCCTATTCGCCGCCTTTGGCTGTGGGCGAGATCTCGTGCAGTTCCTTGCCCGGCTTGAAGCGGATTGCGCGACCAGGCGCAATGCTCACCTCGCTGCCCGTTCTCGGGTTGCGTCCGATGCCGGTCTTGCGTGGCCTCACGCTGAAGACGCCAAACCCGCGTAGTTCAATCCGGTCGCCTTCGGCCAGTGCCTTCTTCAGGCCGTCGAATACGCAATCCACTGCCGCCTCGGCCTTGGTGCGAGGCAGTCCGGTCCGCTCAATCACTTGGTGAACGATGTTTTGCTTGATCAACGTCCCTATCCTTTTACCTCAGATTCTACAACGCCCAGTCTGGCTACATCGCTGGCGTGAGCATATTCATTCAGATCGTCATTGTCAATCGCACCCAGAACTCTTAGGATAAGGTTCAAGCGATTGCAACCGCAGCGCCTGCAGTGGATACGCCTGCCTTCAGGCTCCGGAGAGTTATGCCCATCCTCAGTGACCGTTGGATCCGTGAACAAGCCCAGAATCACGGCATGATCGAACCCTTCAGCGAAAAACAGGTGCGCGAAGGCGTCATCTCCTATGGCCTGTCCTCCTACGGCTACGACCTGCGCGTCTCAGACGAATTCAAGATCTTCACCAACGTCAACAGCGCCGTCATTGACCCCAAAGACTTCGACGAGCGCTCGTTCGTCTCCGTCCAGTCGGACTCGGTCATCGTTCCGCCCAACAGCTTTGCTCTGGCGCGTTCCGTCGAGTACTTTCGCATCCCCCGCAACGTGCTCACCATCTGCGTCGGCAAATCCACCTACGCCCGCTGCGGCATCATCGTCAACGTCACACCCTTTGAACCGGAATGGGAGGGCTTTGTGACCCTGGAAATCTCCAACACAACCCCCCTGCCGGCACGCGTCTATGCCAACGAGGGCCTCTGCCAGATCCTCTTTTTTGAAGGCAACGAACCCTGCGAGGTCAGCTACGCCGATCGCAAGGGCAAATATCAAAAGCAGCAGGGGATTGTTCTTCCCCGCTTGTAGGAATTGGCTTCCCCGCTTGTACGACTTCCGTTTCCCCATATTCTGCAATCAACAGCTGGAATCACAACTTCATCCCTGACTTCCCGAAGCTCGGGCTAGTCCTTTCGGGAATCAGGCGCTCGTAAAAGTGTCTTTCAGGAGTTCAGGTGCTGGATACTTCGTTCAAGCCAAAGAGCGCACTCGGGATTGTCTCCTATGCCCCCATCCGCGCCGAGGGTCTGCTCAGTGTATTCGACGATCACCCGATCATCCAACCGGTTGTCGGGGATGTACACACGTTACTGGAAGCCCACCACCTGCATTATCTGCTGATTGACGTCTCCAGCCAGGACCCTTGGCTGGATACCCTCTTTTTCGTGCGCCGGGTCCGTCCGGATATTCGCCAGATCATCCTTGGTCCGGAGCGTGACGACGAGGCTGTTCTGCGCTCCATCCTGGCAGGCGGGCGCGCCTATATCGATGCCAATACGGAACCGGAACTAATACGGTCGGCAGTCGAATCCGTCATGCATGGCTCCATCTGGCTTCCCAGAAAAGTTCTCCGTATGCTGCTGGATCGCCTGCTGTCCGGCACTGCCTCCAATCCTGTATCCGACCTCAAGCGACTCACCGATCGCGAACGCCAGGTCCTGGAATGCATCCTCAATGCCCGTTCCAATCGCGAAATTGCCGAGGACCTCGGCATTGAGGAACGTACCGTCAAAGCCTATGTCACCAGCCTGATGCGGAAAACAGGTGTCCGGAATCGCGTGGAACTGTCCATGCTTGCCAGCAGTCATGTCTCCCCGCAGGTTACGGGCTGACCACGGCCCCCCTATCGCAGTTTCGTCAATATCGAATCGGTAAATATTCCGGACACTTCAGTCCGGAATTCAAATGCGCAACATGCTTATATTGAAAGGTTTATAGACGAATCTGATTACCAAATGACACTACCCTTTCGTTACCTTGCGCAGCGTTTTCAAAGTAGGCACTATAACCACAGTAACAACGCAGATCTGGGGAAGGACTTCTCTGGCCGCACGGAAGGTGTGCATCCTGAGAAGTCCTCTTTTTTCTTTACCTTGTACCCCATCCTCGCCGCTGGCACCCCATCCATTGCCGCTCCTCCAGACAACCTGCTGCCCTTTCGTTGCCTCTAAATCGTCATGGCGGCAGCCACAGACTGCACCCACACATCCGAACCTGCGGGTTTCCACTCAGCCGGATGCTTCCCGCAGGCCCTGTTCCATCTGGGTTCCTTTGCCGTGCTTTCGTTGTCTTCGGTGCAGCATTGCAACGTAGAATAGCGCTGTTCAGAAATCAAAAGGGAAGGGCATCCTTCCCACGAAAGGTACGTTATCCCATGAAAAAGATTCTTTCCCCACTCCTGTGCGCGGTTGTGCTTCTGGCTTCGTCTTCCTTTGCCCACGCCGCATCCTCTACTTCCGACCTCCAGCGGCGCGTCGATGCCGCCAAAGTCGTCCTCGACCAGATTCTGGGCACCTCCGACCGCACCATCCCGCTCAATATCCTCGAAAAGGCCACCTGCGTCGGCGTTGTTCCCGGCATGAAGAAGGCAGCCTTTCTCTTCGGCGCGCAGTACGGCCAGGGAGTCGTCACCTGCCGCACCGGCCACGGCTGGAGCGCTCCGGTCTTCATCCGCATGGCGGGTGGCTCCTTCGGCTTCCAGATCGGCGGCCAGTCCACGGATCTTATCCTCGTTGCCGTCAACAGCAGGGGCTTCCAGGACCTGCTCAAGAGCAAATTCCAGATCGGCGGCGATGCCAGTGCAGCAGCCGGTCCTGTCGGGCGTGACTCCCAGGCAGCCACCGACTGGCGCATGAACGCCGAGCTGCTCACCTACTCCCGCAGCAAGGGCATCTTTGCCGGCATCGATCTCGACGGCACCTCCGTCAGCCAGAACATGGATGACACCACCACCTACTACGGAGCCAGCCACAGCTTCAACTCCATCCTCCGCGGCTCCGTCCCGGTTCCCGCAGGCGCCGTGCCCTTTGTCCGCACCGTGGCCAAGGCCTTCGTCACCGCCAAGAACAACTAGGGCCACCCAAAACCGCAGTCGCATCGCAGCAAGCAAAGGGGATGGAGCCAGGCTCCATCCCCTTTGCCTGCTTCAGGCCTGTTGCTTTCGCCAGGCCCGTTGCTGTCGCCGGGCCAGTCTCCGTGCCGCGGATTTACACTGGTCACTGTGTCGAGAACCACGGGGCCCACACGCAGTCTGATCGAGTATCTGCCCGTCTGGGCCGTCGTGCGCCTGTTCGCGCTGCTTCCGCCCGGGCTTGCCCGTCAGCTGGGTGGACTCCTCGGCAGCCTGCTCTTCCGGCTGCATCGCCGCCTGCGCTCCGTCGGCCTGCGAAACCTTGCTCTGGCCCTGCCGCAACTTCCGCCCGACGAGCACCGGCGGATTCTCCTTCGCCAGTATCGTTCTCTCGGCTGGCACTTTGCCGCCTTCTGTCGCATCTCCCGGAATACCCGTGAGCATGCCGCCCCCAGCTTCCGTTACGAAGGCCTGGAGCACTTCGAGCGCGCGCAGGCAGCCGGTAAAGGCGTCCTCATCCTCACCGGCCACTTCGGCGCCTGGGAGCTGTCCAGCTACGTCCACTCCCTCATGGGCCATCCCATGGGGCTGGTTGCCCGCCGTATGGACAACCCCCGCCTCGACCACCTCGTCCGCTCCATGCGCTGCCGCCACGGCAACTGGATCATCCCCCGCGACCAGTTCGCACGCGGCCTGCTGGAGGCCATGCATGCCGGCCGCTCCGTCGGCGTCCTCATGGACACCAACATGACCCCGCCCGAAGGCATCTTCGTGCCCTTCTTCGGCATTCCCGCCTGCACCGCCAGCGGTCTGGCCCGCATCGCCCTGCGCACCGGAGCCGCCATCGTTCCCGGCTTCCTGCTCTGGCATCCGGAGGAGTCCCGCTACGTCCTCCACTTCGCCCCGCAGATCATCCCGGAGACCACCGGCGACCGCGCCGCCGACATCGAGCGGCTCACCGCCCAGTGCACTGCCGTCCTCGAGTCCTGGATTCGCCGCTACCCCGACCAGTGGCTCTGGATCCATCGCCGCTGGAAGACGCGCCCACCCGGCCAGCCGCCACTCTACGGCCCATCTGCGCCGCCTGCCAGCCGGCCAGCCGCCCGCCATTCGTCGGAAATCAGGGACATTCCCGCCCAGGAGCCATCCCATGACCAATGAATTCTCGCCGCAAGCATCCGCCTCCGGCCTTCCCATCGCCGCGCTGCTCGCCGAACTCGGCGGCCAGCTCCTCGTCGGCAACCCCGGGCAGTGCATCGACCATCCTGCCCATCCCGACCAGCCAGCCGCCGTCAATGCGCAGTCCATGCTCTTTGCCGAGTCGGCCTCTGCGCTCGCACAGGCACTGGCCGCCCGTCCCGGCCTCGTCGTCACGGCCTCCGCGCTTGCCGACCCGGCCATCCTGAACCCGGCCAACCCGACCCCAGCCACCCAGACCACGGCCGCGCTGCCGCCGCAGGTGGCCGTGGTCGTCGCCGAGCAGCCGCGGCTCTGGTTTGCCCAGGCAGCGCATCGGTTGCGCCCATCGCTGCCGTCCGAGGGCATCCATCCCGCAGCCGTCGTCGCCACCGATGCCGTCCTCGCTGCCGATGTCACCGTCGGCGCCTGCGCGGTTGTGGGCAGCGGAGTTCGCATCGGGGCCCGCACCCGCGTGGATGCCGGCGTGGTCCTCGAGCCCGGCGTCATCGTCGGCTCCGACTGCCATCTGCGGCCGCGCGTCGTCGTTTACTCCGGCACCACCCTCGGCAATCGCGTCCACGTCCACGCCGGAGCCGTGCTTGGAGCCGACGGCTTCGGTTACGTCCGCGACCGTCGCACCGGCCGCTACACCCAGTTTCCCCAGCAGGGCACGCTCCACATCGAGGACGATGTCGAGATCGGGGCCAACTCCACCGTGGACCGCGGAGCGCTGGCAGAAACCCGCATCGCGCGCGGCACCAAGCTCGACAATCTCGTCCACATCGGCCACAACTGCACCATCGGCGAGGATGTCGTCATGGCCTCACTCTGCGGCATCTCCGGCTCCTCGTCCATCGGCAATGGAGCCATTCTGGCCGGTCAGGTCGGCATCGGCGATCACGTCACCATCGGCCCCGGCGTCATCCTTGGCGGCCAGGCCGGCGTTCTCTCCGGCAAAACCGTCACCACCACCGGCACCGTCCTCTGGGGCACTCCGGCCCGACCCCTGCGCCAGTATCTGCGTGAACTGGCCACCCTCACTCGGCTGGCCCGCAAGCCCGCGCAGGCCCGGGAAGAATGAAAATCCTCCAGATCTTCGGCAGTGGTCGCAACTGCGGCAAGACCACCCTCGGCTGCTCGCTGCTGGCCGCATTTCCCACCACGCGCTGGATCGCCATCAAAGTCACCCCGCACAGCCACGCACCGGCGCAGCAGCACCCCGCAGCGGACCAGAATCCGCAGCAAGCCAAGGACACCGACCGCTACCTGGCCGCCGGAGCCATCGCATCGCACCTGTGGAGCGGACCACCCGATCCCGCCCGCTTCGCCTCCTTCGCCGACCGCGCCGATTGCCTGCTGCTTGAGACCGGCCACGCCTTCGCCCAGCTTCCCTGGCCGCTGCTGCGCGTGGCCATTGCTCCCGCCGATCCCGCCCTGTGGAAGCCCGGCTTTGCCGAGCGCCGTCTGCAGGCGGATGCCCAGATCTTCACCGGCGCCGATTCCGGCTTTTTCCTGCGCACCGGCCCGCATCCGCCTGCGCCGCCGGTCTTTCCCGTTGCCGATGCCTCTGTGCTTGACCCGTCCCTGCATGCCCTTGTGGCCAGATTTCTCGCCGCCGCATCTCTCGCTGACAGTCCGGGCAGCAAAGGCCGGCCCTAAAGGCTCAGCAGTCGCTCCAGCGGAACCCGCTGCATCTGCTCCCGCCACGCCCGGCACAGCCTGCCAAACTCCTCCGTCCGGGCAAAGACCGCGCGCGTCAGCGACTGCACGCAGTCGGCCGCCTGCGCAAGCTCCAGCGGTCCATCCCCGCAGGCACCGATCAGGTACAGCCGCACCCAGACCCATTCCAGCGACCATTGCGCAAACGCGTCCATCGCCGAGGCATCCTTGCTGCTGCCATCCGGCCCATGCGCCAGGCTCAGCGGATACAGCCGCCGCAGCAGTTCATTGCACAGAATGTTTTCCATCCACTGCGGATGGGTGGCCAGCACCGGCTCCAGCTTCTCCGCGCGCAGCCGCTGGCACGTTGCCCGCAGGTCGCAGCCCGGCTGGTACCGGAGTCCGCGCAGCACCTTCGCCGTCAGCGCGCGAAAACGCTGGTTGCTCCCGGCAAAGCCCAGCGCCCGGTCCATCGCTGCCAGCAGAAACTCCAGCGGCTCAGCAGCCACTTCATCGCCATGGATTCCAGCATCGATGCCGGCATCCGTCCCGTTTCGCCCAGCCGTCTCCGCCGCCGTCAGGCAGAATCCGCGCAGCGCCGCTGCAGCATTGCCATCCGGCTGCGCGTCCAGCCTCTGCGCCAGTTGCCCCACGCGCAGCATCCGTGCCGCCATCGACTGGCTGCGGTCGCGCACCAGCGCCTGATGCACACGCAGCAGCGGCCAGAAGATCTCCGTCCGCGTCGCCGTCTGCGGCAGCCGTGCCGCTGTCTCTGCCAGCACGTCAGGCATCCGCGCAAATCCCTCAGTTGGGTCGCTGTTCGCATCCGGGGCAACCCCTGCTGCCAGCAGCCGGCGCGCCGCCTCCGGGCAGCTCAAACTCAGCGCGCTGTGCAGCCTGCCATCAATGCGATGATGCACCCGCGGATAGACCCGGCAGCCCAGCGGCATCGCTGCTTCCCCATGCCTGGCCTGCAGCGAGCACCACTGCTCCGCATTCAGAAACGGGCAGCTCCCATCGCGCTTCAGCTCGATCCATCCGAATTGCGTCCCCGCTCCCTGCGCCCCTGCACGCTGCACGGGAAACCGGCGCACGCTGGCCGCCAGCACGTCCTTCACCTCAGGATCCTGCAACCCGCGCAGCACCACCAGCGTCGGCTCGTCCATCGTGATCTGCCAGCCCCCGCAGCAGATCTCTTCGCATGCCGGGCCAATGCAGCGGAACTGCTCCACGCAGTCGCTCAGCCAGTCGCTTTGGAGCCCAGCGGCATCGATCGACGACATTGCTTCCCCTTCCCGGAGCGTCCAGCTTCCGGTCCGCAGGGAACAGGGGCAAATGCCATGCCGATCTCCGGCATCAGGATGGGAAAAAACTCAGAAGCAGCCTCAAGCACTGCACAATCAGCGCTGGTAGCCGGAGCTAGCAGCGCACAATCTTTGCCGACTCGATCCCCTTGGTCGCATTCCGGGTATCGATCACCAGCTGTGCCTGCTCCACAATCGCCGCGTAGTCATAGCTCGAGTGGTCGGTCACAATCACCACCGCGTCGTAGCTGCCCAGATTCTCCAGCGGCGTATTCGTCATGTTCAGGGCATAGTGCCGTCCATGGCCAACCTGCGGGAAGTAGGGATCGTTGTAGGCCACCTCGGCCCCGCGCTGCCGCAGCAGCTCGATGATCGTCAGTGACGGCGACTCGCGCAGGTCGTCGATATCCCGCTTGTACGCCAGTCCCAGCACCAGGATGCGCGATCCCTTGATCGGCTTGGCATGCTCGTTCAGCCCCGCTGCAATCTGGTCGATCACAAAATACGGCATCGCCGTATTCACCTCACCGGCCAGCTCGATGAACCGCGTCCGGAAGTCGAACTGCTTGGCCTTCCATGACAGGTAGAACGGATCAATCGGAATGCAGTGTCCGCCCAGTCCCGGTCCCGGATAGAAGGCCTGGAAGCCGAATGGCTTGGTCTTTGCCGCCTCGATCACCTCATGGATGTCGATGCCCATCCGCATCGCCAGCTGCTTCAGCTCGTTCACCAGCGCAATATTCACGCACCGGTAGATGTTCTCCAGCAGCTTGGTCATCTCCGCCACCGCCGGCGAGCTGACCGGTACCACGCGATGGAAGATGCTGCCATAGAGCGCCATGCCCAGCTCCCGCGTGGCCATGCTGCAGCCGCCCACCACCTTCGGAATATCGGCGCGGGCAATCGTATCGTTGCCCGGGTCCTCGCGCTCCGGAGAGAACGCCAGATGCAGGCAGTTGCCGCCCGCCTGGCCATCGCGTGCAATGCGCAGTCCGCGCCGGTTGCCGGCCTCCAGTCGCGGTGCCACCACCTCCTCGGTGGTTCCCGGGTAGGTTGTGCTTTCCAGCACAATCAGCTGGTTCGGCACCACATGCGGAGCCAGCGCATCCACCGTGCCCGTCACGTAGCTCAGGTCCGGCTCATGATACTCATTCAGCGGCGTCGGCACGCAGAGGATCATTGCGTCCATCCCCGCCGCCTCCGCATAGTCGGTCGTCGCGCGGAATCCTGCGGTCTGCGCCTTGCGAATCTCTGCCGCATCAATCCGCACAATGTAGGACTCGCCGCGATTCAGCGCCTCCACCTTGCCGGTCTCAATGTCGAAGCCCGTGACGGCAAACCCCTGCTCGCTGAAGAGCAGTGCCAGCGGCAGCCCCACATAGCCCATGCCCACAATGCCGATGCGAGCCTCGCGCCGGCGCATCCTGTCGATCAGCGCATCCAGCGCACTGCGATCCATCACGTCGTCCATACTTGCTCGATTGTAACTTCCGGCAGGATGCCGCGTCCCGTCCACCCAACCGCCCATGCCACCCACGCCCGGCCGCCGCTGTATCCTGAGGTAGCCGGCAGCATCCTTGCCACCGGCCATTTCCACGCTCCCGGAGCCTTCCCGTGCCTCGATATCTCGTCACCGGTGCGGCCGGATTCATCGGTCGATCCATTGCCGCAGCCCTGCTGGCTCGCGGGGAATCTGTTCGCGGCGTGGACAACTTCGCCACCGGCAAGCGCCACAACCTCATCGGTCTGGAGGCCATGGAGTTGCTCGAGGGCGACCTCTCGAACCCGGCCATCGCCGAGCGCGCCTGCTCCGGCGTCGAGATCATCTTTCACCAGGCCGCGCTGCCCTCGGTGCCGCGCTCGGTTGCCGATCCGCTCAGCACCAACGTTGCCTGCGTCGATGCCACGCTGCAGTTGCTCGTGGCCGCCCGTGCTGCCGGCGTCCGCCGCATCGTCTATGCCGCATCCTCCTCGGCCTACGGCGACACGCCCACCCTGCCCAAGCATGAGCAGATGCCGCCCAACCCCATCTCGCCCTATGCCGTCGCCAAGCTCACCGGCGAGTACTACATGCGCTCCTTTGCCCGCGTCTACGGCATGCAGACCGTCTGCCTGCGCTACTTCAACGTCTTCGGGCCTTATCAGGACCCCACCTCGCAGTACTCCGGTGTGCTGGCCGTCTTCTGCCGCCGCATGCTCGCCGGCCAAACCCCGCTCATCCACGGCGATGGCGAACAAAGCCGCGACTTCACCTTCATCCAGAACACCGTCGAAGGCAATCTCCTCGCCGCCCACGCCGATGCCGCCGCCGTCAGCGGACAGGTCATGAACCTGGCCACCGGCGAGCGCATCACGCTCAACCAGGTCGTCGAGCTGCTGCGCGAGCTGACCGGCTACAGCGGCCCGGTCGAGTACGGTCCGCCGCGCGCCGGTGACATTCGCCACTCGCTGGCCGATATTTCGCTCGCCGCCTCGCAGATGGGCTACACGCCTTCGGTCAACTTCCGCGAAGGGCTGCGCCGCACCGTCGACTGGTATCGCACGCTGCAGGACTGAGCGCGCCCGGCAGGCATTGCAGACCGGCTGAGCTTGCAGCGCGTCCATGGCTGCAGCAAAAACCATCCCCGCTGCGCATCCGGGCCGCAGCCCGATGTATGCTTGCTGCAAGGTTTTCATTTATTCAACTGAGGTTCTGCAGCCGTGACGGAGCATTCCTCCGATTCCCGTCCTTACCATCCCGCATTCGCTTCGGAACCGGCTGCTGCGTACTCCCTGCGTGGGCTCATCGCGCTGCTGCGCCGTCGCCGCCGGTTTTTCCTCCTCACACTGGGCTCGCTGCTCGTCCTTTGCGGACTCTATTTTGTCCTCGCGCCCAATCAGTATGAGGCGGCAGCGCTGGTCTCGCTCGGCATGCAGAGCAACCCCTCCGTCAGCCTCGCCGCAGCCGCCGAATCCGTCGCGCCGGCCACCATCCTCAGCGCGCCGCTGCAGTTGGAAACCATCGTCGATGTCCTGCGCAGCCAGCGCCTGGCCTGGCGCGTGATCCAGGAACTCAACCTCCAGCAGCAGCCGGCCTTCTGCCCGCGCTGCAGCAGCCGCTTCCCGCATCTCGATCTGCGCACCGCCGGGCCGGAGGCGCAGGGTTATCTGATCGACCGATTCCAGCGCAGTCTCCACGCCCGCGCCCTGCCGCGCACCCTGCTCATTCAGGTCGGCTTCCGCTGCCGCAGCGCGGAGCTTTCTGCCGCCGTCGTCAACCGCCTCATCGCCGACGAGATGGACGAGGAGACGCGCACCCGCCTGGATGCCACCTCCCACGCCGCCGACTGGCTCCAGTCCCAGCTTGACGGCCTGCGCCGCGAAGCCGCCACCGATGAGACCACCCTCGCCGACTTCGAGCGGCAGCACGGTATTCTCACCTCCGAGCAGACGCTGGCCAACGGCGTCTCGGTTGAGATCGCCCGCGACCCATCCGCCCAGCAGGTTGATGATCTGGGCCGCCAGCTTGCCGCCGCCGAGGGCGACCGCATCGAGCGCGAAGCCCTGTATCGCGAGGCGAAGCAGGGCAATCCCGAGCAGGTGCTCGCTGCCAACCCCTCCTATCAGGCCATCATGGCGCCCAGCGGAGCCTCGCTTGCGCTCCAGTTGCAGACCCGCCGCAGCGACCTGGCCACCCAGATGGCCCAGTGGCGCAGTGAGCATGGCCCCAACTTCCCCCAGGTCCAGGAGCTGCAGCGCGCCATCGACAGTCTCGATGCACAGATTGCCGCCGCCAACGCCAGCCTGCTTCAGGGCTTTCGTCGCCTGCAGCAGGAGGCAGCCGACCGCGAGACGCTGCTGCGCCAGCAATGGCAGGCTGCCACCGAGCAAAGCCTGCAGCGCAACAGCCTCACCCTGCAGGATGCCGTCCTTCGCTCCCGCGTTCTCGCCGACCATGAGCTGATCACCCGGCTCGATGCCAAAATCCGCGAAGCCCGCCTGAACGCAGGCGCGCACGCAGCCTCCATCACCGTCGTCGATCCGGCGCGCACGCCCTTCAAACCCGTCTCGCCCAACCTGCCCCTCGATCTGGCCATCACGCTCGTCTGTGGCTTCTGGATCGCCCTCGGAGGTGCCGTCATGCTGGACAATCTTTCCCCGCAGACTCCGCGCTCACTGCTCCTTCTGCTGCTGGCTGCCGCTGCGCTTCTGGCTCTGCCCGTGGCCCGCGCGCAGGCACCTACGCCCAGCACCTCCGGCATTCCCACCGGCGTTGTGCCGGAGTTTCCCAAGGATGCTCCTGCCATCCCCGCACCCAACCCCAAAACCGCGCCGCCCGTCTGGACCATCGGCACCCAGCTGCCATCGGCAGCCCGCGGAGCCTCTGCGGCTGCCAACGGCGCGTCGCCTGCCACGCAGCTTGGCACTCCCATCGCGCTGCCCATTCATGCCGGCGATTTTCTCGACATCAGCGAGTACCATGACCCGGACTTCCACTCCTCGGTCCGCGTTGC
Source organism: Acidobacteriota bacterium (assembly GCA_021804965.1). Classification (GTDB taxonomy): domain Bacteria; phylum Acidobacteriota; class Terriglobia; order Terriglobales; family Acidobacteriaceae; genus Acidicapsa. The sequence continues at coordinate 29,885 of JAJZGG010000015.1, forward strand.
CGCCGACGGCTCTGTGCTGCTGCCTCTCATCGGCTCCATTCATCTGGCCGGCATGACCGAGAATCAGGCCGCCGAGGCCATCGATCACGCGCTCCTCGCCGACGGCATGCTCACCCATCCCCAGGCCGCCGTCCTCGTCACCAACGCCGCCGGTCAGGACGTCAGCGTCCTCGGTGAAGTGGCCCGTCCCGGCGTCTATCCCTACGCCACCCATCATCGCCTGCTCGATCTCCTCTCCGCCGCATCCGGTCTCACGCCCACCGCCGGCCGTCTGGTCATGATCTACCATCGGGATGCCCCACAGACCCCGCACAACGTCATCCTCGACCCCTCCGGCACCGACGCCCGCACCGACCACAATCCCGAACTCCAGCCCGGAGACACCGTTCAGGTCAGCCGTGCAGGCCTCGTCTACGTCATCGGCGACGTTGTCCGCCCCGGCGGCTTTGCCGTCGATCCCACGCAGGGGCTCACCGTCGTCCAGGCCCTGTCGCTGGCCTGGGGGGCCACACCCAACGCCGTCACCGGAAAAGTCATCCTCATCCGCAACCAGAAGGGCGGGCGCTCGCTCACCACGCTCAACCTCAAGCGCATGATCCGTGGCCAGGACCCCGACATCGCCGTCCGCGACCGCGACATTCTCTTCATTCCCGACAGCACCACCAAAAACCTCCTCAACAAGAGTCTGGAGGCCGCCGTGCAATCCGTCATTGGCGTCTCCCTCTACGCCGGACTGGTCTACTCGCAACGGTTCTGACCATGCAGCGGATTGTCTCCATCCTTCTGGTCCTCTACGCCTTTGCCGTTCCCTGGCAATATGCGCTGGACCTCGGCGAGCCCTTCGGCAACGTGGCCCGCATCGTCGGCCTGCTGCTGCTGGCCGCGGCCATCCCCGCCCTGCTTGCCCGTCCGCGCTGGAGCCGTCCGCATCCGCTGTCGCTGCTGGTGCTGGCGCTCTTTCTTTACCTGTCGGCCACCTACCTCTGGTCCATCGATCCGCTGGCCACGCTGGACAAGATCCGCGCCTACTTCCAGGTCATGATGATCGTCTGGATCGCCGGCGAGTTCGTCGAGCGCCCCGCCCAGTTCCGCGCGCTGCTGCGCGCCCTGCTTCTCGGCTCCATCGTCCTCTGCGCGCTCACCTTTGCCGGATTTCTCTCCGCATCCGCCGCCGCTGCCGCCGAACAGGCCCGCTTCACCGCCAGCGGGCAGGACCCCAACGACGTTGCCCGCTTTCTCGATCTCGTCTTTCCCATCGCGGCCTACCTTATCGCCATCGAGCACTCCCGCTGGCTGCGACTGCTGGCCGCGCTCTACTTCCCGCTCGGCCTGCTGGCCGTCCTGCTCACGGCCTCCCGCGGCGGATTTCTCGGCGCCGTCGTCGCCCTGCTTGCTGCCGCCGTTCTCTTTCTCCACTGGCGGCCGGTCTTTGCCGCCTGGGCCGGACTGCTGCTGGCTCTTTCCGCCTCGGCCACAGTGCTCATCGTCCCGCCGGAAACCTTCGCCCGTCTGGCCACCATTCCCGCCCAGTTTGCCTCGCTCGACTTCAACGACCGCTTCAGCATCTGGACCGCAGGTCTGCATGCCTTCGCTCACGCACCCTGGCTCGGCTTCGGGGCAGGGAATTACGCTCTTGCCTCTGGCCTGGCCGCCGAGGATACCGCCCACAACACCCTCGTCGCGCTGCTGGTCATGGGCGGCCTGCTGGCCGCCTCGCTGCTGGTTGCCATCCTGCTGGCCGCTCTGGCCGCCATCCTGCGCGCGCGCGGATTGGCACGCAGCGCCTTCCTCGGCGTCTTCCTCGTCTGGTGCGTCACGGCCAGCGTCGGCTCGGTTGAGGAGAATCGCATGACCTGGCTCATCTTCGCCTGCTTCCTGCTCGTCGGCAAAGGTCTGGCCGAGCCGGAATCTCCACCCGCATTGCCCTCACTGCTTCCGTCCGCGCCGCCACTGTCTCCGCAGGAGTCGGCCGGATGATCACTCCGTCGGCACTGCCAGCACAAAGAGAACAGGCCGCCAGCCGTCGCGTCTTCCGCGCCGCCACCTGGATCACGGCCGCCGCGCTGCTGGTCAAGCTGGCCGCCACCGGCAAGGAGTTTCTCATCGCCGCGCGCTTCGGCCCCGGTGTGCTCGTCGATGCCTTCCTGCTCGCATTCCTCATTCCCAACCTGCTGGCCAATCTCTTCGCCGAATCGATGAATCAGGCGCTGGTTCCGGCCATCATCCTCGTCCGGCGCGAGCAGGGAAGCGCGGCGGCCACGGCCATCAGCTCCGTCGCCCTCGCCGTCAGCCTCGGCATGCTCGTCCTGCTGGCCGTGCTGCTGGCCATGCTGGCGCCGCTTCTGCTGCCAATCCTTTTCCATCTACCGCCCGACTCCCGGCAGCTCACCATTCACCTCTTCCGGCTTCTTCTCCCGTTTGCGCTGCTGGCTGCGGTCGCCTCCAACGGCACCGCCATCCTCAACGCCGCCGAGCACTTCGCCGCACCGGCGCTGGCCCCCGTACTGGTGCCGCTCAGCATCCTGGCCTGCCTGCTCCTTGCGCCGCACTCCTGGGGCATCCTTGCGCTCGTCGTCGGCACGCTCGTCGGAGCACTGCTCTGGGCCGCGCTCATCCTCGTGCTGCTCCTTCGCAGCGGCCAGCCGTGGTTCACCCTCCGCTGGAGCTTCTCGCCTCAGCTGCGCCGCCTCTTCGGCCAGTATGCCAACATCCTGCTCAGCAGCCTCGTAGCCTCCGGTGGCCTGCTCATCGATCTCATGATGGCCTCCTGGCTTGCCGTCGGCAGCGTGGCCGCGCTCAACTGGGGCAGCCGCTTTTCCGCCGTCGCCATGACCATCCTCGGCAGCGCCGTCGCCACCTCCATCACGCCCTACCTTGCGCAGCGCGTCGCCGAGCGGGACTGGGCAGGCTGCCGCCAATTGCTGCGTCAGCACACCCTCCGCGCCGCCGCCGTCACCCTCCCCGTCGCCGCGCTGCTGCTCCTTGCCTCGCGTCCGCTCATCGCGCTTGCCTTCCAGCACGGAGCCTTCCGTGCGCAGGACACCCATCTGGTCGCCGCCATCCAGTCTGCCTTCGCGCTCCAGATTCCCCTCTACGTCGTCAGCCGCATCTTCTACCGCTTCCTTCTCGTCCTGCAGCGCAGCCATCTCGTGCTTGCCTGTGGCCTGCTCAACCTGCTGCTCGACATCGTCTTCAATCTCGCGCTCATGCGCAGCTTCGGCGTGGTCGGCATCGCCTTCGCCACCTCGCTCTGGATGCTCTCCACCTTTCTGTTTCTGGCCTTCTGGGCGCGCCGCCTGCTGCACCAGGCCGAGCGTGCCGAGGCTCCCGGAGGCAGCCGCGCATGACCACGCATCGCCAGGCCCCCGGCCCGGTCGCAGCCCCATCCAGCTCGCCATCCAGCTCGCCATCAGGCGCGCAATACCTGCTCCGCATCGACGATCTCACCCCGCGCATGGAGCCGGGTTGCTGGCCTGCGCTCGTCGCGCTCATTCGCCGCCACGCCCTGCAGCCCATCCTCGCCGTCATTCCCGACTGCCAGGACCCCGCACTGAACCGCACCCAACCCAATCCGCAATTCTGGCCCGAGCTGCGCGCCCTGCAGCAGGCCGGAGCCGCCATCGGACTCCACGGCTACCGTCATCTCTGCCAGTCTCGTGGCTACGGTCTGGTGCCCATGCATCGCAGCAATGAGTTCGTCGGCCTGCCCGCCGCCACGCAGCACGACTGGATTCGCCACGGCATCCAGCTGCTGCACCAGCAGGAGCTCACGCCCACCCTCTGGGTCGCCCCGCGCCACGGCTTTGACCGCACCACGCTCCAGGCTCTCCAAGCCAACAGCATCCGCATCGTCTCGGATGGATTCGGCACCGCGCCCTACCGTCGCTTCGGCTGCATCTGGCTTCCGCAGCAGCTCTGGCAGCCGCGCCTGCACGCCCGTGGTCTCTGGACCCTCTGCATCCACCCGGCCACGCTCACGCCCGCCTCGCTCGCCAGCCTCGCATCCTTCCTCGACCAGCACGCCCATCGCTTCACCAGCGTCCCTCGCGTGCTCAACGAGTGGCCCATCCCCGCAGCCTCGCTCGCCACCCATCTGCAATCCCTGCGCGGCAGCCTGCGCCTTCACGCCCGTCGGCTTCTGCGCCCGCAAACCTCCGCATAAATCGCCGCATACCCGGCCACCATGAGCTCGCTGCCAAACGCGTCCAGCACCCGTCTGCGTGCCCGCTCCCCCATCGCCGTGCGCTCCGCTGCATCCCCGGCCATCAGGCGCAGCATCGCCTCAGCCAGCCCGTCGCCGTCAGCATCCTCCAGCGGCACCAGCCATCCCGTCTCCCCATCCGTCAGCACCTCCCGCGCACCGGCCGTCGCCGTTGCCACAGCCGGCACTCCGGCCGCTCCAGCCTCCAGCAGACACAGCGGCAAACCCTCCCACTGCGAAGCCAGCACCACTGCATCGCAGTGGGCCAGCATCCGCTCCGGCTGCGGCTGGAATCCATGCCAGTGCACGCGCTCAGCCACGCCCAGCGCTGCAGCCATCGTCTCCAGCTTGGCGCGTTCGCTGCCCTCGCCCAGCACGTGCAGCTCCACCGCGCCCGTCCCGCCTGCCACCACCTGCGCAAAGGCACGCAGCAGCCGCGGATAATCCTTCACCGACTCCAGCCGCCCCATTGCCAGCCAGCGAAAACCCGCATGCTCCTGCCGCTCGGCCATCGGCAGCGCGTCCACGCCATTGCGCACCACGCGAATCTCCCCCGCATGCAGACCAGCCTCCATTGCCGCCACGCGCACCGCATCGCTCACCGCCGTCACGCAGTCGGTCGCCCACGCCGTTCCCCGATACAGCCTCCGGCTCCACTTTCCGCCCACGCGCGTCGAGTGCAGCGTGTCCACAATCCCCACCCCGCTGCCCACGCCCAGCAGCCGCGCCATGCGACAGAACCACGCGCCATGCGCCAGATGCCCATGCAGAATCTGCGGCGCAAACTCCCGCTGCCAGGCGCGAAATCGCCTCCACCCGCGCGGATCAATCCAGGCCTTGCGCATGCCCAGGCTCACCACTCCCACGCCGCTGCTCCGGCTCCACGCCGCCAGCGCCGCATCCCCGGTGCCGCTCAGCATCACCACCGTCACCTGCCAGCCGTGCGCCACCAGCCCTTCGGCCAGCCGCATGGCAATGCGCTCGGCTCCGCCCAGCGCATCCAGCGTGGGAATCACGATCCCGACCCGCCCCGTCTGCCCGCTGTTGCTCATCATCGCCGCCGCTCCCCGGCCATCTCCAGCAGGCAATCGCTCCACGCCTGCAGCGCAGCCTCCTGCGTAAAGGGCCGCAGAAACCCATGGGCTCGCAGAAACCCATACTCCAGCCGCACATCCCCCATCCCCGCCGCGCGTCGCGCCCGCACCGCATCCATCGCCTGCCGCAGCGCCGCCGCCAGCGCATCCGCATGCGTGGCCTCCGCCACCCATGCTCCATCCGCATTCCGCAGCAGTTCCACCACCCCCGCGCTGCACGGCGTCGCCACCAGCGGCAGCCCCGCCGCCGCAGCCTCCAGCAGCGCATTCGGCATACCCTCCAGCCGCGACGGCTGCACATACACATCTGCCGCTGCCAGCTCCGGCACCGTCTCCGCCACATACCCGGCAAAGCGCACCGTTGACTCCACGCCCAGCCGTCGGCTCAGCGCCTCCAGCGCAGCCCGCTCGCGCCCTTCGCCCACAATCACCAGCTCGTCCCCATCCTTCACCGGCAGCCGCTGCCAGGCCTCCAGCAGCAGATCCACGCCCTTTTCGCGCGCCAGCCGCCCCACGCAGAGCACGCGCATGCCGCTCCGATCATTTCTGTTCCGGCCATCCCCGCTCGCGCCCATCCCGCTCGCGCCCATCCTGCCGTGCTCTGCCTGCACCGCCTGTCCCATCCGCTCCACTGCAACCGGATTCGGCACCACCCGGCAGCGTTCCCGACGAATGCCCATATGCCGCACTGCATCCTCGGCCATCGCCTCGCTCTGGCACAGCACAGCATCGGCGCGCCGCAGCAGCAGCGCCTGCGCCCACCGCGCCCATCCCCCCGGATACGCCAGCGACAGCGTCGTATTCACGCGAATCCCCACCGCAGTCCCGGCCGGAAACCACGGCCGCAGCGCCAGCACCAGCAGGCTCAGATGCATCATCCCGCTCACCACCAGCTCCGGCTGCACCGCCCGCACCAGCCGCACCAGCTTCGGCCCTGCGCGACGCACCCGTCCTGCCTCCAGCCGATGCACCTGCACCTGCTCCGGCAGTTGCGGCGCGCCGTCGCCATCGTCGGCCAGCACCGCCAGATGCACCTCAAACCGCGCCGCATCCAGACGCGAATCCAGCCCTGTCGCCAGACCCGCCGCCACCGCAGCCATCACGTGCTCGGCCCCGCCGCCACCCAGGTGCGGAATCAGCAGCAGAATCCGTTTGCGCCTCGGCTCACTCACAGGAAACTCCCCAGCAAGAATACGTCCCGTCCCCGCCATCCACCATCCGCAATGCCGTCAAGCATCCGCAAAGCCGTTAAGATGGCTCCATGTCCTCCCCGACACCCGAAGTCTCCATCCTCTTCGGCATCACCAGCGATCAAACCCTGCTCGTCCTTCGTCCCCAGTTGCTTGCCCTGCAGCAGGCCGGCATTTCCGTCTCCCTGCTCTGCTCCCCCGGTCCGCTCGCCACCGAACTGCGCAGCAGCACCCCCATCGCCGTTCATCCCGTGCCCATCCGTCGCGGAATCGCCCCGCTGCACGATCTGCTTGCCTTCCTGCGCATCCTTCGCCTGCTCGCCCGGCTTCGCCCCGCCATGGTGGACTTCAGCACGCCCAAGGCCGCGCTGCTCGGTCTGCTCGCCGCCCGTATGCTGCGCATCCCGGTCCGCATCCACACCCTGCGCGGCCTGCGCGTCGAATCCGCATCCCCGCTGCTGCGTCCGCTGCTGCTCTTCGCCGAGCGACTCACCGCTGCCTGCGCACACGTTGTCCTCTGCAACAGTCCCAGCCTGCTCCAGCAGGCCGCCCGGCTCCGCATCGCTCCCGCCGCCCACCTGCAGATGCTCGCCCACGGCAGCACTCACGGCGTCGATCTCGACCAATTCGCTCCCGGTCCGGACTCGGTACGCGCCGCCTGCGGCATCCCCGCCGATGCTCTTGTTCTCGGCTACGTCGGTCGTCTCACCCGCAACAAGGGCATCCCCGAGCTGCTCCAGGCCTTCGACACACTCCGCGAGAAGCATCCGCAACTCCGGCTGCTTCTCGGCGGCTGGTTCGATGCCTCCGAAGACCATCTCCCGCCCGCACTCGTGCAGCGCATCCGCGCCCATCCGGCCATCGTCGTCACCGGCTTCCGCGCCCAGGTCGCCCCGCTCTATCGCGCCATGGACATCTTCGTCCTGCCCACCCACCGCGAAGGATTCCCCAACGTTGCCCTGGAGGCCGCGGCCACCGCGCTGCCCATCGTCACCACCACCGCCACCGGCGCCTGCGATGCCATCCAGCCCGGCATCACCGGACTGCTCGTCCCGCCCGGCAATCCCGCAGCCCTCACCGCTGCCATTGCACAGCTGCTCGATGACCCTGCACGCCGGCAGCAGATGGGCCGCAGCGGACGCCTCTGGGTCACGCAGCACTTCGCGCAGCCCTCCGTGCTGGCCGCCTCCGTCGCCTTCTATCAGCGCATGCGCTCTCTCGCGCCCTGATTGTCCCTGATTGTGTGCTGCTTCTGCCGCCGCTCAGCCCAGCCGCACCAGCTGCTCGGCCTCATGCTTTGGTCCCAGGATGGAAACCCGCGGAATCCGTCCCCGCACCATCGCCACCTCGTCGCAGCGGTGCAGCCGCGGACAGCTCTGGCAGTCCTTGAAGATCTTGTCCGGCAGCTCCGCCTTGTCTTCCACCACGCGAAAGCCAAACTTAAAAAAGAAATCCGGAATCCGCGTAAACAGGCACACCGACTGGATGCCATGCTCCTCGGCCTCCTGCAGTAGCGCGCGCAGCACCGCGCCGCCTGCGCCCTTGCCCTTGGCTCCCGGCGTCATCACAATCGAACGAACCTCGGCCAGATGCGGCCCATACAGATGCAGTGCGCCGCAGCCCAGGAAGATGCCCGTCTCCGACTCGGCCACCGTAAAGTCCCGCACGTTCTCGCAGATTTCAGAAAACTGCCGCTTCAGCAGCGTCCCATCTCCGCTCAGGCTGTTCACCAGCTCAAAGATGTTCGTCGCATCCTGCAGCCGTGCCTTACGCACCTGCATCGCCCATCTCCCTTTCGCGCTCCAGCGTCTCCATCCATCGCTTCCGCTCGGCCTCTGCCGCCGTCAGCGATGCGCTCACCTGTCGCCGCGCCGTTCCGCCCGCCACGTCGTGGCAGTCCACCGTCGCCATCAGCGCCACCGCATCGTAGAAATCCTCGGCAAACTCCGCGCCAAACTGCTGCAGCTCTGCCAGGCTCAGCCCGCCCAGCTCCACGCCCTTTTCCAGCGCAAAGCGTACCGCATGGCCAATCTTTTCATGCGCCACGCGAAAGGCCACGCCCTTGCCCACCAGATAGGTCGCCGCCGCCATCGCGTTCAGGTAGCCTGTCTCCGCCGCCACCTGCATCCGCTCCAGCCGGAACTGCAGCACGCGCGTAAATCCGGCCAGCAGCCCGATCATCGCAGCCATGCCGCTCACGGCAAAGCAGGCCTCCTGCGTCTCCTGCATGTCCTTGTTATAGGCCAGCGGTTGCCCCTTGATCGTCAGCGTCAGCGCCGCCGCCGCTCCATGGATTCTGCCCGCCTTGCCCCGCACCAGCTCCACCAGGTCGGGATTCTTCTTCTGCGGCATCGCGCTCGACCCGGTCGAGTACCGCTCCGGCAGATCCACAAATCCATACTCGCTGCTGGAAAACAGCGCAATCTCCTCGGCAAACCGCGAGGCATGCAGCGCCACAAACGTGCAGCCCTGCACATACTCCAGCACAAAATCCCGGTCGCTCGTCGCGTCCATGCTGTTGGCCGTCGGTGCCGCAAACCCCAGCTCATCGGCCGCCAGTCTGCGGTCCAGCGCAAGCGTCGCGCCAGCCACTGCGCCCGAACCCAGCGGGCAGCGGTTCAGCCGCCTGCGTCCATCCTCCAGCCGGCTCACGTCCCGCAGCAGCATCTCCGCATAGGCATGCAGCCAGTGCGCCACCAGCACCGGTTCGGCCCGCTGCATGTGTGTATACGACGGCATCACCGCATCGCCTGCGGCGCGCGCCTGTTCCAGCAGCGCCGCCACCCACTCCAGCAGAGCCTTTTCAAGCTCCGCCGCCTCTGCACGCACATGCAGCCGCAGGTCCGTCGCAATCTGCTCGTTCCGGCTTCGGCCCGTATGGAGCTTCAGTGCCAGCGGTCCAATCTCCGCCGTCAGTGCCAGCTCCACCAGGTGATGCACATCCTCGGAGGACGGATACACGGCCAGCGCCGCATCCACGCTGGCTCCGGCAAATCGCCCGGCCACCGCGTCCAGTCCAGCGCGAATCGCAGCCAGCTCGGCAGCATCCAGCACTCCGGCCGCATGCAGCGCCGTCGCATGCGCCTTGCTTGCCCGCGTCTCCTGCCGCAGCAGCCGAAAATCAAACAGGATCGACCGCTGCCAGGCTTCAAACTCCGGGTCCAGCGGCTCGCGGAATCGCCCCGACCACATCTTTGCGGATTGTTCTTCGTGGCCCATCCTAGCGCAGATCCTCCTGCGAATCCCTGTTCTCCGGGCTGTTCAGCTTCGGCATTTCGCTGCCCTGGCTCAGCGTCAGCAGACCCGCAGCCGCATAGGTCAGCAGCTTGTTGCGCGTGTCGGCAATGTCCAGATTCCGCATCGTCAGCTGCCCAATGCGATCCCGCGGCGAGAACGCCGACTCCGTCTTCTCCATGCTCAGCCGCTCCGGATGGAAGGTCAGATTTGGCGACTCCGTATTCAGAATTGAGTAGTCGTTGCCGCGGCGCAGCTCCAGCGTCACCTCGCCCGTCACCGGCTTGGCCACCCATCGCTGTGCCGCCTCGCGCAGCATCATCGCCTGCGAGTCGAACCACCGGCCCTGATACAGCAGCCGACCCAGCTTCCGCCCATTCTCGCGATACTGCTCAATCGTATCCTCGTTGTGAATCCCCGTGATCAGCCGCTCATAGGCCAGGAACAGCAGCGCCAGTCCCGGTGCCTCATAGATGCCGCGCGACTTGGCTTCAATGATGCGATTCTCAATCTGATCGCTCATCCCCAGCCCGTGCCGCCCGCCAATCCGATTCGCCTCCAGCATCAGCTCCACCGGATCGTCAAACTCGCGCCCGTTCAGCGCCACCGGATAACCCTCCTCCAGCCGCACCACCACCTGCTCCGGCGCAATCGTCACATCCTCGCGCCAGAAGGCCGAGCCCATGATCGGCGCCACAATCTTCATCGACGTTGAAAGCTGCTCCAGATCCTTCGCCTCATGCGTCGCGCCCAGAATATTCGAGTCCGTCGAGTACGCCTTTTCGGCAGACATCTTGTACGCAAATCCCTGCCGCTGCATGAACGCCGACATCTCCGCCCGTCCGCCCAGCTCCTGGATGAACGCCGCATCCAGCCACGGCTTGTACACCTTTAGATTCGGATTCACCAGCAGTCCGTAGCGATAGAACCGCTCAATGTCATTGCCCTTGAAGGTCGAGCCGTCGCCCCAGATCTCAACCCCGTCCTCCTTCATCGCCGCCACCAGCATCGTGCCCGTCACGGCGCGCCCAATCGGGGTCGTGTTGAAGTACGTCACCCCGGCCGTCGTAATGTGAAACGCACCCGCCTGCAGCGCCGCCAGCCCTTCGCGCACCAGCTGGCTGCGGCAGTCGATCAGCCGCGCCTGTTCGGCTCCATAGGCCAGCGCCTTGCGCGGAATCTCCTCATAGTCGGCCTCATCCGGCTGCCCCAGATTCGCCGTATACGCATACGGCACCGCGCCCTTCTGCCGCATCCAGTGCAGCGCCGCAGAGGTGTCCAGTCCGCCGGAAAACGCAATCCCCACCTTCTGGCCCACCGGCAGCGACTCAAGAATCACAGACATACCCAAAACCTTTCCCGAACAATCTCCGATCAGCCGGGCAGGGAACTGCCCACCCCGACCGCGTTACTGGTTCTTCGCTCCCGGCAGCTCCACCAGCCCGCCCAGCAGCAGCAGCAGCAGCGCCTTCTGCGCATGCATCCGGTTCTCCGCCTGGTCAAAGACAATCGACTGCGGTCCATCCAGCACCGCATCCGTCACCTCGGCTCCGCGCCGCGCCGGCAGGCAGTGCATGAACACCGCGCGCTTGCTGGCCCGTGCCATCATCGCCTCATTCACCTGGAACGGACGGAAGATCGGCGCGCGCTTGGTCGACTCATGCTCAAAGCCCATGCTCACGCAGACATCCGTATACACCGCATCCGCATCCTCGGCCCCGGCCATCGGATCCTGCGTCAGCCGGATCTCGCAGCCGTTCTCGGCGGCAATTTCACGTGCCCGCGTCACAATCTCGATATCCGGCGAGTAGCCGCGCGGCGTCGCCACCGTCACATTCGCCCCCAGTTGCGCACCGGCCAGCATC
>JAJZGG010000088.1 GCA_021804965.1 Acidobacteriota bacterium
CCGCCTCCACTCCGGCCTGCGCCTGCACCACGATCAGCGTGGCTTCGGCCACCTGCATCGCCGTCCGCGCCTCGTGGCTGAACATGTGAAAGCCCGGCGTGTCGATCAGGTTCACCTTCACGCCCTGCCACTCGGCAAAGGCAACCGCATTCTGCATCGTCGTGCCGCGGGCCACATCCTCTTCGTCGTAGCCCGTCACCGCCGAGCCATCCTCCACGCGGCCCTGCGTCGTCGTCATGCCGGCCGCCTGCAGCAGCGCGGCAATCAGCGTTGTCTTGCCGCTGTGGGCATGGCCGGTCACGGCCACGTTGCGAATCTCGCTTCCCGGATACTCTCTCATTGTCGGCTTCCTCCTGCATCCTGCTTGGGACTGTCCATGCTGCCTGCCCCTGCTTTGTCGGCTTGTGTCGCGTCCACCTGTGCCGCGTCCACCTGTGTCGCGTCCATCGGCGCTTCCGCCACTGCCGTCGCTTCCAGTGCGGCTGTCTCTTCCAGCGGATTGGCCAGGCAGCAATAGCCCCGGCCGGCCAGATCCAGCGAGTGCGTCAGCGCCTGCAGCAGCCCGTGATCGCCGCCCGAAGCCGGCGCTGCATGCGCCGCGGGCACTGCAGTCGCTGCCGGGCCGTGTGACTGCCGCGCTGCCAGGGGCAGGTGTCGGGCAAGCTGCTGCAGCATGTCCAAAGAATGGTGCGAGGGCGGGGGATGGTGCGCCAGCGGGGAATCATGCGCAAGCGGGTCATGGGGCGCACGAGGATCGCTCTCCGGTGGCATCGCGCCACCTGTCTCTGTCTCCCGCTGCGATCTGCCGAAACCCGTCATGCGGTTCCCTCCGGCAGGCGTCGTCTCAGCGCAGCGCGGCGCTGTCCGGCGTCTTCTCTGAAGAACCGCAGCGTATCACAGCTCCGCGCAACTCTCAATGTGATCCAGAACACATAACCGTTCCGCAGCCGCTACAATGGGGTCGAGGACTTTGCCCGCGTATGAATCTCTCTCAGGTCAGCAACCTTCTTCCGCTGCGCCGCCGCCTGCCCTGGCTAGCCGCATCGGTCGTTCTGCTTCTTGGTCTTTCCGGCGTGGCCCGGGCCCAGTATGGACTGCCCCCGGCCACCCAGGTGCATGATCCCGCCGCTCTGCGTCCGCCTGCCGGCGCACGCGTGGCCATCGTCGAGTTCGAGGACATGGAGTGCCCCGACTGCGCCCGTGCCAACCCCGTGCTGATGCAGGCCGTCGCCACCTACCACATCCCCTGGATCCGGCATGACTTCCCGCTGCCCTTCCATGCCTGGAGCTTCCAGGCAGCCGTCAACGCGCGCTGGTTCGACACCAAATCCAAGGCCCTCGGCGACGAGTACCGCAACTCCGTCTTCGCCGACCAGCCCGCCATCACCTCGCTGGAGGTGCTGCGCCAGTACACCGAAACGTGGGCTGCCCACCACAACCTCCAGCTTCCCTTCGCCATCGATCCCGAAGGCCGCCTGGCCGCTGAGGTCAAGGCCGACTACGCGCTCGGCCAGCGCGTCGGCATTGAGCACACGCCCACCATCTGGGTCGTCACCAGCCACTCGCGCGGTGCGCCGTTTGTCGAGGTCATCGATCGCAGCCGCCTCTACCAGCTCATCGATCAGGCACTGGCAGACACCGGCGGCAAGTAGTCAGGGCCAGTTCCTTGACCAGGCCCTGGCACGGCAGTCTCAGGCAGCACAAAAGGCGGAAGGCTCCCGGTTCCGTGAGCCTTCCGCCTTTTCCTGTCTCTGCGAAGGGATTGCTTAGACCAGCTCGTAGCCGGCAAACCAGTAGCCAATCTCGAAGGCCGCCGTCTCCGGCGCATCCGAGCCGTGAATGGCATTCTCTTCAATCGATCCGGCAAACTTCCTGCGGATCGTACCCTCCTCGGCATTGGCAGGGTTGGTTGCGCCCATCAGCTTGCGCAGGTCGGCAATGGCATTGTCCTTCTCCAGCACCATCATCACAATCGGCCCCGAGGACATGAACTCCGTCAGCGAGCCAAAGAACGGACGCGCGCTGTGCACCGCGTAGAACCCTTCCGCCTGCTTCTTGGAGATGGATAGCTTCTTGATCGCGCAAATCTGGAATCCGGCCTTTTCCATCTCGGCCAGAATGGCTCCGGTATAGCCCTTGCGCACTGCATCCGGCTTGATAATGCTGAACGTACGTTCTGCCACAAATACTCCTTCTCTGGAAAGCAATTCCTACCTGTATTGTAGCCAAAGCCGAAGCTCACTGCCTCGGTGCGGCAGCCCTAGCGCCGCCGCGCCCGCCAGAAGGCGCTCACGCACAGGTACGCAAAGCTGGCGCTGACCACTGCAGACAGCAGCAGCCGTCCATGCTCCGGGCCGCCATGCAGTGCCGCACGCATCCGCCACACATCGCCGCCAAAGTAGACCGCAAACAGCCCGAAGAAGAACCCGGTAACCTCCAGCCATAGAATGCCGCCCACGCGCCGGAAGGGACGAAGAAACCCGCCCATGCCGCGTCCGGCTGCGCGCCCTGCCACGCCGGCAGCCCGTCCCACGGCTGCGGCTGTCTGCGGATCGACCACAGCCCGCCCGCCGGTTGCATTTGCCGCGCGCGCAGCAGATGCAGCCGCGGCACCCGCCGGCCGCTCGTTCACCATGCGTCCGGCCACGCGCAGCCCGATGCCCATCAGTCGGCCCAGTTTTTCCGGCTTGGTTGCCATTGGCCTCGCTTTCGTTTGCCTTCGGTCTTTCTGCAGCCTTTGCGCTCAGTCTATCAGCGGGCTGCCTTACTGCCGGCGCAATGCCGCGGCTGAGGAACCGCCCGCGCTGCGGTTTTGCTCCGCAATGGTTTTACCCCGCGATTCCCACAGCCACCCTCCGGTGACCAGTTGCTCTCCGCCTGCGTCAGAAGTAAGGTAGAAGAAACCTGGCCCGGCTTGCCGGCACATTCCCTCCGTGTCCGAGTCTTTCCTGACCATCGCAAAGGGGACGACCATGAATCCACACTTGCGGGATCTGATCCAACAACTCGGCGAGGCCATCCATGACTCCGTTCTGGAGTCCGAGCAGATCGCCGGCGTTGTCCAAAGCATTCGCCAGCAGGGGTTCGACGTCATGCTCATGCTCGAGGCCACCATCGGCCTCAACGACGTCTCCGACAAAGCCGAGTCCGAAGACGCCACCGAGGAAGATGGCAGCCAGTTCACGCCCCACGACCTGAACTTCCTCAAGTCGCTGCGCATCTCGGTCGAGGGCGACGAGCAGAACTGACGGCCATTCCCCCGTCGTCCGTCTGCTGCGGCGCAGCCACTGCCCGGCGTGCGCAGACTCGTCCCTGGGCATTCCAGCGGACTTCACCTCGTTTCGATAAATCCTTTTTCTCCGGCCATTCCATTGCCGGGCGATTTTCTCCCGCAGCGGCTTCCACTTCCCCGGTCGCATCCGTCCCCGGGCATCCGCTGCGCACCCCGGCGCAGCCGCTCACGATTTCGCGTGACACCGCAGCCGCTTCCACGCAACAATCGTCACGTTGCTGTGATATTCTCGCCCGTCCGGGGAGAAATCTTCCGTCCGCTCCCCGGATCAGGGTCTCAGGTCTCCCCGATTGCTTGCATCGGGGAATCCATCCGCTTTCATCGCTCAGGTTGGGCAAAAGGAGAAGCATTCATCCATGAAGGACACACTCGGGGTTCTTTTGGCAGGCGGCGCAGGCGAGCGGCTCTTCCCTCTCACGCGGGACCGCGCCAAGCCGGCCGTTCCATTCGGCGGCCACTACCGCATCATCGACATCACCCTTTCCAACTGCATCAACTCCGGCCTGCGCAAGGTCTTCATCATGACCCAGTACAAGGCCCTCAGCCTCAACCGTCACATCCGCGAGGGCTGGACCGGCATCGTTGCCCAGGAGCTGGGCGAGTTCTTTGAGATTCTGCCGCCCATGCAGCGCACCGGCTCCAACTGGTACATGGGCACCGCCGATGCCGTCTACCAGAACATCTATTCCATCGGCTCCGAGCAGCCCAAGTACGTCATCATCCTCTCCGGCGACCACATCTACAAGATGGACTACAGCCTCATGCTCGACCACCACATCCACTCCGGGGCGGAGGTCACCATGGCCACCCTGCCCATCGCGCCCGACGAGGTTTCCCGCTTCGGCGTGGTGGAGGTGGCCCGCGGCGGCGAGATTCTCGGCTTCGAGGAGAAGCCCAAGTCCACCAGCTTCCGTTCCCCCTTCAATCCCGACTCCGTCGATGCCTCGATGGGCATCTACATCTTCAATACCGACACCCTGCTGAAGGAGCTGATCGCCGACGCCGAGGATCCCAACTCCAAGCACGACTTCGGCCACAACATCCTGCCCAACTGCCTGGGCAAGCGCAAGATGGTCGCCTACAACTTCGTGGATGAAAACAAGCAGCAGGCGCTCTACTGGCGCGATGTCGGTACGCTGGACTCCTACTACGACGCCAACCTCGATCTCTGCGCCGTTTCGCCCACCTTCAACCTCTATGACAAACACTGGCCCATCCGCACCCGCGTCCGCCAGTATCCTCCCGCCAAGTTTGTCTTCGGCGAGCCGGGCCGCACCGGTCGCGCCATCAACTCCATCATCACCGCCGGCGTCATCATCTCCGGTGCCGAGGTTCGCAACTCCGTCCTCAGCCAGGATGTCCGCGTCAACTCCTACTCCGACGTGGACTCCAGCATCATCTTCAGCCACGTCAATATCGGCCGCCACTGCCGCATCCGCCGCGCCATCATCGATCGCGACGTGCAGATTCCGGAAGGCACCGTGATTGGCTACGATCCGGTCGAGGACAAGAAGCGCTACTTCGTCACCCCCTCCGGTCTCACCATCGTCACGCGCGACCGCTCGCTGTTTGAGAATCCCGTGGCGCCGGAGTTCCAGGAGCGGTATTAGGGTCAGCCCGGTATTAGTTCGCACCCAATTCCGCTCCACACCCCAGGCCGGAGAGCAGGTTTTTCATGCTCCCCGGCCTTTTTCTGCCGGTTTGTGCGTGAGATCAAAACCCATCGCCCATCCGGCCACCCGCTTCCCGTCTGGAACAGGGAACAAATTCCGCAGCAACTGCGTATCTCCCGCCATGGCAACTACGGCTACAATGGGCTGGACATCAGGACTTTGGCAGCGGGCAGAGGCTCGCAGCGGCAAAGCCACCGGCTCCCGGCTCTCGGGTGCAGCCCCAGCGGCGCACCGCCAGGCCATGGACAACCCGGCAGCCCGCCCTGCAGCCATCCCGCAGGGAGCGAACGTGGAGCCCGATGCGGCCGTCACCATCCGACAGTGCCTGCTTGGCGACGCCGCCGCCTGGGCCGCTCTGGTGCGTTCCCATCACCGCAGGGTCTACGGCCTCTGCCTTCGTTTCACCGCTTCGCCCACCGACGCTGAGGATCTGACCCAGGAGGTCTTCCTCCGCATCTACAGCAGCCTGAAGAGCTTTGACCCCGAGCGCGGCTCGCTGCCGGTCTGGATCACCACCCTCACCCGCAACCTGCTCGTCGATCACTTCCGCCGCAGCCGCAATCAGCGCATCACGGCCAGCCTGGACGAGGGATGGGGTGAGGACGGCGAGGATCGCGGCGCCATTCCGCTGGAGCGGCTGCAATCGACCGATCCCGGCCAGCACGAGCTGCTGGCCCGCCGCCAGATGCAGCGCATGGTCCAGCAGGCGCTGGCCCAGGTCTCGCCCGAGCTACGCGAAGCCGTCATCCTGCGCGACCTGCAGGATATGGATTACAAAGAGATTGCCCAGGTGCTGTCCATCCCGGAAGGTACCGTCAAATCCCGCATCAGCCGCGGACGCGCCGAACTGGCCCGTCTGCTGGAGTGCAACCGAAAGGAGGTGATGTAGTCATGGCCGACCTCGATCACGACCGCATCCATCTGCCTGCCTCGCCTGCCTGCGGACGCTGGGAAACCATGCTCGTCGATGCTCTCGATGACCAGCTTGCCGCAGAAGACCAGGCATTCTTTGCCGAACACAAGGCCGCCTGTGCCAACTGCGCCGCGCTCTACGAACAATCCTCCTGCGGGCGGGAGTGGCTCTCCTGCCTGGAGGCATTGCCGGAGCCGCCGGCCGATCTCGTTGATCGCATCCTGCGCCACACCGGGCCTGACGCACACGTGCCCCAGGCCGCCATGGCTGCCGGTGTTCTGGCCATGCCTCCGGTCTGGCAGCGGCCTGCCGGTCGCATGGCCTGGCTGCGGCGCATGGCAGAGCCCCGCCTCATCATGACGGCTGCCATGGCCTTCTTTTCCATCGCGCTCACCCTCAGCCTGACCCGCTCCCAGTTGCGTGCCGTTCACGCCACGGAGATCAACCCCGGCTCCATGCGTGCCGCCCTCGAGCGCCGCATCGCCACCGCCTCCACCCCTGTCGTCCGCTACTACGATCACCTCCGCCTGCTCTACGAGATCGAGTCGCGCGTTCATGAGATGCAGCAGCACTCCACCGAAAACGCTCCGGCCGGCCAGGCACCCGGCAAATCCGGAGGCAGTCAGCTTCTGCCCAATCGGGAAAATCTCCCGGACCCTCGCAACGCTCCCCAGCAGACGGGCAACCCCCCGGAGCTGATCGAGAGCGAAGATCGGATCGAGGCCACGTTGCAACCCGGCCCTGAGTGTTCTCTCCACGCAGCAGTTTCCCCTGTCACCGCTTCAGAAAGGAGCCAGCCATGCAGTGCCTAAATCATCCCGAGGTGGCGGCCACCGCTTTCTGCCAGAGCTGCGGCAAAGCCCTCTGCGACGCCTGCACCGAACGCACTCCCGCCGGACAGGTCTTCTGTGCCACCTGCCGCGCCACGGCCGGAGCCGTTCCGCCCATGCCCTATCCACCGCCGCCGACCGGTCCCAATCCCGGCCTGGCTGCATTCCTTGGCCTGCTGCCCGGCGTGGGAGCCATGTACAACGGGCAGTTCTTCAAGGGAATGGTCCACGTCCTCATCTTTGCCGTGCTGGTCACGCTCACCGACCGCTACGACATCGTCGGCATCTTCATCGCCGCCTGGATCGTCTACCAGTCCTTTGAGGCCTTTCACACGGCCCGCGCCCGCCGCGACGGTCTGCCGCTGCCCGATCCCTTCGGCCTGAATGAGATGGGCAGCTGGCTCAACTTCGGCAGCCACTCGTCCGCCGCGCAGCGCGGCCCGGCTGCCGGCACGCCGGTTCCGCCGGCCGCGCCCTACGGTGCGCCCTACGCCGGAGCACCGTACGCGCCGCCGTCAGCCTCATCCGGCCCCGCAGGTCCAGGCTCCACCGTTCCAGGCTCTACCGTTCCCGGCTCCACCGTTCCCGGCGCGCCGCCATTCTCCGAGCCCTACACCGGCAGCACCCCGCCCTGGGTCGATCCCACTCTTGGCAATCCGCTACCGCCGGTTAACGGCCTGCACACTGTGCCCACCGGCGCCATTGTGCTCATCGCCCTCGGCATTCTCTTTCTGCTGCACAGCATGGGATTCGTCCCCGGCATCATGCGCTTTGCCTGGCCGCTGCTGCTCATCGGCATGGGTGTCTGGCTCATCATCCGCCGTACTGGAATTGGAGGTCCACGTTCATGAGTGACTGGAACCGCGTTCTCATCCTCCGTCGTCTGCGCTGGCCGGCCCTGCTGCTGCTCACCGGCATCATCGCCCTGCTGGACCAGATCGGCATCCTTTCCTGGGATCATGCCTGGCCGCTTTACCTGATCCTGCTGGGCGTCATGATGCTGGCCGAACGCGCCGCGATGGCCACGCTCGCCGCCGACCCCTACACCGGCTATTCAGGGTATCCGAATGCCGGGTACCCGGGTTATCCGAATGCCGGCTACCCCAATCCCGGCCAGCCCGTTGCCGGCCAGCCAAACTATGGCCAGACCGGCCCGGCCACTTCCGCAACGCAGCCCAGCCAGCCTGCGCCCGATGCCGGCAGCATCGTCCCCGTCAGCCCCTGGACCGCGCTTGCGCCTGCAGCCCCGGAAACTCCGGCCGCACCGGCCTCCCGCTGGTCGCAGGACGGCGAGCGTGAGGGAGAGGAGCCGCACCAATGAGCAACCCCGGACCATTCCCGCCCAATCAGCCTCCCTATGGAGGAGATCCCCGCCACTGGTGGCGCTTCCAGCGGGATCAGCAGCGCCAGGCATGGCGCGCCCAGCAGCAGATTCTGCGTGCCCAGCGCCGCGCCCTGCGCCGGCCCTCCATCGTCGGACCCATTCTGCTCATCGCCATCGGCATCGTCTCCCTGCTGCTGGTCACCGGCCGCCTTCCCGCAGACGGCTTCTGGGGTTGGTACGGTCACTGGTGGCCGGTGCTGCTCATCGTCCTCGGCGTTGCCGCGCTCATCGAGTGGTTTCTCGATGCCCGTTCCGGCACGGCATCCCCGCGTTCCTTCGGGGGCTACATCGGCCTGGTCGTGCTGCTGCTCCTCCTGGGCACCATCGCCGGGCACTGGTCCAGCGACTGGGCACCCTTCCAGTGGCAAACCGACTCCGGCGACGACTTCTTCAGCGCCTTTCAGGGGCCGCAGCATACCCGGGATATGGAGCCGGTGACCGCCTCCGTGCCGGCCGCTGCCATGCTTCAGGTCCAGATTCAGGACCCCCGCGGCGATGTCCAGATTGCCACCGGCGACACCAACCAGATCTCGGTCATCTCCCACGCCACCGTCTACGGCGGCAGTGACGACAACGCCAGCAAGCTCTTCGTCACGCATCGCCCACGCATCGTCGTCACCGGCAGCGCGGCCACCATTCTTGTGGACCCGGCCGACAATCTCCGCTCCAACCTCACCATCACCCTGCCCCGCACGTCCTCCGTGCAGGTGAACACCGCCCACGGCGACGTCGCCATCACCGGCATCACCGGCAGCGTCGATGCCACTGTCAGCCACGGCGACTTTCAGGCGGCCTCGATCGGCGGCGCCGTGCACGAGCATCTGGTCGGCAAGGGCGGCAGCGTCTCCGCCCACCAGATCGACGGCGATTTCAGCGCCGACGGACTCGGCGACGACGTCACCCTCTCCGACATTCGCGGCCAGGTCCGGCTCAACGGCGACTTTACCGGCGACATTCATCTGGAGCGCGTCGCGCAGGCGGTCCACTTCCACTCCACGCGCACCGATCTTTCCCTGGACGGCGGCCTGCCCGGCGATCTGTCCATGGATCTGGACTCGCTCCACGCCACCCAGACCCTCGGCGCGCTGCGGCTCACCACCCGCTCCAAGGACATTGAGCTGAACCAGGTCTTTGGCCCGGTCGACATCACCGACAGTGACGGCACCGTCGATCTGAGCCTCGCCGGCCAGTTCCCGGTCCAGGTTCGCAACAACAAGGGTGATATTGAGCTCTCCCTGCCGCCCGGCTTCGGCTATCAGGTCAGCGGAGAAACCCACAATGGAGACATCATCTCCGACTTCCCGCTCACCATCGCCGGCGACCAGAACAAGTCCGTGCACGGGCAGATCGGCAAGGGCGGCGCAGCCATCCAGCTGACCACCACCAATGCCGACCTGCACCTGACCCGGGGTCCTGCGGCTCCGCCACGTCCGGCGCTGCCTGCTCCGGCACCGGCTGCGCCCAACGCACCGCATCTGCGCCTGCCTCACGGGCAGGCCGCAGACAGCGCCACGCAGTAGCCGTCTTTTGCTGAGCCGCGGACCGG
Source organism: Acidobacteriota bacterium (assembly GCA_021804965.1). GTDB lineage: Bacteria > Acidobacteriota > Terriglobia > Terriglobales > Acidobacteriaceae > Acidicapsa. Next base: position 9,639 of record JAJZGG010000088.1, read on the forward strand.
CCTACTGGTTGTTCTGGCTGCCTTTGGTAAAGAACGGGATATGGAACGGCATCTCTGCCTGGGAGTGGCCCTTGCTCTTCTTGGCAGGCTTGGCCGAGCCGGACTCGCTGGCCACGACCGTCTCCTGCGAGCTGATGCACATCCACTGACCGTGCTGCCGCTCGAAGACGTGGGTAAACACGCCCTTGTCCAGCATCTCGCCGCTGCTGCCCTTGTGCCGATAGGTGTAGGTGCCCGTGGCAATGGCCACATCCCCCAGCACCCGCGCCGCAAGCACCCGCTGCTCCATGGCCGCCGTCCGGTCGTCGTTCGTAATCAGGTTGGCAATCTGCTGGTTTCGCGTGCTGAAGACTCCGCTCTGCGAGACGTCCATGTAGAGCGGCGCCAGCACCAGCTCCAGCCCATACTGATCCCGCTGGTTGAAGGCCTCCGACCACTTGTCCTCGACCAGCTGCAGCTCATGCACGGCAGGCGAATCCGTGGAAGCTTCGCCGCGGTTGACCGTTCTGCCGGCGGCATCGGCTGCGGCTTGTCCCGGCATCAGGCCGGCACCCAATGAGCCGGAACCCATGGTACTGGTCCCCAGGCCACTTCCGGGCATGGCCAACGCTGTCAGGCATGGGGAAACTACGGCAAATGCTGCAATCCAGGCAAAACGCTTCATACTCATCCCTCTTGGACGATTTTACCGGGGTTGCCGGTAGCGAGTATGAAAACTGGCCGCGAGCATGAAAACTGGCCGCGAGGATGAAAACCGGCCGCTACGGGACCGCTTTTCCAGAGCTTCCACATCCGCCCACAGCCTGCGCCCCATTTGCCGCCTCACTCGGCTGCCGTCCGGCTCTGCTCCCGCATTAGACTTGAATTCATCATGGCCGCTGCCTCCAGCTTCACCCTCGACGCCGGACTGCCCTCCAATGCAGACGCCGAACGGACCATTCTCGGTGCCATCCTGCTCGACAACGCCCTGCTGGCCGAGGCCCAGGAGAAGCTGGTTGCCGAGGATTTCTCGCTCGATTCCCACCAGCGCATCTTCCTGCGCATGGCCGAGCTCAGCGCCGAAGGCCATGCCATCGACCTGGTCACCCTCGCCGAGATGCTTGGCCGCAACAAGGAGGTCGAAAGCGTCGGCGGCGTCGCCTACCTGGCCTCACTCACCGAAGGGCTGCCGCGCCGGCCCATCCTCGAGGAGTACATCCGGATCGTCAAGGACAAGAGCCTGCTCCGGCAGCTCATGCTCATCTGCTCGGCGGCCATTGCCCGCGCTGCAGACCAGAGCGAATCGGCCCTCGACGTGCTCAATGCCGCCGAATCCCAGCTCCTTGAGGTGGGCGAAAAGGGCATCAGCAAGGGGCTGGCCAGCCTGGAGGACATTGTCAGCGGCTCCTTCGGCTCGATTGACAATCTCTACCAGCAGGC
>JAJZGG010000089.1 GCA_021804965.1 Acidobacteriota bacterium
CGAGGCATCCGGCTGCAAATGGCCTGCGGCGGTTCATGACAGCCGGCAAAGAGAACAGGTAAACTCAGAGAAGTATGGCAGAGATTCAGCGTCGCAAGTCCGTTACCGTCAAGGTAGGCTCCGTTCGTGTCGGCTGGGAAGTCCCGGTCGTCGTGCAGTCGATGACCAACACGGATACAGCCGATGTTGCCGCAACCATCGATCAGGTGGAGGCGCTGGCGCTGGCCGGCTCCGAGATTGTGCGCGTGACCGTGAACAATGAGGATGCGGCAGCGGCTGTGCCCCGGATTGTGGAAGGGCTGGCGCAGCGCGGCATTAACGTGCCCATCGTGGGCGACTTCCACTACAACGGGCATCTGCTGTTGACGAAGTTTCCCGGCTGCGCGGAGATGCTGGCCAAGTACCGCATCAACCCCGGCAACGTCTCGATTGGCCGCAAGGATGATGACAACTTCCGCACCATGGTGGAGGTTGCGGTGCGCTACCAGAAGCCGGTGCGGATTGGTGTGAACTGGGGCTCGCTGGACCAGGCACTGCTGACGCGCATGATGGACGAGAACAACCGGAGCGCCACGCCAAAGCCTGCGCGGGAAGTGATGATGGAGGCGATGGTGGTCTCTGCACTGGACAACGCTGCCGCTGCCGAGCGCTATGGACTGCGCCGGGACCAGATCATCCTCTCGGCCAAGGTGAGCGGAGTGCGCGACCTGATCGATGTGTACACCAACCTGGCTGCGCGCTGCGACTATGCGCTGCATCTGGGCCTGACCGAGGCCGGCATGGGCTCGAAGGGGATTGTGGCCTCGGCTGCGGGACTGGCTCCGCTGCTGCTGGCCGGCATTGGCGATACGATTCGCGTGAGCCTGACGCCTGCTCCGGGCGGGGCGCGTACCGAGGAAGTTCACGTGGCGCAGCAGATTCTGCAGTCGCTCGGTATTCGCAGCTTTATGCCGCAGGTGACGAGCTGCCCCGGCTGCGGACGGACGACCAGCACCTACTTCCAGGAGCTGGCTGAGCAGATTCAGGGCTATCTGCGGGCCTCGATGCCGGAGTGGCGCAAGCAGTATCCGGGCGTGGAGGAGCTGAAGCTGGCCGTGATGGGCTGCGTGGTGAACGGACCGGGAGAATCGAAGCACGCCAACCTGGGCATCAGCCTGCCGGGTACCTTTGAGGAGCCGAAGGCACCGGTCTATGTGGACGGGAAGCTGTTTACGACGCTGCGCGGGGACAATATCGTGAACGAGTTCAAGGCGATTCTGGACCGCTACGTCGTGGAGCACTACGGCACCGTTCGGGCTTAGGGCTGAACGGTGCGCCGGTCTGGTTGCCGATCGGGTCTACGGAAGGGTCTTTAGCGTTGCAGCAGCATCTTGACGCCCAATGCAATGAGGATGATGGCAAAGACCCGGCGCAGGGCAAAGTCGGGAATGGTCTGCGCGATCCAGCCGCCGGCCAGTCCGCCCACGGTAAAGCCAGCCGCCAGCAACAGACCCACCTTCAGGTCGGCATTGCCATCCCGATAGTAGGTCCAGAAGGCAAAGATGCCCACCGGAAGCAGCAGTGCCGCCAAGGATGTTCCCTGGGCCTTGTGCTGGTCCATGTGGAAGAAGAAGACCAGGATCGGGATGAAGAATATGCCTCCGCCGATGCCGATGATTCCGGAGGCAATTCCGACGATTAAGCCGACCAGCAGCAGAATCAGTGTCACAAGACTCCTTTCAGGCATATCGGAATCCGTCTGGCGGATGCGACCCGTTTTCAGGGCGTGGATTGCGCGCGCACTGTGCCTGCAGGTTCAGGATACCGTATCGCTGCATGAACAGCGTGCGAACAGTATGTTACAAATTCATCGTAGATTTGCAATTCGGGATTTGAACTGGTCTAGGCTGGTAGTAGCTGATCCGGCATCGTTTTGGCTGTAAGTTGCCGCAGCGAATCCTGAGGGCAGGGAAGTGCATTTGAGCCAGACGATTTTTGTGCTTGAAGACGACGCCGATATCTCCCGCTTGATGCAGCATCATCTGGAAGCCGCCGGTTACGCGCCGCGGGTTTTTGCATCCCCCACGCATCTGATTCCGGAAGCCGAACGGAATATCCCCGCACTGTTTCTGCTGGACATCATGGTTCCGGGCGGCGATGGGCTGGACGTGTGTCGCAGGCTGCGCAACCACAGCATGCTGGCCACGGTTCCGATCATCTTTGTGACGGCGAGGGCTGCGGAAAACGATCGCGTGCTGGGGCTGGAACTGGGTGCGGATGATTACATCACCAAGCCCTTTTCCACGCGCGAGCTGCTGGCCAGGGTGAAGGCCGTGATTCGCCGCTTCGAGCGCCCGTCGAATGTGTCTGTGCTGCGCTTTGACGAGATTGAGATCGACGCCAATGCGATGCAGCTGCATGTGCGCGGGACGCTGACGACCACGACGGCCACCGAGTTCCGCCTGCTGGATTATCTGGCGCGGCATCCGGGCCGGGTCTTCAGTCGCGATCACCTGCTGGATGCAGTGTGGGGCGATGCGCGTTTCGTGACTCCCCGCTCGGTGGATGTCTATGTGCGGCGCATTCGTGAAAAGATTGAACTGGATGCGGAGAATCCGCGCTACCTGAAGACTGTGCGCGGAGCCGGCTATCGATTTGAACTGCCCAAGGGCCAGTAGGCAGTCCGGCCCGGCGGCAGTTCGGTTGCAGAGTGGAGACAGAGCGTGAAACGCAAGGTATTTTCCAAGCTACTGGGTCTCTTTGCGCTGCTGCTCGTCTTCCACGCCGTCATCATTGAGATTCTCTTTCATCGCATTGTGCGCAACGCGGCGCAGCGACCGCAGCATGTGGTCGGGCAGGAGGCGTTATTCTCCGGTGTGGCTGCGCTGCTGCTGGCTTTGCTGCTGGCGGCCTGGTTTTCCCGCAGCATCTCCATGCGTCTGCGGCGCATGGCGGACTTTGCCCTGCAGATTGCGGAAGGGCATCTGGACGCGCGGTTGGATGACCGGGAAAACGATGAGCTGACGATGATGGCCCAGGCGCTGAACGTGAGTGCGGCGCGTCTGGAGTCGAGCTTTGCCGAGCTGGACAATCGGCGTCGTGAGCTGGCGGCGCTGCTGGATTCGATGCAGGAGGCCGTGGTCGCCATCAGTTGCGACCGCCGCGTGAGCTGGTCCAACACGGTGATGCAGCGCTATGCCGGGACGTTCATTCGGGAAGGCATCGGGCTGGCCTCGGCCATCCGTGACCCGGATGTGCTGCGGTGCGTGGAGGGTGCGCTGGGAAGGCGCGAGGTGACCACAGGCCGTGCGATTGCCTTTGTGCCGGGGCGCATCTTTGAGGTGAATGCAGCGCCCACGCCGGGCGGCGGTGCGGTGGTAGTGCTGCATGATGTGACGGCGGTGGAGTCGGCGGAGAAGTCGCGCCGCGAGTTTATTGCCAACGTGAGCCACGAGCTGCGCACGCCGCTGACCTCGATCTCCGGCTATGTGGAAACGCTGCTGGAGGATGAGCTGCCCAAGCCGGAGACCACGCGCGAGTTTCTGGCCATCATTCTGAAGAATGCGCAGCGGATGAACCGGCTGACGGAGGATCTGCTGGAGCTGGCCAGCATTGAAAGCAAGGACTATCAGCTGCATCCGCAGCGGATCCGCGCCGACCAGCTGGTGACCGATGCGGTGGAGTCGCTGGCCGGGATTGCCGTGGAGTCCGGCATTGCGCTGGAGACCGGCACTTTGGTCGAGGACATGGTCTGCGCCGACGAGTATGCCCTGACCCAGGTCTTCGGCAATCTGATTGAGAATGCGATGAAGTACGCGCGATCCAGTCCGCGGATTCTGGTCTCGGCCACTCGCTCCGGCAACCAGGTGGAGTTCTGCGTGCGCGACTTTGGCCCGGGCATTGCCTCCGAGCATCTGGAGCGCATCTTTGAGCGCTTCTACCGGGTGGACAAGGCCAGATCGCGCGAGTCCGGCGGCACCGGGTTGGGATTGGCGATCGTCAAGCATATTCTGCAGATCCACGGTGGCACCATCTGGGCGGAGAGCGAGCTGGGGCAGGGAACAGCCTTCCACTTCACGCTGCCGATTGTGGCTCCAGCCGAGGCAGCGCCCTCCCAGCCGTCTCCTGCGGCCTGACCGAAAGCATCGGGTGGCTGTCTGAGCTGGTATAGGGCTGAAAAATAACGTCCTATTCATCCGGATTCAACTCTCCGTAACAATCCTGTTCCAGAATGGAGTTGGAAGACTTTCCGCATAGGAGCACGTGTGAACAAGCGCAGCTTTCTTTCCGCAGCCCTGATGGCCTGCGTCGCCCTCGTTGCCGGCGCGCAGTACGCCTCGGCGCAGCATCTGACCGGTGCAGGGTCCACCTTCGATTACCCGATCTTTGCCAAGTGGTTCAGTGAGTACAGCAATGCGCATCCCGGAGTGCAGATCAACTACCAGTCCATCGGATCGGGTGGCGGCATCCAGCAGGTTTCCAACGGCCTGGTTGACTTTGGCGCCAGCGATGGTCCCATGACCGACGCTCAGCTGGCCAAGTCCAAGGTGAAGCTGGTGCATATTCCGGTGGTTCTGGGCGCGGTGGTTCCTGTCTTCAACGTGCCCGGTGTGAAGACTCTGCGCTTCTCCGGAGAGACGCTTGCCGATATCTACATGGGCAAGATTGCCAAGTGGAATGATTCCCGCATTGCTGCGGAAAACCCCGGTGTGAGCCTGCCGGATATGGCCATCAATGTGGTTCACCGCGCCGATGGCAGCGGCACCACCTTCATCTTTGCCGACTATCTGAGCAAGGTGAGCAAGACCTGGGCCAGCGGCCCTGGCGTGGGCACCTCGCTGAACTGGCCCAAGGGCATCGGTGGCAAGGGCAGCGAAGGCGTGACCGGTCTGGTGCGTCAGCTTCCCGGCTCCATCGGCTATGTGGAACTCACCTACGCGCTGCAGAACCACATCTCCTTCGGTGCGGTGAAGAATGCCGCAGGCAAGTGGATCACGGCTTCGATTGCGGGCGTGACGGAAGCTGCGGCCAGCTCGAAGAGCATGCCGGCTGACTTCCGCGTCTCGATTACGAACGCGCCGGGCGCAACGGCCTATCCGATCTCCAGCTTCTCCTGGATGCTGGTTCCGGTGCAGGCGCAGGATGCGGCCAAGGGGCGCGTGCTGAAGGACTTCCTGAGCTGGATGGTCAAGTCCGGTGAAGATGAGGTTTCCGGGCTCTACTATGCGCCGCTGCCGCAGAACGTGAAGGACAAGGTTCTGAAGGTCGTCTACACCCTGCAGTAGGCTGGAACCCAAGTATTATCAACGGGGTTGCCAAAGGGCCCGCACTTCGGTGCGGGCCCTTTGCTGCGTGGCGGTGCCGGATTATGTTCTTTGTTTTGCATGGTTTTAACACTCCTTTCATCATCCTTCGGTAGGGTGATATTGGCCGATCATGTCGAATCTGCACGTGCCCAATCCAGCAGCTGGGAATCCGGAAGGCAGCGCACCGATCCGGATTGCGGTGCCTGCCGCCGAACAGCCTTTGTCGCAGGCTGAGCAGCCCATCTCCGCAGTTCGCCGCTACCTGCTTTCGCGGGGGAGCTCGAGCGTTTCGGATCGCATCTTTGCCGGCATTATGCTGCTGTGTGCGCTGGTCATCTTTGCGCTGGTGGCGCTGATTGCCACGGAGCTGATCACGCAGTCGCGCCCGAGCTGGCACGCCTTTGGCCTGTCGTTCTTCTACCACTACAACGTGGATCCCATCACCCATCTGCCGCTGTTCTGGGATCCGGTCAATGGCGTCTTCTATGCGCTGCCGTTTGTGTATGGCACGCTGATCACGTCGCTGGTGGCGCTGTGCATCGCGGTTCCGCTGGCCATTGGGCTGGCCATCTTCCTCACGGAGATGTGTCCGCGCTGGCTGCGCTCGCCGCTCTCGTTCTTCACGGAACTGCTGGCGGCCATTCCCAGCGTGGTCTACGGCCTGTGGGCCATCTTTGTGCTGGTGCCGCTGCTGCGGGACAATATCAATCCGATCTTCATCCGGATCTTCCAGCTTCCAGTGCTGGAAAAGCTGCTTGGCTGGACGCACCTTTTCGGCGACAACGGACTGTTTGGCGGCGTGAATCTGGGGCTGGGACTGCTGGGTGCCGGTGCCATTCTGGCCATCATGATCCTGCCGATTATTGCCGCGCTGACCCGCGAGGTGATGAGCGCGGTGCCGAACAGCCAGCGGGAAGCGGCGCTGGCGCTGGGAGCCACCCGCTGGGAGATGATCCGCATGGCCGTGCTGCGCAATGCCCGGATCGGCATCGTCGGCTCCATCATCCTGGGACTGGGCCGCGCGCTGGGAGAGACGATGGCCGTGGCCATGGTGATCGGCAACTCCCCGGAGATCCATCTGTCGCTGCTGTCCATGGGCCATTCCATGGCCTCGGTGATTGCCAACGAGTTCAGCGAAGCCACCAGTGACATGCATCGCAGCGCGCTGATCGAGGTCGGTCTGGCGCTGTTTCTGGTCACCATCATCGTCAACGCCTGCGCACGCCTTCTGGTGTGGGCAGTCACACGCGGCGCGCCGGCCCGCGTGCAATAAGGAGAGCGCATGGCAGCACGTCCCCGGCAAAATCTGTACTCCGCCTGGCGAACCGTCAAGGATCATCTGGCGACGTCGCTGGCCATACTGGCCACGCTGCTGGTGGTGGCTCCGCTGGTGGCCATCTTCGTCTATCTGATTTACAAGGGCGCAAGCTCGCTGAATCTGGCCTTCTTCACGCAGATTCCCAAGCCGGAGGGTGAGGTTGGCGGCGGCATGGCCAATGCCATCGTCGGCTCGGCGGTGGTGCTGGGCGTGGCCAGCTTCTTCGGCATTCCCATCGGCATTGGTGGCGGCATCTATCTGGCGGAGTTTGGCCGTGGCACCAAGCTGGCCAATGCGATCCGCTTCACGGCGGACGTGCTGAACGGCGTGCCTTCGATCGTGATGGGCATTGCGGCGTTCTCCCTGATTGTGGTGCCGATGCACCACTTTTCGGCCTTTGCCGGCGGCGTGGCGCTGGGCATCATGATGATTCCCACCGTGACCCGCACCACCGAGGAGATGCTGCTGATGGTGCCGCACTCGGTGCGGGAGGCCGCACTGGGACTGGGCGTGCCCAACTGGCGCTCCGTGCTCTCCATCACGCTGAAGACGGCCTCGCCCGGCGTGATCACCGGCTGCATGCTGGCCTTTGCGCGTGTGGCAGGCGAGACGGCTCCGCTGTTGTTTACCGCGCTGGGCAACCAGTTCTGGAGCGTGACGCTGAACCATGAGATCTCCGCGCTGCCGCTGCAGATTTATAACTACGCCATTTCCCCCTACGATGATCAACACCGACAGGCATGGGCCGGATCACTGGTCCTGATTGCGCTGATCGTGATTGCCGTGTCGCTGGTTCGGTTCTTCACCAGCCGCGGAACGCTGAAGGGAGCAAGTTAGTGGGTGTTGCGATTGAAGTGAAGGCTCTGAATGCCTGGTATGGAGCAACCCATACGCTGCAGGATATCGAGCTGAATATTCCGGCCAATCATGCCACCGCGCTGATCGGTCCCTCCGGCTGCGGCAAAAGCACCTTTGTTCGCTGCCTGAACCGCATGCATGAGACGAATCCGATTGCGCGCGTAACGGGCACGGTGCGCATCGGCGATCTGGACATCTACAACGACATCTCCCCGGTCGAGATTCGCCGGCGCGTCGGCATGGTCTTCCAGCGGCCCAATCCCTTTCCCACCATGTCCATCTATGACAACGTGTGCAGCGGACTGAAGCTGAACGGCTATCGCAATCGCCGGGAGCTGGATGAGATTGTGGAGCGCTCGCTGCGCAGCGCCGCGCTGTGGGATGAGGTCAAGGACGATCTGAAGAAGAAGTCCGGAGCCAGCCTCTCCGGCGGGCAGCAGCAGCGCATGTGCATTGCCCGCGCGCTCGCCGTCGATCCGGAGGTGCTGCTGATGGATGAGCCGGCCTCGGCACTGGACCCGGTCTCCACGTCGAAGATCGAGGACCTGATCTTCCAGCTCAAGAGCCAGTACACCATCGTCATTGTGACGCACAACATGCAGCAGGCGGCGCGCGTGGCGGAAAAGACGGGATTCTTTCTCAATGGACGGCTGGTTGAGTTCGACTCCACGCACAAGATCTTTACCAACCCCAGCGACAAGCGTACCGAAGATTACATTACCGGGCGCTTCGGTTAGGAAGGATGACAGTATGACCCGCATCCGATTCCAGCAGAGTCTGGACGAGCTGAAGGAAAAGCTGCTCGTGATGGCAGGATTGGCCGAGCAGCAGATTCAGCGCGCCATTGAGTCCTATCGTGCGCGGGATCTGACCATCTGCGATCTGGTGGACCGCAGCGAGCAGGCGATCAACCGCATGGAGCGGGAGATTGACCAGGCCGCGCTCGACATTCTGGCCATGGAGCAGCCGATGGCCATCGATCTGCGCTTCATTCTGGCCGTCATCAAGATCAACTCCGATGTGGAGCGGGTGGGCGATGCCGCCAAGAGCATCAGCGACCGGGTGCGCGTGATGGAGCACATGGCCAGCATTGAGCTGCCGGTGGATATTCCACGCATGGCCGCACTGGCCTCCAACATGGTGCGTCGCGCGCTGCAGGCGTTTATTGAGGCCGATGCGGAGCTGGCACGGGCCGTGCTCAGCATGGACGATGCCGTGGACGGAATCAATCGTGCGGCGCACAGCGCGCTCTCCGCGCTGATGGCTGCCGAAAGCCAGCATGCCCCGCAGGCGCTGACGGCGCTGATGGTCTGCCGCAGTCTGGAGCGGGTGGCCGATCACGCGACCAATATCGCCGAGGATGTGATCTTCTGGGTGCAGGGCGCGGACGTGCGGCATCAGGGTAGCCTGAACCAGAACTGAGCCGTCAGCGGCAGGTGGACGAGAGTTGGCGGGCCAGCGAAAGCTGTCGCAGCGCCAGAACGATCAGCACCACCTGCGTGCCGATCATCGCCCAACGGAGTTGACTCCATCCGATGTGGCCATTGCTCATGGCCAGGGAGTGAACCCAGTCGGGAAACATCATCGGAATGAGTCCCAGCACGGCGGTGATGGCTCCGAGGAGCAAACCGATTCTGCGATGCCGGGCGGCCTCCATATTCTCCGAGTTATAGCTGCACTGGCACATGGGACCTTCTGAAGCCAGTGTAGGGGGCCGGTGCGGCAGGGGTCAATGCGCCACGCCAAAAGAAAAGCGGCAGGGAAGTTGCCGGTGCAACCGCCCTGCCGCTTGTTGGTGTGTGTCTGCGCTTAGTTGATCTTCAGCGTGACTGTGGTGGTGGCCGCAATGCTGGCAGTCTTGCTGTCCTGCGCAGTCACGGTCAGGGAATAGGTGCCGGTGGGTGGATTGGTCGGGGTGACGGGGCAGTAGGAGCTGCTGTAACCGTACCCGTAACCATAGCCATAGCCCGTGCAGGTGCCATTGACGGTACTGCTTCCGCAGCCGCTCAGGCCCCATCCAAAGCTGACCAGCAGGATGACCATCGCCAGGCCGCGCAGCATGCGGGACTTGCGACCGAAGAGACCGGCCATCAGCAGCCCGCCCAGCAGGGTGGCTGCCGCAATGGGTGCGCGGGAGTTACCTGGCCGCTGCGTCGGACGGACACCCGGGAAGTTCCGGTACTGACCGTTGGTGTTCACGCAGTTCTGGGCGTTGGTATCCACCGAGAAGGTGCCATCGGTGGTTCCGGTGGGGGCCACCGGGATGGTGGTCACCTGGAAGCAGGCGCTGGACAAATTGCTCGCGTTGCTGCCGGTGGGGGCAACACTGATGACCACGTTGCCGGAGTAGCCTCCGGACGGGGTGATCGTGAGAGTGGAGCTGCCCTTGTTGCCGTCGGTAACGGTGATGTTGGTGCCGACGATCGTGAAGGTGCCGATGCCGGTGGAGATGACGGCTGCCGTGATGCTGCTGGTGGCGCTGGAGGCAGCATAGGTGGAGTCGCCGGTGTAGCTGGCCTGCACCGTGTGGCCGCCGGGCGCGGCAAAGCTGGTTGTATACGTCACCGAGCCGTTGGTCAGCGTGAGCGCTGGAGTCTGCGCCACGCCGTCCACGGTGATGGTGACATTGCCGGTGGGCACGCCGCTGGTCGATGACACCCCGATGGTGAAGGTGACGTTCTGGCCGATATTCGGCGTGGAGGTGGAGGGCGTGATGGTGGTCGTGGTGGAGGTCAGCGAGGTCCCGGTGGAGGCAGGCCAGGCCGATGCCAGCGCATTCAGGTCAAAGCTGCCCAGGCCGCTGGCCAGATCGTAGCCCACGCCGGACATGTACTGCGTGAGCGCGCTGCCGGCGCAGACGGTGGATCCGGCTGCCTGGCAGTTGTTGCCGCCGGTGGTGATGTCATGGAAGACGGTCGAGTACGTCGTGGGGTTGGCGGCCAGCGTATACAGCGTGGGATTGATGTTGCCCTGTCCGCTGGTGGCATTCACCTTCTGGTTGATCAGGGCAAGCATGCCGGCCATGATCGGCGTGGAGAAGCTGGTGCCGCCGGCAGCCGTCAGGTCCTGCGTGCTGGCGTCGCGGAAACCGCTGGTGCAGCTGGAGGTCTGCGGCGGATTGCTCTGCGTATTCCAGTTGGACTGGTCGCTGGTGCAAAGCAGGTAGGCATCGTGATTGTTGGAGGCATCGAGCGAGATATCCGGAACGTCGCGCTGCCCGTCGCTGGGAATACCGGGAACGCCGGTCTGCCAGGTGGGCTTGGTGAAGTCGCCGCTGACGCCGCCGCCGCCGGATGCGATGTAGCCGGAGGAATCGTCGTTCCAGACCATCTCCGGAATGTAGCTGAGTGCCGAGGTGACCACGTCATTGGTGCCGTTGGC
>JAJZGG010000090.1 GCA_021804965.1 Acidobacteriota bacterium
CGGATTTTCCCCGCAACCCGAAGGGACGGGGGCCATTTTCCCCATCTCTGCGTCGCTCGTCGCTAAGATATACCCGATATCTGTCACTCCTCACTCCTTGATCTGGGCAAAATGGCCTCCCGTCGCCACCATCCCAGAAGTGTTAACAGGCCCTAGTGCAGCGGTGCCAGCGCCACCAGCGTCAATCCGGCCAGAAACAGGGCAAACATGGCCGCCAGCAGCCAGCGCGCCGCCCGCGGAGCTCCGGCAAATTCGCGCCACACAAACACGCCCCAGGCCGCCGTCACCATGGTTGCACCCTGACCCATCGCATAGGAAACCGCAGGGCCAACGCGCCCGGCCTCGGCAGCCACAAAGTTCAGCGTGGCTCCCAGCGCCCAGACCGCGCCGCCCAGCGCACCCCACAGATGCCAGCGCATGGGAGCATCCCCGTAGGCGCGCAGGGTGGTCGGCCTGCCGCCATCCACCGGCCAGCGCATCAGTGCTCCGTTCACCGGCAGCGCACACAGCGCCACGCCAAACGCAAACAGGATCGACGCACTGTAGGGGCCGGCCGCATGGCTGCCCTGCATGGCCCGCGCCACCAGCGGATAGAAGGTGCCCATCAGCAGTCCTGCGGCCACGCTGAGCCAGATGCCGCGCCGCGTCGTGGTGAGTTTCCCCCGCTCGCGCAACCGGTAGGCGGCGGCATCGCAGACAATGGCGGCCACCACCAGCGCCACCCCGCCAAACAGCATTCCGGCATTGCCTGCCGGGGCCACCACGTAGCTGGAGACTGCGCCCACCACCAGCGCCAGTCCGATGCCGACCGGGAAGGCCACGGCCAGCCCGGCCACCTCGATTGCGGCCACCAGCAGCAGGTTGGCCACGTTGAAGTCCGCGCCGCTGATCACGGCCAGCGTCAGGTTTCCGGCTCCGGCCTGCGCCAGATCGTCCGTCAGCGAGCGGCCTGTTGCGCCCATGCTGCCCAGCGTGAGCCCCAGAACGAGTGTCGCCGCCAGCAGCCCGCTCACATAGTCCCAGTAGAAAAGCGGAAAGCGGAAGCCCGGTGTCAGCTTCCGGGTATTGGCCCAGGAACCCCAGCACAGCATGGTCACACCCATGCACACCAGGGCTCCGGCATAACTTTGCGGCTCAAACATCGCGGCAATCTCCCGGCGCGCAGCCGCGCCTGCCGCTCATCCTCGCAGCTTGCGCCTTCGGGGTCAATCCCGCTGGCGCGCGGTGCCATCTGTGGCGGCTCAGTCGCTGGTCTGCTTCCCGTCGTTGCGATGCGACCTGCCCAGCAGATCGATCTGTCCGGTTCCCACGTGGACATACAGGTCATGGGCGCCTCCGGTGCTGTCTGCCCGGAAGTGACGGAAGAATCCGCCCATCTCCTGCCCATAGGCCTTGGCATTCACTTCGCCAATGTCCACCGAGGCATCCACCAGCCGGTAGTTCCACTCCTGCTTCTGGGAGATGGTGATCTGCCCGGCCCGCAGGGCGCAGTCCTTGTCTCCGCTTACGTTCTGGATCGTGATCTGTCCGGCTGCCATGCGAACGCGCAGATTTGTCCGCTCCGGCACCAGAATATGCAGCTCCAGATCGCCATGGTGCACCGCGCCGCCCTCGACCTTCAGGTGAAGATTGCCATTCTCACCGCTGAGCTGCATCTGAAAGGAATGCGGTGGATCGGACCGGTCCATCGAACAGCTGACCTGCACCGTATCCTGCGTGACGCCACTGCCTGCCGGCTCAATCGTCATGCCGAGCGAGCTGGAATCAATGGTCAGGCTGCCACCGGAGTTGAGGGGTGCATGCAGCACGGTCGAGCAGTCGCCACGGCTCTGGCCGTGCGCCGCCAGTGGAGACGCCAGCGGGAGGGCCAGTAGCAGCATGCCTGCGGCAAGGGGATGGATTCTCATGCCCTGCGATACGCATGCGCCGCAGGAAATGTTCCGGCAGAGGCAGGTATTGTTCCGCGCGCAGCAACACGAGCCGAAAGGGAATGCCGGCGAGCGATTTCCCGCAGGCAGTGCCGCAGCTGGGACATTGTCCGCGCTTCCGCCTCGGACCATCCTGCTTCGATGGAATAATGATTCCAGAAAGGAAGCTCATGTTCCTCATCGTCTGGCAATTCGACGTGGCCGAAGACAAGCTCTCCGCCTTTGAGGCTGCCTATGCCCCGGGTGGCACATGGTCAACGCTCTTTTCCCGCTCGCCGGAGTATCTGGGCACGGAGCTGCTGCGGGATGCCTACATCCCGGGCCGCCATCTCACCATCGATCGCTGGACCAGCGAAGAGGCCTTTCGCAGCTTCCGTGCGACGCATGACAGCGACTACGAGGTCGTGGATCGGGCCTGCGACGCACTCACCGCTTCCGAATCCCGCATCGGTGCCTTCACGGCCTGAAGCTGTCCGTCTGCCCTAGAAGAGGTTTCCGGCCACCTGTGCGGCGGCTTCTTCGGTCACCATGCGCATCGCCTCCGGCGTCAGCACCGGATCGTGACGGTTGCTCGTGGTCACCTGTACGCGGAAGCCCTGGCTCCGAACATTGCCCACAATCTCTGCTCCGTTGCCGCTGCGCAGACGGCAGAAGTCCGCGGCATTGCCCAATCCCTGCAGGGATTCGGGGCTGCCGTTGCAGGTGCCTGCCATACCGTCCCTGGGTGAGGCCGCAAAAGCACTCAGCAACATCGCGCGCCGTGTGCCGCCCTGCTGCAGGGTAAAGAGGCAGCTCCCGTTTTGACGCACCGTCTGGAAGCTGCCGCCCAGCAGTGCCGATACGGTGGCTGGACCCACCCAGCTGCACGGGTCCACTGGCATGGAGACTTCGTATGGCATGGGCTTTTCCTCGGGCATGGTTGCTGTATGCGCCATGGCCTGTTCGTGCGCCATCATGGTCTGTTCCTGGCCGTCAGGCGTGGCCATGGCCGGGGCATTGGCTTCTGCGGCCGGCGCGTTGGCATGCACATGCCAGGGAATCGTCTCGAGGGAGATTTCCGGATGCTGCCGGATATAGTCCAGCGCATAGGTGGGGGCACCGGGATCAATCTTTTCATCGATAAACTGGGTCTGTTCGGCCTCGGCAGCTGCCTGGTTTCCGGCCCGGCGGTTCAGGATCGACAGGTTGTAGTGGGCCGCCAGATCATCGGGATCAATCTGCTGCAGCGCCTCAAAGTCCGCCATGGCCTTGTCCAGCTCATTCTCCTGGTAGTAGGCAATGCCCAGCTCCCGGCGTGCGTCGCGCGAATCCGGATATTGCCGCACCACCTCCTCCAGATCCGCGATCTCCCCGGCGCGATCCCCGGATCTTCGCTCCAGTTGTGCGCGATAGAACAGGGCACGCGCATCGGTCGGATGCATAGCCAGCGCCTTGTGCAGCGCGACGCGTGCCGAGGCATACTTCTCCCAGGCAATCTCCGTCAGGGCCACGTTGATGTAGCCGTCGGTCTGCTGCGGCTGGAGCCGCACCACGTGTGCAAAGGCATTCACGGCTGCACCGTACTGGAGTTGGTCGAGCAGCGCAATTCCGGCGTTATTCCAGCGCATCCAGGTCGGCTGCCCTGCCTGCTGCTGTGGTGAGGGATGATTTCTGCCCACCTGCAGCAGCCGCGTCTGGCCTGCCAGTGTCACCACGGGATAGGCCGGATGATCCGGGCCAAAGATGCTGTTCAGGTAGCTCTGCCGCAGGTGCCGATACTCCACGCCGGCCGTCAGCGTCAGGTTGCCCTGCACATGCTCGGGAACCTGAAAGCGATAGCGAACCAGCACGGAGCGACCGGACTCGATGGTGTTGTCATAGGCGACGGAGTGGATCTTCCACACCGCGTGGTTGTCCGCGAATTCGCCCTGCGCATCCACAGGACGGTTGTTGAAGATGTGAGCCGAAGGGTCAAGGCTGCCGTCGGCCCGAATGGCTCCGCTTTCATACACGTTTTGTCCAGCGCCATCCTGCACCCGGAAGTGAACCCACGCCTGGTACAGGTCGCGCACCTCCGGCAGCAGGGAGTGGCCGATTCCCTTGTTCTGGATCACGACCCAGGCTTCGACCGTCTGCCCGGCCTTGAGCGTGAAGGCCGTCCGGCCCAGCGGCGCAATCAGTCGGCTGCCCTCGGACTCACGCAGGGCAAAGATGTCCACATGCAGATAGTTTCCCGACCGCAGAAAGGCAATCGTCTTCTGCAGTTGCTTGTCATAGCCGTAATAGAACGGCACCGCCGTGTTGCCGGCCAGCCAGCGGTGCGAGGCAAACTGCCCCTGCTTGGCTCCCGGCTCGTGCAGGCCGGCTGCTCCGCGCTGCATGTGGCATCCCTGGCAGGTGGCCGGATCGGCGGTGTAGAACGTCAACGGATTCCGATGCGAATACTTGGAAAGCTGCCACTCGTCATAGGTCGTGAAGGCCCGCACAAACTTGTAGTGGTTCAGCTCATCGGGAAGATTCGCCTTGTGGCAGGCTGCACAGAACTCGGCCGTATGCATGAAGTCATGCATTACGGCCTGCGCGTGCCGCTTGGGATAGCGCAGAATCTGGTCATAGGAAACCAGCCCTGGAATCCGGTTTCCGTGCTCGTCCACCATCACCGACGGGACGCCCATCGTCAGTTGTCCGTTGCCTTCCGGTGCGCCGATTTTCACCACCGAATGGCAGGTCATGCAGGTCACGCCATCGCCATCGATCCCGGCTCGATTGACCTGCGAGTCCTCGGTCAATCCACCGGCCAGCACAGCCACCGGATTATGGCAGCTGTCGCAGTGTCGGGCATAGGCAATCCCGCGGCTTTTGTCGTGAATCAGCAGATTGACGCTGCGCCGATAAAACGGGGACCGGAAGGCGTTGGCATGCAGCGACTCGCGCCACTGCTCATAGGCCTGCTGGTGGCAACCGCCGCAGTACTCGGCACTGGGAAAGGCATCCGGCTGCAGAAATCCGGAGCCCACCACCTGCAGATTTCCCGGCGCATATGGCCGATCCTGACCAAAGGCGTAGTGATAGCCCGGGGCCACGCGCGCATTCCAGGCCTTCCGCGCTGCATCGAACTGCTCCATCGCCTGCTGTTGCCGGGCCTGGCGCGCAGTGGCCTCCGCTGCAGTCTCCGGTTGCGTCGCAGCGGTGGACTGGGCCAGGCTGCTCGAGCCAAGCAGCACGGCCACCGCTGCCAGCAGCACGCTGCCGGTCAGGCGCGCCGACCGCCACCGTCGATGGCACTCCCTGGCTCTCGGTTCAAAGTTCACAGGCAAACTCGCGTTCCCCTACTGTGCGCCACTCAAGTGGGCATGCGCAACTGTGCCGGAAGCGGCCTTCCGGCTGTTGGCCGGTAACCCCGAATGCATGGCCACTTTGCGCTCCGGCTGCTGCTTCTGTGCCTTCTGCAGCGCAATCTGGTCATACACGCTGGGAACGATGCCCTTGTCTTCCTGAATGGCAAAGAAGCGATCCACCGATGGCAAGGTCAGCGTCTGTCTGTGTCCATCGGGCCAGCGAATCTCCAGCTTCTGCACGGTGGTGGCTGCGCCCAGTCCAAAGTGCACCCGCTCGTCATTGGAGGACTCAAAGCTGCCGCCGCTCATCACGTCCTCGCGCTGTCGCATCCCGTTGGCCGTCAGCCAGACGGTGGCTCCAATGGCGTCGCGCGGGCTTTTGCCTGTTCCTGTCAGCTCCAGCCCAACCCAGTGATTGTGCTCCTCGGCTACATTCTGCAGCAGCACCGGCGTGTGGTCCAGGCAGTTGATCACCACATCGATCCTGCCGTCGTTGAACAGGTCGCCAAAGGCAGCTCCACGGGCCGGGATCACATCGGCCAGTCCCGTACCCTCCACCGCCGGCATGATCTCGAACTTGCGGCCATGATTTTCATTGTGAAACAGCAGCGGACGCTCGGCAAAGGATGTGCCCCAGGTATGCTGGTCCACCTGCGGATAGACATGCCCGCTGACAAACATCAGATCCTTCCAGCCATCGTTGTCATAGTCGAAGAATGCCGTGCCCCAGCCCAGAAAGGGATAGGTCGGCTCGGCCATGCCCATCTGCGGCGTCACGTCCACAAAGTTGGAGTTGCCCTGGTTGCGATAGAGTGCCTTGTAATCGTCGGAGAAGGTCGTGGTGTACAGGTCCAGCCGCCCATTATTGGCGCTGTCGCCCACGGCAATGCCCATTCCGGCCGTCTCGCGTCCGTCCTGGTTCAGCGCAAAGCCGCTGTAAAAACTGGCGTCCTCAAAGGTGCCATTCCCCTTGTTCAGATACAGGTAGTTGGGCGAGGAGTCGTCGGTCACCACCAGGTCCACCTTGCCATCGTTATTCATATCCACGAAGGTTGAGGAGAATCCGTAGTAGCGGTGCTTGTCCTCCACTCCCGCCTTCACGCTCACATCGGTAAAGGTGCCGTCGCCGTTGTTGTGAAACAGGTGGTCCGGTTCCCCCGGCAGCCCGCGCGGTCCGCACATCGTTTTGGCTCCGCGAAACTGGCAGAAGGCAAAGCCGACCTCACGCGATCCGGAGGCTGGCATGTGCTGCATGTCCCAGTGAATATAGCCCGGCACAAAGATGTCTAGCAGGCCGTCGCCATCGTAGTCGCCAAAGCTTGGCCCGGTGGACCAGTTGCCCAGCGTGACGCCTGCCTTTTCCGCCACGTCGGTAAAGGTGCCGTCGTGGTTGTTCCGATAGAGACGGTTTTTGCCGTAATTTGCCACGTACAGATCCGGCCAGCCGTCATTGTCAAAGTCGCCCACGGCCACGCCAAAGCCCCAGCGATCATTCGTCACCCCCGCAGCCGTGGCCACGTTGGTAAAGGTGCCGTCATGGTTGTTGTGGAACAGTGCCGCATGCGGGGGAGTGGTCTTCCCGGTTTCGGCGTCAAAGGTCGATCCATTCACCAGGTAGATATCCAGCCAGCCATCGTGGTCGTAATCGAGCAGCGCCACACCCGAGCCAATTGTCTCCAGAATGTACTGCTTTTGCGGCGTGCCCATCGTCTGCTTCCAGACGGTCAAACCGGCTTTCTGGGAGATATCTTCAAAGATCACCGGGCCGCTCTTCACAAATCCGCCGGCAGTAATCGGCCGCTTTTCGGCGTCCAGTACGGGGGCAAAGACCCCGGCCGTGGCCGAGCCGCTGTTCTCGCTGGAGCCCCCTGTCTGTGCGCCCATCATGGGCATAGGGGAGTCGCCGATTTGCTGGGCCAGGCTGACGGGGCTCAGCAGCCAGCAGTAGCCGGCCAGCAGCAACACTGCCGGCAGCATCCCGCTCCGCCTGCGGCCATCGCGCTCGGATTCGGCTGCCAAATTCCGGCCAGTGTCGGGATTCGATGGATTTCCGGTGCGCCCTGGATCGGGCGCACTGCTTCGCAGGCGCAATACAGAATTCACAGCAGAGGACCTCACGCGGGGAAGTTCAAGCGTCTTCTGAACTTTAGTTGCCATAGCCTCGGCTGTCATCCACCCGCATGTTGAGTGAAGACTCAAACTTCCTGATGAGTCACAGCCTGCCTCGTAGCCTACAGCGCGAATGTGTATTAGCTCAAGTGCGAACTCAGCCGCCGTGCGGCAAAGCGCGCGCCGCAGGCAAAGCGAAACAGCGGACCAAAGCTGTTGGCCGCCGCCAGACCCACCAGGTACAGCCCCGGAACCGAGCATTGGAAGTTGCCATCCAGCTTCGGCGAGCCCATCTCCGTGGCAATCGATCGCGCCAGTCCGGCATCCAGCAGCCCCAGCCGATCCACCGTCGGGCGGAAGCCCGTTGCCGCAATCACATGGTCGTAGCGCAGCCGGCTCCGCTCGCCATTTGCTGCCTGGCATTCCACGTCCACGCCGCCGTCGTGCTCGGCCATGGAGACAACCTCCAGCCCCAGTCGCGCCGGAATCCGTCCCTCAAAGTCCTCCCGCGTCGTCCAGTTCGGCGCCGGCCCCAGGTGCCGCGCCACCACGCGGTGCCGCAGCTCCACCGGCAGCCTGCGGAAGACTCCCGGCAGCTCGGCTGCCAGCTTCGAACGCCAGCCCAGCCCCAGCGGCGAACGCGGGTTCCGGATGCGCTCCAGCAGCGGACGCTGGATCACCGGGGCATCGTGAAAGATGATCTTCGGCGCACGCGCCAGCACCTCCACCTCGGCTCCGTTGTCCTTCAGGTCAATGGCGAGGTTGATGGCGGAGGCTCCCGCACCCCAGACCATCACCCGCCTGCCGCGAAAATGGCTCACGTCGCCATGGTCAAAACTGTGCGATGCCACCGCCGGGGACAGGTGTTCCATGGCTTGTGGCCGATAGGGAAACGGATGCAGCCCCACGGCCAGCACCACGCGCCTGGCCTCCGTGCTCCAGCCGCTTTCGGTCGTGGCACGGAATCCTCCCGCCACCTGCTCCAGATGCGTGACGTGCTCCTCGCGCAGCCCCGGGACAAACCGTTGCTGAAAGGCGCGTCCATAGTCGGCAAAGATGCTGCGCTTGACCGGCAGACCGATCGGCTCGTAGGGTAAGCCCTGCTCGCGGCAATAGGTCTCCAGCCGATAGCCACGTCCCGGCGCATACAGATCCGAGGAGAATGCCTCGGACTTCAGAACCATCGCCGCCGGCATGTGCTCCCGCCAGGCATCCATGCAGCGGCCCACAATCGTGTGCTCCACGCCGCGCGCACGCAGATGCGCCGCCAGCGAAAGTCCATAGGGCCCTGCCCCAATCACCAATATTGTTCCGCTCATCCCCACTCGATCTCGACGCGTCCCATTCCCCCGGCAACGCCCCGTCTCTATCTCTATCTACCTTCCGCTCGGGTTGCGCACCCGTCGCGGGCTTGCGGACTGAATCCTTGCAAGTCAGTGTACGCCGTCTGATCTCGGCGAGGTGCCTCGGCCTGTCTGGG
This sequence comes from Acidobacteriota bacterium, assembly GCA_021804965.1. GTDB lineage: Bacteria > Acidobacteriota > Terriglobia > Terriglobales > Acidobacteriaceae > Acidicapsa. The sequence continues at coordinate 8,835 of JAJZGG010000090.1, forward strand.
CTTCCCATCCTTTGGACGCAGAGGGCAGCCTCTTGACCGTACCCGGCAAGCTGAACTTTTCGTCATCGCCCGCAGCACGGTACAATCGCACATCTGCCACTGGCCGGCAGAGTCCTTCCCGGAGCGTGTCCCATGCGACTGATCCTTGCCATTCTCGTTCCCTGGCTGCAGTTTTTCACCATTGGACGCCCCTTTGCCGGCATTGTCTGCCTCATCCTGCAGGTGACGATCATTGGCTGGATTCCAGCTGCCATCTGGTCGGTCTACGCGCTCAGCCAGTACAAGACAGACCAGAAGATCCGCCGCGCCTTTTACCGCTAAAGCTCTACCAACTGCCTGCCCAGGTCGATCCAGTGGTCGTTGCTGACGCCGAAGGCGGTTGGACTTTTGGTAAACGCTACCCATGTCGGGCCAAGTTGAAATATCTCTGTTCGGCCTTTCACTGGAAGTAATCGATCACCCCAGAATTTTTTCCATATATCCCACTGGCTCTTGCCATAAATCACAACGAATCGGGGCTTGCAGGCGGAGATCTTGCTGTCCATGAATTGCAGCCGTTTTTGCAAAAGCGCACCTTCCACAGCAATGCCCTTGAAGTTGTGACTGGGGGCACCGGAAAGCTCAATCACGCAAGTTTCGCCGTCGGATTTCCCCCAGCGGCATCGCTGGTATTCGCGCAGGCTTTCCAGATCAGAGGGCTTCCCCTCGAAGCTCTTCAGCAACAGTAGCAGCGATCTCCAAGTCGGCTGGAGCTTCGCCTTCGGCAATTTGCGATGCCATCTCAATTCCTGAATCTTGCGATGGAAGTCCTCACAATCGCACAACCCGTCGTGATTAAGTTCGAGGAAAGCGCGATTACGGAGCGTGCTGTCGTCATTTTCCAGTGGACTCTGACCCTGTTCCAAGCCGATAAACCAATAGGAAGCGTCCCAGCGACCGTATCCGTAACACTCTGACTTCAAATTGTTGTGTGCATCGTTCGCCACAGGCGTCTCCAATGCAATGCGCCGCCTGACAAGGCGGCGCATCCATGTACATAACTTCATCCAAGACCTTACAACTGGGGCATGATGCGAAACGAGGTGGACTATCGCTTGCCGCGCACCACGGCCTGTGCCTCGGTTGCACCGTTCTCCGGCACGGCGGGGACTTCCGCCTTGGCTCCTGCTCCAATGCCCAGCTTCTGCCGCACCTGGGCATCCATCTTGGCAAAGACCTCCGGATTGTCCTTCAGGAACTGGCGCACATTCTCGCGTCCCTGCCCGATGCGCTCTCCGGAATAGCTATACCAGGCGCCCGACTTCTCCACCAGGTTGTGCAGCACACCCAGGTCCAGCACATCGCCTTCACGCGAGATGCCTTCGCCATACAGAATGTCGAACTCCGCCTCGCGGAACGGTGCTGCCACCTTGTTCTTCACGATCTTTACCTTGGTCCGCGAGCCCACCACCGTGTCGCCTTCCTTCACCGCGGCAATCCTGCGGATATCCACGCGCACCGAGGAGTAGAACTTCAGCGCGCGGCCGCCGGTCGTCGTCTCCGGATTGCCGAACATCACGCCAATCTTCTCGCGGATCTGGTTGATGAAGATCAGGCAGGTGCGCGACTTCGACACCGTGCCCGTCAGCTTGCGCAGCGCCTGCGACATCAGCCGCGCCTGCAGGCCCACGTGCGAATCGCCCATCTCGCCATCCAGCTCGGCCTTCGGCACCAGCGCGGCCACCGAATCCACCACCAGCACGTCGATGGCTCCGGAGCGCACCAGAGCTTCGGTAATCTCCAGCGCCTGTTCGCCATAGTCGGGCTGCGAGATCAGCAGGTTGTCCGTGTCCACGCCCAGCTTCTTCGCATAGATCGGGTCCAGCGCATGCTCGGCATCCACAAACGCCGCAAGCCCAC
>JAJZGG010000091.1 GCA_021804965.1 Acidobacteriota bacterium
GCCGGAGATTGGACGCCAGTTCGGCGGCAAGCACCACACAACGGTCATGCACTCCATTGCCAAGATTGACGAGTTGCGCCGCAGCGACAAGGAGCTGAACGCCACCATCAACAAGCTGCAGGAGACCCTGAACGGCTGAAGCACCCTCCCAGGCAGCAGAACGGCCACGGAGCGCAATGCCCGTGGCCGTTCTGCTGTCTGGGTGTTTTCTCCGCGCCAACTTCAGCGCGTGGGAATCTCCAGCACTTCCACCGAATAGCCCGGAATGGTGTGCTGCAGGGTGTTGCCGCTCACGGCCATGCTGCTGCGCACCGGAACAATCGCCTCCGGATGCGCGATCGAGTTGGTGGCAGCCGTGGTATCGGCATGCAGCCGCAGCAGCTCAGCCGTGCCCTGCGCCGTCGCTCCATCCAGATGGATGCTCAGCGACTGCGGCTGGGGTGCGGCATTCACCAGCTTCACAATCACGTGCGCATGGTCCTCCGTCACCGAGTAGAAGACCCGCGCGCCGGCCCCGCTCAACGTCGACTGCGGCACGCTCTGGCCCAGATGCCCGGCAAACATTGCCAGCGCGTAATAGCTGGGCGATCCATAGCTGTTCAGCCCGTCATAGCCGATCAGGTCCGGATGCCACTGCATCCCTCCCGGATTCACATTCACAAACATGGGAGCATAGCTGGTCATCACCACCACGTCGCTGTTGCGCTCGAGACCGGTCAGCCATGCGGCATCCCCCAGCGCAGCGCCAAAGTCGGCCGTCGGCGAGCCTTCCATCGTGGCATACTCGCCCACAAAAATCTTCGGTCCCTTGCGGTCGGTCGTGTCGTAGTGGTGTGTGTCGGCAAAAAACTCCTCGGCACTTTTGTAGAAATGCTCATCCAGCACGTCCGGCCTGCGGCTCTTCACCGGTGCCGTTGCAATCAGCTCAATGGCCGGGTACTTCGCCTTCAGGGCATCGTAGAACTGGGCAAAGCGCCCCTCGTAGCTGCCGGACTTGTCAAACCAGTCTTCGTTGCCGATCTCGACGTAGGGAATCGCAAAGGGTGCCGGATGCCCGTCCCGAACACGCTCCGCGCCCCACTTCGTCTCCGGACCTCCGGTGGCATACTCAATCTCGTCCAGAGCATCCTGCACATACGGAGCCAGATCCCTGCCCGGAGCAATATGCTCGTGCGCCAGCGAGTATCCGGCATAGACCGCCAGAACAGGCTTCATATGCAGGTCTTCGCACCACTCAAAGAACTCCAGCAGGCCCAGACCATCGGAGGAGTGATAATTCCACGGACTGGGATGCGTCGGACGATCCACCAGCGGGCCAATGGTCTTCTTCCAGTCATACCAGTCGGCAAGGTGATTGCCTTCCAGATAGTTGCCGCCGGGGAAGCGCAGAAACTGCGGATGCATCGCCGCCATCTTCTCCATCAGGTCGATGCGGTTTCCATTGGCGCGGCCATGGTAGGTCGGCGGAAAGACCGAAACCAGCGTCATCCAAAGCGTCCCGGGATGGGTCACGGTCAGCTCCAGATGATAGTTGGCCGAAGCCGTCATCGCGCCCGTATGCAGCACCACGGAGTACTGCTTCCATGCCGTGCCCATGGCAGGAATGCTGGCGCTGGCAACCGACTGCCCCGTCTGGTTGTTCACCAGGCTCACCTTGAGCGGTCCTGCGCCATCGGCGTCAGTGCGGGCATAGAGCGAGGCGCTGTATGCCGTGTTCGGACGCAGTGCGTATCCCCAGAATCCATTGTTCCGCACGCCCACCGGTTCGGTGGCAGAGGCGGCCTTCACTTCCAGCTTCAGGCTGTTGGTCAGCGCAGCGGACGGTCCCGATTTCGGGTCCATCTCCATCGACGCGCCGGCCTTGTCATTCTGCAGCAGGGTCCAGTCCTGCTGCTCCCATCCCTCATCCCGCAGCGTCCGGTTGCGCACCATCTCGGCATACAGTCCGCCGTCGTAGGAATAGTTGATCTCCTCGGTCATCAAGCCATACAGCATGGGACTGACGGCATGCAGCCTCTGGTCGGCATGAATCGTCAGCTCAGCCGGCGATTGCGCAACCAGCAAAGAGGCCGCAGCCAGCGGCAGCAGGGCAAGGGCATTGCGAAGGCAGCAGTTCATTGAAACTCCAGGATGGGAAAAGGTTTCCAGCCCGCAAGTCTAGCCGACGCTCCACCTCGCTGACAAGCGTCAGCCTGCGAGATCCCCGCGAGAAAATCCATTTTGCAGCATCCGGCTATCCGAATCCTTCGGGCCATCCGCATCCTTCGGGCACAGCCGGGGTTCCCCGCCGTCAGCGACCTTCCGCCGCCGGGTCCACGGCTGCCACCTCGACCAGCACCGAATAAAACGTGGGCGCCGAGCCAATATCCGTCAGCCGCTCGCTGGTCAGCACGTTGATGCCCACGCCCTGCGCATTTGCCCGGTTCCAGTCCAGTCGCGCTGCCACCACGCCCGCCGGGACGCGCTCCGACAGCATGGCGCTCAACTCAATCGAGCCGCGGTCATTCCAGACCCGCACCCGGTCGCCGTCGCCAATCCCGCGTGCCGCTGCATCCTCCGGATGCAGCTCGAGCCTTTGGCCCGTCTGCGCCTCCATCCGCCGATGCCCCGGCAGATTGGCAAAGGTGCTGTTCATGTAGTGATCCGCCTTGCGCGCCAGCAGCTCCAGCGGATACCGCCCTGCCGCAGTGCCATGCCTGAAAGCAGTGCCGTGCCTGGATTCGGTTGGCGGCACAAAGCGCGGCAGCGGATCGGCACCGGCCTTGTCCAGCGTCTCCGACCAGAACTCGATGCGCCCGCTCGGAGTCTCCAGCTTGCCTTCGCAGAACAATGTTCCCGGTGTTGCGCTTTGCAGCGGCAGATGTCCCGCCTCGCGCAGACCATCCAGCGAGATCGCCTCCATGCCCGGATTCTGCGAGTATCCGGCCTCGTCCGTGCGCAGCGCCTGCTGCATCATCGCCGCCACATCGTCCTGGAAACACGGCTCCTCGAAGCCCATTCGAGCTGCCAGCTCCCGAAACAGCCATACGTTGGATCGCGCCTCACCGACCGGAGCAATTGCCTGCGCCGAATGCTGCACCCAGGTATGTCCGTAGGCTCCCTGCAGATCCTCATGCTCGAGAAACGTCGTCGCCGGCAGCACAAAATCAGCGTAGTCGGTCGTGTCCGTCAAAAACTGCTCATGCACCACGGTGAACAGATCCGGGCGCATCAGTCCGCGACGCACCGCACTTTGGTTCGGTGCCACCACCGCAGGATTCGAGTTGTAGACAAACAGCGCATGCACTCGCGGGCCATCGTCGGACTGCGTGCCCAGCTCCGTCAGCGCATGGCCCAGCCGGGACATGTTCACGACCCGTGCCGGTCGCCGCAGCGGCGAGGCCAGCATCAGATCCGGACGTTCCACCGCAGCGCGATCCCACTGGAAGCTGCCGGAAAGAGAAAGCTGCGCGCCGCCCCCGCGCTCGCGCCAGGCACCAATCAGCGCCGGCAGCATCGCAATGGCGCGCACCGCCGTGCCGCCGTTTTCCGACCGCTGCACACCATAGTTCAGCCGGATTGCCGCCGGACGCGTCGTCGCATACTCGCGCGCCAGCCGTTCAATACTGGCCGCATCCAGACCGGTCCACGCCGCCACGCGCTCCGGCGTATAGGCAGCGACCCGCTCCTTGAGCGCGGCAAAGCCGTGCGTACGCCCTGCAACAAACTCCCGATCCTCCAGCCCGTCGCGCACAATCACATGCATCATGCCCAGGGCCAGTGCCGCATCGCTTCCCGGATGAATCGCGATATGCCAGTCCGCCAGCGCCGCCGTACGGGTGCGATACGGATCAATCACAATCAGCCGTGCGCCGCGCCGTCGCGCCTGCTCCACAAACGGCCACAGGTGGATGTTGTTGCCATGAATATTTGCGCCCCAGGCCAGAATCAGACGGGACTCGGCAAACTCCTCATTGCCGGTGCCCATCTTCCTTCCGTACACCAGATTCCACGCCTGCCCGCCGGCCTCGGCGCAGATCGTTCGATCCAGTTGCGAGGCACCCAGCCGATGAAAAAACCGCCGGTCCATGGAACCGTATCCCAGCAGCCCCATCGTGCCGGCGTAACTATACGGCAGAATCGACTCCGGTCCAAACTCCGCAGCGATGCTGCCCAGTCGCGCAGCAATCGCATCCAGTGCCTCGTCCCAACCGACCGGCTCAAAGGCGGACGCGCCCGAGCTACCTTTCGCCACACCTGCCCGCCGTCGCAGCGGCGTCTGGATGCGGTCCGGCGAATAGACCCGGTCCAGATACTTTGCCACCTTGCCACAGAGAAATCCCTGCGTAATCGGATGCGTCGGATCCCCGGCCACGCGCACGGCGCGCCCTGCTGCATCCACCGTCACCTGCACCGCGCAGGAGTCCGGACAATCATGGGAGCAGACCGCGTGCACCACGCGAAGAGCGGACGGAGATTGCGAACTGTCGGCTGCGGCTGGCATAGTTGCATTCTAAGCTGGAATCCTTTGCCCCGGAGAAACCGCATGCCACTCCTGAAACCGCTTCGCTGGCTGCCTGCAGCCTTCCTGCTCCTGACGCTGCCCGCTGCGCTCTCTGCCGGCGCGCGCATCTCTGCCGGTGCCAGCTTGCCTGCCGCGCACCCATCACCGCAGCCGGCAGAGGCAGCCATCCGCTCCATTCTCAACGCACAGGTGGCAGCCTGGAATCGCGGCGACATTGACGGCTTCATGCAGGGCTATGCCAACTCGCCGCAGACCACCTTTCTGGGCAGCACCATCGCACATGGCTACGCACCCATCCTGGCCCGCTACCATGCCGCCTATGCCACCCGCGCCCAGATGGGCACCCTGCGCTTTACCGATCTCTCCGTGCGCCTGCTGCCCTGCAGCAGTGGTCGCGTCGAGTATGCCATCGTCACCGGGCACTTCCACCTCGACCGCTCCCAGCATGGCGCTGCGGCCCGCAATGACGGCATCTTCAGCCTTCTCTGGCATCGCGAGCCCACCGGCTGGAAGATCCTGCTCGACCACACCAGTTGATGCGGCCATCGGCATCAGAAGCGGGCGCGCATGCCCACCTGCACCTCGCGTGGCCGATAAAAGTTGCTCCCGTTCACCACCAGCGGCTTGCCGAACTCGGTTGAGTTCACCTTCAGTCCAGTGAGAAAGTTCAGCGTCGGCAACCCGCCGGTCACGCTGCCCCGACTCACGTAATAGCCGGTTGTTTCAATCCAGGTCACGTTTTGGTGGTTGAAGAGATTGAAGCTTTCCGCCAGAAATTCCAGCTCGCGATCCCCCCGAAAGATCAGGCGTTTCCCCAACCGGAAATCTGCCGTATAGGTCTCCGGATAGCGATAGGTATTGCGCCCCACGCTATACAGGCGATTGTCTCCGCCCGCGCCATTCACGCCCGGCCCCACGCCTTCAACCAGAACCCGGTTCTGCGTGTAGAAGCCAGGCAGGTAGCCGCCAATGCGCATCGTATACGGCAGACCCGAGCGAAACTGTCCCACGCCCGACAGGCTCCAGTTGGCAAACGCGCGCCGCGCCCACTCTGCGCCATTCCAGCGAGACTCCCAGAGCACCATCGCCATCGCCGAGTGCCGGATATCCAGACTCGACGTGCCGTACTCCAGCCCGAAGTTCGTCGGGTCCAGCACGCTGTTCACCTGCACATAGCCGCTTTCATTCGGATTCCAGTCCGAAGCGTGAGAATACAGGTAGTGCGCGCGCAGGCTCAGCCCGTTGCGCCCAAAGCGCAACACCCGGATCATTGCCCCGTCATACTTTGAGTTCGAACGGCTCTCCACCGCATCAATCTGCTGATAGTCCGGATTCAGCCGTGCCGAGAAAAACGGAACCGTGATCTGCGACGTCTTCAGCGGTCCGGCGCCCAGCGCATCCACCACGCCATAGGTGATCGTCTTCGGCCCCTGCGTCGGATCGATGTTGGTATCGATCGAAACCGGGAGTCGGCGTCCCAGACTGGCCAGCGCGCTGATCTCCACCTGCCAGTTGCCGGGCAGGGTCTGGCCCACACTCACCACGCCCTGATCCACCTCCTGCATGCGGAATCCCGGCGCAAAATACACCGCCCCCGGCTTCACGCTGGTCTGCGGCGGCGCAGAAAACGCATAGGGAAAGGGTGGCGCGCCAAAGTCTGTCGGCTTGAAGAAGTACTGCAGGTCGCCATTGGCTGAGCCGGTCTGCGTCAGGGCTCCCAGCGCCGCCGAGTTGTCGATCCGCCCGTAGTAGAGCCCGGCACCCACGCGCAGAATGGTGGAGCGGGTCGGAGCCCAGGCCAGTCCAAAGCGAGGCTCCCAGTTGTACTCGATGGGCGGCAGATGTGCTGTCTGGGGCAGTGCCGCATTGCCCACGCTGGCAATCGGCGGCGGCAGTTGCTCGGCCTCCATGCGCCCGCCCAGGGAGAGCGTCAGCGCGCGGGTCGGCTGCCATTGCTCGGTGAAAAACACAGCCAGATCATTCGTGCTCAGCGACCAGGTCGAGGGGCCCATCTGCTGCTTGAACCAGGTGTAGCAGGGCAGAAAACCCAGCGTCTTTCCCGAGGGGTCGCAGTTGTGCTGGTTCTGGAAGGGATTGTCCACGCCGGCCAGCCCATACTTCTGGTAACTGGCCATGTCGGAGATGAAGTTGACCAGCGAAGCGTAGTCATAGATCCCGTTCTGGTTGTAGATTCCATTCGTCAGATCGTGAATATGATCAAAGCTCACTCCGGCCTTGATCAGGTGCTGTCCATGCACCCAGCTCAACGTATCCACGGCCAGCAGCGTCTGCTCGTCCGGATAGCGCGTGCCCACCAGTCGCGCCGGCGAGCCCAGAATGAAGCCATACCGCGAGTCCGCCATCATCTCCGGCAACCTTCCGGAAGACGTCGCCACCAGCGTGGATTCCAGCGCAGACGGTGCCGTCGAGGTCGCACTCAGAATGCGCCGATTCCACTGCACACCCAGCACATTCAGCAGATTCGCCGTAAAGAAGTTCTCATGCTGCCCGATCACCCAGCCACTGCGACGGCTCATGTCTCCAAAGCTGTGCGTTCCGTAGGTCTCAATCGTGCTGCCCAGTGCACCGGACGGCGAATTGAAGTCGGCCAGGTTCGTCTCCACGTCCACATGCTGCCGCTCGGTCGGCTTCCAGTCCAGCCGCAGAAACTCCTGCATCTGTCGCGCCGTGCGCGGCACCTGCCCCAGTAATCCGGTCAGCTGGCTCAGCCAGCTGGAGTAGGTTGCCACCTCCTGCTCAAAAATGGCATTGCCACCCACGCCCAGCCGCGCACCCAGCACCGCCAGCTCCTGGTTGCTGGGCTGCAGAAAGAAGTTCTGCGGCTCCCGCACCGTGGCCATCGCCGGATCATTGCGCCAAACCCCGTCAAACGAGGCAAATCCCCACAGTCTGCGGCGCAGAATCTGCCGCCCCACGCCCACGCCCACGGCTTCGCGGCTCCACGGCGGGCTGTAGCTTTCCGGCGTATATTGCACCACCGTCGTCGGCGTTGCCGGTGCCGTCAGAGCCAGCTTCTGCGTATACGGGTTCAGCGCACTCCAGTTGCTGTTGCGGGTGTTGAAAAACATCTGTCCGTGCAATCCATTGCGCCCATGCTGAGTTGCCAGGTCCACCGCGCCGCCGTCGCCGCCACCCTGATCGGCTCCAGCCAGTCCCGTCCGCGCGCTCAGCGTCATCACGGCAGACTCGCCCAGCGTCTGCTCCGTCCGCCCCTGATTGTGCCCGCCGCGGGAAAATCCCACCGGCGTCCTCACCCCGTCCACACTGGTCGCTGCTGCCCGCGGACTGCCACCCAGCGCAACCGTCTGGTTGGCCGAGTCCTGCTCCAGAGCCCCGCCCAGCGAGTTATCCACCGGCTGCACGTTGGTCACGTTGGCGGCCGGCGTGGTCGCGGCAATCGCCACCCAGTCATGCTCCCGGGCCGGCATTGCCGTCAACTGCTGCCCTTGCAGTGTCGTGGTCACTGCCGGCTCCACCGGGTCCATTCCGTCGTCGCTGTCCGTTGCGGCCAGCTGGGCGTTCGCCGCAACCTGTACATTCAGCGCCGCCTGCAGCCGCGTCGTGTGCCCGGCCACAATCTCAATGCCGTCCAGCTCGGCCCGCCCCAGCAGATCGACGGCCACCTGCATGCTGTACTCGCCCGGCAGCAGGCCCGTCAGATGATAGACGCCCCTGCGGTTCGTGGTTGCCGTCGCCGTCACATTCGCTGTCGTCGAGTGCAGCACCACCGTGGCGTTGGCAAGGGGGTGGCTGTACTGGTCGGTAACCGTTCCGTCCAGCGCCCCGGTTCCCGAGCTGCTCTGGGCAGCTGCACCCGGACTGCCTGCCGCCAGGGCAAGGCACAGCAGCAGAGACACGCATGACGGCAGCCGCGTGCTCAGGCCGCGACCACCCGCTCGCGCAGCCCGGCGCAGCCACCGGCTCATGGATTGCAACTCTGTATCGCCTGCAACGGTCACTGCCCCTGCTCCGCTTCAACGGTCGCAACGTGGCAGATTCCAGGGAAAATCAACCGCAAACGAGCACTCGACGGCAAAGTCATGGCCCGAAATGAGACATTAACCGTGAGTATAGGCTGACTTTCGTTAAACTGGAAAGAAAGTCTTCGAGGGTTTTCACCGATGTTTATTGATGAAGCACGAATTTATGTCAAGGCAGGCGATGGCGGCAACGGGTGCGTTGCCTTTCGCCGGGAAAAGTTCGTGCCCAGGGGCGGACCCAGCGGCGGCGATGGCGGGCGCGGCGGGGACGTCGTCATGGAAGCCACCCAGCAGCACAACACCCTGATCCACTTCCGCTACAACCCCGAACACAAGGCCGAACGCGGCCGCCACGGCGAGGGTTCCAACTGCACCGGCCGTGACGGCGCATCCATCGTGCTGCAGGTCCCGGTCGGCACCGCGCTGCTGGACGAGGAAACCGGTCAGCTCGTGCATGATTTTGCCCACCCCGGCGAGCGCTTCATCGCGGCCCGTGGGGGCCGTGGCGGCCGTGGCAACCAGCACTTCGCCACGCCCACCCATCAGGCACCCCGGGAGTCGGAGCCGGGCCGTCCCGGCGAAGAGCGCCATTATCGGCTCGAGCTCAAGCTGCTGGCAGACGTCGGACTGGTCGGTTACCCCAACGCCGGCAAATCCACGCTTATCGCGCGCATCTCCGCTGCCCGGCCCAAGATTGCCAACTACCCCTTCACCACGCTTGAGCCCAACCTTGGCGTTGTGACCATCGGCGAAATGCCCCACCAGACCAGCTTTGTCGTTGCCGACATGCCCGGACTCATCGAAGGGGCGCATCTCGGTTCCGGCCTTGGCATCCAGTTCCTGCGCCACATTGAGCGCACCCGCGTCCTGGCCCACCTGATCGATGTCTCCGACGGATCCGGCCGGCCCGATCCCGTCGAGGACTTCAAGGTCATCTGCTCGGAGCTGGAGAGCTTTGGCCACGGCCTGATGGACAAGCCCATGATCGTCATCGCCACCAAGCTCGACGCCGCCAATCCGCAAAAGCTCAAGAAGCTTGCCGCCTCGGCCAAGCGGCGCAAGCTGGCCTTCCACGCCATCTCGGCCGTCACCGGAGAAGGCATCGAAGAGCTCAAGTTTGCCCTGTCTGAAGCCGTGCGCCAGGCCACACCGGAGGCTGCAGCTCCAGCCGACAGCCAGGTTCCCGTCTTCTGAGCTTGCTGTAGCCGACCGTCCGCTACAATAAGGAAACCTGCCGTGGCGATTCTTTTCCCGCCGCCGCGCATCGAAAGAGATTATGCTGAATTCTCCTCTGCCGGAAGCCCTCACCTTCGACGATGTCCTGCTGGTGCCCGCCTACTCGGATGTGGTCCCGACCCAGGTGAGCACCCAGACCCAGCTCACCGCGCGGATCACGCTGAACACGCCGCTGATCTCCGCCGCCATGGACACGGTCACCGAATCGCGCATGGCCATTGCCATGGCGCAGCAGGGCGGCATCGGCATCGTGCATCGCAATCTCACCATCCCGGAGCAGGCCGGGGAGATCGACAAGGTCAAGCGCTCGGAAAGCGGCATGATCGTCGATCCGGTCACCATCGAGCCGGACCAGCCCATCTCGGCAGCGCTTGAGGTCATGCGCCGCTACAAAATCTCCGGTGTTCCCGTCACCCGCGGCAAGCGCCTGGTCGGCATCCTCACCAATCGCGATCTTCGCTTCGAGACCCGCTCCGACATTCCCATCAACAATGTCATGACGCGGGAGAACCTGATCACCGTCCCGGTCGGCACCACGCTCGAAGAGGCCGAACAGATCCTCCATCAGCATCGCGTGGAAAAGCTGCTGGTCGTCAACGATCAGTACGAGCTCAAGGGCCTGATCACCGTCAAGGACATTCAGAAGAAGCTCAAGTATCCCAACGCCTCCAAGGACAGCAAGGGCCGCCTGCGCGTGGGCGGCGCCATCGGCGCAACCGGAGACTATCTGGAGCGTGCCGCCGAGCTGGTGCGCGCCCGCTGTGACGTTCTGGCCATCGACTCCGCCCACGGACACTCTTCGCGGGTGCTGGAGGCGGTCACCGCTGTCAAGAAAGCCTTCCCCGAGGTTGGCCTGCTGGCCGGCAACGTGGCCACCTATGACGGTGCTCTGGCCCTCATCGATGCCGGTGCCGACGCGATCAAGGTCGGCTTTGGCCCCGGTTCCATCTGCACCACGCGCGTTGTCACCGGTGCCGGC
>JAJZGG010000016.1 GCA_021804965.1 Acidobacteriota bacterium
GTTGGGATCGGAGACCGGCATCTGGTCGGATTGGCCGAAGAAGCCGCGCAGCAGTCGGGGGTTGGGACGGAATTTTTCCGGGCCTCCGGTGAACTGGCGGGCGTTGCTGATCATGATGCCCATGCGTCCGTGCATGGGACGGATGACGCCGCGGACGAGGACGTTCTGATTCTGGTAGCGGCGCAGTTCGCCGACCTCGCCGTGGTCGGCGTAGAGGCTGAGCATGAGAAAGCGGCACTCGGCATCGGGCATGGAGAGCGGACAGACGTCAAGGAAGCGGGTGCCGTCCTTGAGCTCGACCACATCGTAGACGTGGGCGCGGACGCAGACATCCTTGCCGATGAATTGGGGCGCCTGATCGGTCTGGATGCAGGGCCGCGGCGCGGGGTGGGAGTGGCGGCCGAGGGCGTGCGCGGCGGGCAGGCAGAGCAGGGCGGCGAAGGCCAGCAGAAGAGCGCGAAAGCGAGCGGGGAGAGGCATGGGGGAACTCCGCATTCCGTGGACCGAAAACGATTTTTACAAGCCTAGCGCGAGTTGTGGTGCGGCGGCAAGCAGGAAGTGAATGGGAGGGATTCGCGATATACTCAGCGGGTCTGGCGAGTGCAAGGCTTGCCGTATTTTGGTCGGGCGACAGGGGTAGAGAGATGGAAGCAGGAGCAGGCAGGCGGATGCGAAGTGGATGGGCGGTGGGAGCGAGTCTGCTGCTGGGGTGGGGCATGTGCGGCGCGCTGGTGGCGATGGCGGCTGGGCCGGGTTCTGCCGGATCGGGTTCTGCGGGATCGGCTGCGGGGCAGGATTCGGCTGGGCAGGCCGTGCCCGGGCTGGTGCTGCCCTATCGCGGAGCCACGCTGGTGCTGCAGCCGTATGCGCCGAATATTCTGCGCGTCTCGCTGAGCCTGCAGCGGGAGCATGCCGTGGCGGCGCCGGGCTATGGGATTGTGGCGCAGCCGGATGCGACGGGATGGGTGAAGGAACAGACGGCGGCGGGGCTGGTGTACCGCTCGGGCAGCATGCAGGTGACGCTGCCGGTGGGCAGGCCGTGGAAGCCGCTGCAGACGCAGATGGATATTGGGAGATTCTTTGGCGGATCGACGCCGGGAGCGGATCTGGTGTTTGACTCCTCCGATGGGCGGCGGCTGCTGGAGATGACCGGCTGGGCGCAGTCGGTGCCGAACCACAAGGACGGGAATGCGGAGATTCTGTATGACCGGCGGCCGACCGATCCGGAGTTCTATCAGGTGGCCGGGTACTTTGCTTCGCCGGACGATGAGCACTACTACGGGCTGGGACAGAATCAGGAAGGGTATCTGGACCATCGCGGGCATACGGTGGACTGCTGGCAGGATTACAACGCGACGGGCGGGCAGAGCGTGTGCGTGCCGTTTCTGGTGACGAACAAGGGCTACGGGCTGATCTGGGACAATCCGTCGAAGACGACGATCCGGCCGGGATTCAACGAGCAGACGACGTGGACCTCGGAGGTGGGGAACCGGGTTTCGTTTTTCGTGATTGCTGGGCGGACGACGGATGCGATCTATGCCGGATATCGGCTGCTGACGGGGCCGACGCCGCTGCTGCCAAAAGCTGCCTACGGGTATATCCAGTGCAAGCAGCGGTATCGCTCGCAGCAGGAGCTGCTGGATGTGGCGCGGGGGTACCATGCGCGGCATCTGCCGGCGGATGTGTTTGTGGTGGACTGGTTCTACTACACGCGGATGGGCGAGATGGACTTTGATCTGAAGCTGTGGCCCGATCCGAAGGCGATGAACGATGAGCTGCATGCGATGGGCTACCGGTCGATGATCAGCGTGTGGCCACGGTTTGTGCCGGGCTCGCGCTACTACGAGACGATCCGGCAGCATGGGTGGTTTGAGCATCTGGCCGACGGGACGCCGACGAACGGACTGCCGTATGACCGGGCAGGGTCCGATATTGACACGACCAACCCGGCGGCGGCGCGGTGGTATTGGGATCAGATCCGGGACAACATCCTGTCCAAGGGCTTCGATTCGATCTGGCTGGATGAGACGGAGCCGGACCTGCCGCCGAATGGGAGCTATCTCCATGCCGGTCCGGGGACGGAGTTCTTCAATGTGTATCCGCTGACGCATACGGCGGCACTCTATGACGGATTCCGGCGGGATTTTCCTGGGAAGCGCGCGCTGAGCCTGTCCCGCGATGCGTACCTGGGCATCCAGCGCAACGGCGTGATTGTGTGGTCGTCGGATATTGCGCCGACCTGGGATACGCTGCGGCGGCAGATTCCGACAGGGCTGGACTTTACGGCGTCGGGAATCGCCAACTGGAGCAACGATACGGGCGGATGGCAGTATCTGCCGGCGGAGCACCATCCGGCGCACAAGCCGCTGCTGGACCCCTCCGACGCGCGGGACAACGTGGGCGGCTATGACGATTATCCGGAGCTGTATACGCGGTGGTTCGAGTATGCGGCCTTCCTGCCGATCTTCCGCAGCCACGGCAGCCGCAAGGAGAATGAGGTCTGGTCGTATGGGCGGCAGGCGGAGCCGATTCTGGAGAAATACCTGAAGCTGCGCTATGCGTTTCTGCCGTATCTGTATGCGTTGGAATACCATACGGAGCAGACCGGAGCGCCGATCATGCGCGCGCTGTTCATGGACTTCCCGGCCGATGCGCGGGCGGCGGATGTGAAGGACGAGTATATGCTGGGGCCGTCGCTGCTGGTGGCTCCGGTGGTGGAGCAGGGAGCGATCACGCGGCGGGTGTATCTGCCGGCGGGTACGGACTGGTACTTCTACTGGACCAACCAGCGGGTGCATGGCGGGCAGGCGATCACGGTCAGCGCGCCGATTGATACGCTGCCGCTGTTTGTGCGTGCCGGGTCGATTCTGCCGCAAGGCAGCCCGATTGCCAGCACGGCGCAGCCGCAGACGATTGCCAGGATTCGCGTCTATCCGGGTGCGGATGCCGACTTTACGCTCTTTGACGATGATGGGGTTTCCTATGGCTACGAGCAGGGCAGGGATCGCGTGAGCCAGTTGCACTGGGATGACCACAACAAAACGCTGACGCACACGGGAGCCAGCTTCTGGAGCGGGCCGGACAGCGGGGTGGTGGAGGTGGAGCAGGCCGTGGAGCCACCGGGCCATGCTGCGCCGGTGACGCCGCCGTCCACGCAGCAGCCGCAGCCGGGAAACTGGCGGACGCCGCCGCAGACGGAGACCGCGCCGGGCAGCTCGGTGATGCCATCCACGCCGCCGAACAATGGCCCGGGCGGAGCTGGTGCCGGGCACGCGCGGTAGCGACGCGGGTTCGGGCGGGTCTGGGTAAGACGCGGCAGGGTTGGCAGATGCCCGGCGGGGATGGGCGCGGGAAAAAGCTGGTCACTCCGGGCGTTTTTTGCGTCTAATCGGAGGAGGCCGCTGCGGGCAAAGTCGCGCAGCGGCCAGAAACCCCGAATCTGAAATGCCAGTAACAGGAACGCCTGAATGAGGACTTTGCCGACTTCCATGCCCTGCCTGCCCAGCTTCCCCCTGCGAAACTTTCTGCGCAATGTCCAGCGCAATGTCCAGTGCAAGATTCAACGCAATGTCCAGCGCAATGTCCAGCGCAATCTCCAGCGCAATTTCGAGCCCCGGGGTCTGCACGCTTTGCTGCCGGGCGGCCAGCGGCTGGAGCAGTCTTCCCGTGGGCAACGGCTGTTCGGCTGGAGCGTGATCCTGCGCGTGACCGCGGCGGGAATGGCTGCGCTTCTGCTGCCCGGCGCGAATGCGGCCTTCGGACAGGCTGCGGCGCAGGCTACAGGCAAGGCTGCAGCAGGACAGGCTGCCGCGCCCTTTGTGGTGCAGATTCCGGTGACGCTGCGGGACAAGAAAGGGCGGCTGCTGACCAGCTATTCGGCTGCCGACCTGACGCTGGCCGACAATGGGCACCCGCAGACGATTGCGAGCTTTGCGCATCCGGCCAATGAGCCGCTGCGGATCGGGCTGCTGATCGACACGACGAGCGGGCAGCAGGCGGCGCTGGACAGCGAGCGGGCTGCCTGCGGGCATTTTGTGGACGAGATGCTGACGCGGCCGAATACGAAGATCTTCCTGCTGCACTTTGACCACGAGGTGGAGCTGCTGCAGGACTTTACGACGTCGGCGCAGAAGCTGCATACGGAGCTGAACGAGATGACGACGGCCGGAGCTGCACCGGCGCAGCAGACGGCTGGCGGGCAGGTGGGTACAGTGGGCCGTACGGCTCCTGTACACAATGGCGCGGAGGTCTATGACGCGGTGTATCTGGCGGCCAGGGAGCTGATGGCACCGGAGCACGGGCGCAAGGTGATGGTGATCTTTACGAATGGCTATGACCGCGACAGCAAGGAAGGGCTGAATGAGGCGATTGATGCGGCGCAGCGGGCGCAGGTGAGCGTGTTTACGGTGTATGTGAAGAGCCAGGGAGCGGCGAATCGGCAGCAGGGGGCTCGGCCTGGCCTTGGTGGACCGGGCATGGGCGGGCCGGGACGTTTTCCCGGCGGTGGCTATCCTGGCGGTGGGTATCCGGGCGGTGGCTACCCAGGCGGCGGTTATCCGGGCGGCGGTTACCCGGGAGCCGGGTCGCCGGGCAACGCTCCGGGTGGTTCGCGGCCCGGTGCGCAGGCCGGATATGGCGACGGAAAGAAGACGCTGGAGCAGATTGCGCTGCGCTCCGGCGGGCGGTACTTTGAGGATATTCGCGGCTCGGAGTATGGGGACGTGCTGCGGCAGATCTCTGACGAGCTGCAGGCGCAGTTTGCGCTGCGCTACGCGCCGAATGATCTGCAGGATGACTCGTTCAGCGATGGCTTCCATAAGATTTCCCTGCGTGCCCGGGACAAGTCGATGTTTGTGATCACGACGGAGGGGTATTTCGAGCCGGGGAAGGACGCAGGAGCGCACGCTGCGGGAAAATGAAGGCAGCGGAGGGTAGCCCGCAGAGCAGGGAATGACGACGATGCCGACGATGCCGCAGTTGCGACCGGATGAGACCATGCCGACGCGGGCACTGGACGCCGGGCAGCTACGGAGGCTGGCGCTGGAGGCGGGATTTACCGAGGCCAGCCTGCTGCCGCTGCCGATGGGGCAGGGCGCAACGGCCGATGCGCGGCTGGAGGAGTTTGTGGCGGCCGGCTTTGCCGGGCAGATGGAGTATCTGGCGCGCCGGGATGAGCAGGGAAGGCTGGTGCGCGGGCGGCTGGAGCGTCCGTTTCCCTGGGCGCAGAGCGTGCTGCTGTGCATGGCCAGCTATCACGGGCCGGCGCCGCGATCGGTGGATGCGGCGGCGGAGGGTGCGGGCTGGATTGCGCGCTATGCGTGGACGGCGCGACGGGAGCCGGATGGCAGCCGACGGGCGAGCGATTATCACAAGGTGCTGCTGAAGCGGCTGCGCAGCGTGGAAGCGACGCTGCATGCGGAGATGGGCGAGTTCCAGAGCCGTGCCTATGTGGACACCGGGCCGCTGCTGGAGCGGGCTGCGGCTGCGGCGGCGGGGCTGGGATGGGTGGGGAAGAATACCTGCCTGATCCATCCGCGGCATGGCTCGTATACGTTTCTGGCGGCGCTGGTGCTGGAGCTGCCGGTGGCTGGCCGAGAGGCTCCGCTGACGGTGCCCGACCGCTGCGGAAGCTGTACGCGCTGCCTGGATGCCTGCCCGACGGGTGCGCTGATCGGGCCGCGACAGATGGATGCGACGCGCTGCATTGCGTACCTGACGATTGAGCATCGCGGGATGATTCCGCCGGAGCTGGCGGCGGGTGTGGGGCGGCAGGTCTTTGGCTGCGATATCTGCCAGGATGTGTGCCCGTGGAACCGCAAGGCTCCGGTGGCACAGGATGCGCAACTGGAGACGCGCAGCGAACTGGTGAATCCGCAACTGGAGTGGCTGGCGGGGCTGGGACAGGCGGAGTTTGAGGCGCTGTTCAACGGCTCACCGGTGCGGCGGACCGGGTACCGGTCGCTGCTGCGGAATGTGGCGATTGCGATGGGCAACAGCGGGCTGGGGCGGTATGTGCCGTGGCTGCGGGCGCAGCTGGAGGAACCCGCGTTGGAGCAGGACGGTGGGTTAGAGCAGGCTGTGCGATGGGCGCTCAGCCGCCTGGGCGCGGGGCGGGAAGACGGCTGAGCGGGTGGGTGATGTTTGCCCTGGAACGGGTAACTGTGCCTGCGTATCGATGACCCCACGCAAGCGCAAGACGCTTGCGTGGGCCACCCCAATGGATAGAACTCGCTTAGCTGGCGCAACGGATAGAACTCGCTTAGCTGGCGCAACGGATAGAACTCGCTTAGCTGGCGCAACGGATAGAACTCGCTTAGCTGGCGCGCCGAACCTCGATGGCATTCAGGCCCTTGGGGCCCTGCTGGACTTCAAACTCCACGCTCTCGCCCTCGTTGAGGGAGCGGTAGCCGTCGGCCATGATGGCCGAGAAATGCACGAATACATCCTCGCCGGTGGAGCGCTGGATGAAGCCATATCCCTTGGCACCGTTGAACCACTTTACAATTCCTTGTTCTTTCACGCTGTATCTCCACAAATTCCACTGAGGTTCGTCTACGAAATGCAGCCGAACGCAGAGCTGCGCCAGCCGCCGGGGGGTGCAGGTTTGAAGAGAAGCCTGTGGCTCCCGAATGCCGGGGCAGGGGAGTTGGGACTTCCGTCCGTAGGAGGTAACGTGCTCTGGTTATGGCAGGATTTTGGTGAAATTGCAAGAGAAAAATGAGAGGGATGGTGCAGGCGGAGCGTGGATTCGGGGTCAGATGCGGTGGCTGCGGCGGGGTTTTGATAGCATCCGATTACGGCCGATGGGCGGACAGGATGGGGAGATGAGCATGGAAGAGGAGCAGAGCCTGGCGGGAGCGATGGCCGGCGATGCGACGGAGACGGGAGCGACGGAGACAGCAGCGACGGAGACGGATGCGGCGGAGACCGAGGCGCCGGAGACCGAGGCGTTGGCGTCGGCGCGGCCCGCGCGGCGGCTGCACCTGGTGCGCGATGGGCGGATGCTGGCCAGCTATCTGCTGGACAGCGAGGTGCATACGTTTGCGTTCAGCTTTGCGGCGAATGCAATCCTGTCGTTCATTCCGCTGATTGTGATGCTGTATACGATTGCCGGAAGCGTGTTTCACTCGCCGGGGATGCGGGCGGAGATTGCCGAGCTGGTGAAGTATTTTCTGCCGTCGAATCAGGATTTTGTGGCGCAGAATCTGGCGTTTGTGGCGGACCGGCACACGGTGCAGCTGGTGTCGTTGTTCATGATTCTGGTGGCGTGCACGGGGATTTTTCTGCCGCTGGAGGTGGCGCTGAATCGCGCCTGGGGCGTGGTGAAGAGCCGCAACTACATCCTGAACCAGGTGGTGGCGCTGGGGCTGGCGGCGTTCATGGTGGCGCTGGGCGTGGTGTGCGTGGCGCTGAATGCGGCCGAGCATGTGGTGCTGACGGTTTTGTTCTTTGGGCACATTGACAATTTTGTGTACCGGTTTTTTGTGGGGTCGTGGCTGATGCTGACGACGTCGGCGGCGAGCATTCTGTTTTTCTTTTCGGTGTACTGGCTGATGCCGAACCGGAAGGTGCCGATACGGCCGGTGCTGCGGACGTCGGTGGTGACGGGGCTGATCTGGGTGGCGGCGAAGTTTCTGTTTGTGGCGATTCTGCCGCGGCTGGACCTGAAGGCGCTCTATGGGCCGTTCTATGTCTCGGTGGGGCTGCTGCTGTGGGCGTATGTGTCGGGGCTGCTGCTGTTTGCCGGAGCGCAGTTGAGCGCGGTGCATCTGTCGGACGGGGGCAGCTTGGGGGAGCCGCTGCATGCGGGGCTGCCGGAAGCCTGATGCGGGACTATTTGCGGTGGACGAACTGGATGAGCTCGCCGATGGTGCAGTGGCCCTCGACGGGATGGCGCAGGGGACGGTCAAGGACGACTTCGTAGCGGTTGCGGCGACCATCCTTGGAGACGATGAGGTAGCCGGAGGTGCCCAGCTCCTCGATGATGCGCTGGACGGCACGCTCGGTGATGCCGACGGTGACGGCCATTTCGCGCATGCGCATCTCGGGATTGACGGCAATCAGCAGCAGCACGTGCGAGTGGTTGGTGAGGAAGGTAAATCCTGATTTGAGTGAGGGTTTGGCCCCCTCGGAGTTCGTGCTGATCATAACTCGCGGCGCCCCCGCCGATTTTGCATGCACCCAGCATACATCCGGATTAGGGAATCAGGAAACTTTTGTCTGCTATTGCGATGGGTTCCCGGCCCACGGAAAAAAGAGTGAACAGGGAACGGGTGTCGGTGCGGACAGCGGCCACGTCTCCGGAGCGGCGATCGATGGCAAAGAGCAGATGTCCGGCGGCGGAAAAGGCCATGCGGTCCGGGCCATCGCCGACGTGGATGGCACCGAGGCGTCGGCCATCGTCGATGCCGTAGACGGCGATCTGCTGGGATTGCAGGCTGGACACGTAGAGCAGGGAGTTGTCTGCGCTGACGATGCCGAAGCCGGGCGCCGAGCCGATGAGGTAGCTACCACCGACGTCATCGGAGGAGGTGACGACCTCGCTGATGGAGTTGGAGCCGGTGTTGGAGACGAACAGCTCGCCGCCGTCGGGCTTGAGCGCGAGCCAGCCGGGCGCCTGCCCGACGTTGAGCAGGGCTTCGAGGGCGTCGTTACGGGTGTCGGTTCGGCCGAGGTGGGGATCAGCCTGCCAGGCCAGCTGGACGGCCATGATCTGGTGGCCGTGGGAGCAGGCGACGAAGGCCTTGGAGGAGTCAGGCAGAATGGCCAGCGAATCGGCACCGGGACAGCCGCCAAACTGGGCGCGCTGGGTCCAGCGCATGGCCGCAGGGTCGGCATTGAGCACGAGCAGGGAACCGGCGGCGGCGCTGCTGACGAGGATGGAACGTCCATCGGGGGCGACGGCAACCTGGTCGGGGACGGCGTGCAGCGGCAGCTCCGCGGCGAGGCGGTGGTGGAGCAGGTCCAGCACCACAAGGCTGGAGCTGCCGGTGCTGGCGACGTAGGCGAACCGGTCCTCGGGGTCCAGCGCAAAGGCGCGGGGAGCGCGACCGGCTGGCAGCGTGGCGGCCACCTGCTGGTTGAGGGCATTCAGGATGGAAAGCGAGCCGGCAGCGGTGCGGTTGGCGGGATCGCCGCTGTTGAGCACATAGACTTCCGGATGCTGGTGGGCGGCGAGGACGGCCACGGGATGGATGCCGACGGCTACCTCGCGATCGAGCCGGAGGTGGACGACATCGATGGCCGAGACGGTGTTGCTGCCGGAGTTGGCCACGTAGAGGTATTCGCGATAGTTGGCCGGGTAGGTGGGGAAGTCATGATGGCGGCAGCCGGCAAGCGCGAGAGCGAAGGGCAGCAGCAGGGCCAGAGCTGCGCGGGTCAGGGCTGCGCGGGCCAGGATTGCGTGGGTATGGGCTGCGCAGGGATGTGTAGCGCGGGCGGCAAATGCGCTGCGGTCCGCTGCTTGGGCAGGTCGGACCGCAGGGTGGATTGCTGGAAGGCTTGGACGCAGCCGCATGAGGAGGTTGAGCATCAGTTTGCCGCGGTGGCCACCTGGATGCCACGCGGGACGCGGCGATGGACGATCGGGGCGATCTGCTCGATCTCGTTCATCATCTCGGCGAACTGCTCGGGATAGATGGACTGGGGACCGTCGGAGAGCGCCTTTTCGGGCTGGTGATGGACCTCGACGAGGATGCCATCGGCACCGACGGCAACGGCGGCACGGGCCAGCGGCAGGACCTTGTTGCGCTTGCCGGTTCCGTGGCTGGGATCGACGAGGATGGGCAGATGGCTGAGCCGCTGGACGGCCGGCACGATGCTGAGGTCGAGGGTGTTGCGGGTGTGGTCGGCGAAGGTGCGCACGCCGCGCTCGCAGAGGGCGACCTGGTAGTTGCCTTCGCTGAGGATGTACTCGGCGGCCATGAGGAACTCATCGAGCGTGGCGCTCATGCCGCGCTTGAGCAGGACCGGCTTGCGGGCCCGGCCGGCGCGCTTGAGCAGGGAGAAGTTCTGCATGTTGCGGGCGCCGATCTGGATGACGTCGGCGTACTGCTCGACGAGATCGAGGCTTTCATTGTCGATGGCTTCGGTAATAATGCGCAGGCCGAAGGCGGTGCGCAGCTCGGCCATGATCTTGAGCGCGTCCAGACCCATGCCCTGAAAGGCATAAGGGGATGTGCGGGGCTTGAAGGCGCCGCCGCGGAAGAATTGGGCACCGCTGGCTGCCACCTGCTCGGCGATGGCAAAGGCCTGTTTGCGGCTTTCAATGGAGCAGGGACCGGCGACGATGGCGAGGTTGGTACCGCCGATGACGGCATCGGTGCCGGGGAAGGTGATGACGGTCTTCTCGTCCTTCACGTCGCAGCTGGCCAGTTTGTAGGGTTTGCTGACGCGGATGACCTCGGCGACGCCGGGCAGCTCCTCGAGATTGCCGCGATCGACCTCGCCCTGGTTGCCGGTGATGCCGACAGCGGTGCGCTGCGCGCCGGGCATGGGGTGGGCCTTGAATCCAAGCTGCTCAATGTGCTCGCAGACTGCGACGATCTGCGCCTCAGTTGCCTGTGCTTTCATGACTACCAGCATGACGATTGCCTCTGAATGACAAGTCTACGCGGAGCGGCAGCGAAGAGCAATGCAGTCAGCTATTTTGCGTTCGATGGGATGGGATGGCCCTCGTCGCCGGGTGGCCTGCGGAAAAACTCGGCGGGGGTGGGACGCTGCGATCGGCTGGAGGAGCGAGCCGATTTGGGCCGCACCTCAAGTGGATCAAGCAGGAAGACAACCGGCAGAACAACAATACCAAGGAAAGAACAGATAACCAACAGGACGAACATGAGAAGTATGCCTCAATTTGAGACGTAAACAAGAATGCAATAACGGAAACATTTTCAGTGCATGTTTGGCAAGTGTTTTTGAGATTTCACGAAAAAATGATGTGCAAAAGGGGTACACAATGCCTGTCAGCCGACAGGCATTGTGGCGGGAGCCGATCCTAGAGCTGGCTGCGCTGGCGGAGCCAGGTGGCGATGGTCCAGAGGAGATACCCGAGCTGGATGACCCAGGTGGCGGTGAATGCGAGGATCAGGAAGCGATGTCCCATGGTCTGTTACCTCCCGGCCAGAGCGGCCTTGCTGGCCTTGAGTTGGATCTGCTGGTTGCGGCGTTCGACATGGACGCGGAAAGCGAGCAGCATGAGTCCCCAGACGGCCCAGGCGAGCACATTCCAGCCAAAGGCGGCCAGCATAGTGGGGTCCTTGATGCCGGAGTCTGGTCCGCCGCCGAAGACGGGAGCCGGGTGCTGGGTGCGCCACCAGCGGTTGGCCATGTAGACGATGGGCACATCGAGCGCGCCGAAGACGGAGACGACGGCCGCCAGGGTCTGCATCTGCGCGCCCTCGACGAAGCGGCGCAGCAGCAGATAGCTGACGTAGATGAGCCAAAGGAGCAGGGTGGTGGTGAGCCGTGCATCCCAGGTCCACCAGATGCCCCAGACGGGACGCGCCCAGAGCGGGCCGGTGATGAGGACGACCGAGCAGAAGACGACGCCGACCTCAGCCGAGGCCAGTGCCCAGGCGTCTGCGGCCTGGGCGCGCGCCGGGGCCGTGTTGCGCCATGCGAGAAAGAGGATGGAGGCCACAAAGCTGACGGCAAAAAAGAGAAAGCTCAGCATGGCGTTGGGGACGTGGTAGTAGAAGATGCGCTGCACATCGCCCATGGTGGCCTCCGTGGGAGCCACGTCGATGGCCTGATGGAAGCCCCACAGCATGAGCGCTGCGACGGCCACCATGCCCAGTCCGATCCAGAGTTTTTTCATCGCCGACCTCGTTGCATATTTTTTCAGCTACCAGTGTAGTCCCATTCACTCCGCGTGCAGGACGGTATCGAAGAGCAGCAGGCTGACGGTCATGAAGATGATGTCGTAGCCGGCCAGCATTTTGAGCCAGAGCAGGTGGGGGTCGCTGCCGTCGCCGGTGAGGATGGTCTTGACGGCCAGAACCATGGCCAGCAGGGCAGGCAGAAAGATGGGAAAGAGAATCAGGGGCAGCAGGAGTTCGCGGTTGCGGCTGCGGATGGAAAGCGCCGCGAAGAAGGTGCCGTTGGCGACCAGCGCCCAGGTGCCGAGCGGAACGATGGCCAGCAGCAGCCAGCCGTTGCCGAGCGGACGGAGGTTATAGAAGATGAAAAAGACCGGAGCCAGCAGGGCCTGCACGACGGTGACGAAGAAGAAGTTGGCCAGCACCTTGGCGACGAAGATGGCCGAGCGGTCGGCCGGGGTCATGCGCAGGGCGTCGAGCACATCGTGGCGGATCTCGCGGCTCCAGGCCTGGTTGAGGGCGCTGACGCTGGCAAAGAGCGTGGCCACGCAGAGCACGCCGCCGGCAATCTCCCGGGAAGCGGCTGCGGTGGGATCGAAGGCCATGCTGAAGAGGACGACGACGAGCAGGGCGAAGAAGATCATCGAGTGGATGGCCTCGCGCGAGCGCCACTCGATGCGGAGATCCTTGCGGAGGTGAATGCCGACCAGATGGAACCAGCCGGGCTGCTCCGGTGGAGCGATGGCTACTGCCATTCTGCGGCCTCCTGGGAGGGGTTGTGGGCTGGCTGCGGGGCGGATGCTGCGTCCTTGCAGAGATCGGCCAGCGTGGCCTGGGTGGCGCGGAGATAGTCCTGGGGCGCGAGCAGAAGCTGGACGCCGCGCAGGCCGGCAGAGACGCTGATGGTATCGAAAAGTTCGATGGTTTCGTCGGCAAGGACCGGATAGACCTTGCGCGCTCCGAAGACGGTGACGCCGCCGCGGATATAGCCGGTGAGCGGCTGGACGTCCTTGAGCGGGACCATGGTGGCGCGGCGGAGTCCGGCGGCGCGGGCGAGCTTCTTGAAGTCAACCTCCTGGTTGCCGGGGATGACGGCGAATCGGTAGTTGCCGGAGGTGTCGGTGGTGAGCAGGGTTTTGAAGACCTGCTCGGCGGGAAGGCCGATCTTGAGGGCGACGCTGGTGGCGGACAGGTCGTCGGGATCGACGAGATATTCGCGGATCTGGTAGGCGATGCCGAGTGAGTCCAGAAAGCGTGCGCCGTTGGTTTTGCCTGCGCTCATGGGCGGTGGGCACTCCCTTCGGACGCGATCTGGCCGGCGTGCAGGGTGAGCATGCAGTCGGCGATGGGCAGGGCGAGTTCGCGCTGATGGGTGGTGAGCACGACGGTGCGTCCGGGCTGGCGGAGCTTGTCGAGCAGGGCGACCATCTGGTGCGCGGACTGGATGTCCATGTTGGAAAACGGCTCGTCGAGCAGGAGCAGCTCCGGCTGGGCCATGAGCACGCGGGCCAGCGAGGCACGCTGCCGCATGCCCTGGGAATACTGGCCGACCTTGCGCGGGAGTGCGGGATCGAGGCCAACCTGCTGCAGGGCCAGCTCCGGGGCAAGCGTCTGGGAGCGGGGATAGAGCGCGGCAAAGTAGGCGAGATTTTCCACGCCGGTCAGCTCGTCGTAGAGCATGGGCGCGTGGCTCATGTAGCCGATGCGACCGCAGGCCTGGGCAGGCGTGAAGGAACCGAAGAGGGTGATGGTGCCATGGCTGGGCGGCAGCAGTCCGGCGAGGATGCGCAGGAGGGTGGATTTTCCGGCACCGTTTTCGCCGAGCAGGACGTAGCATTTGCCGGGCAGGAAGGTGTATTGAATGCGGCGCAGCGCGGCAAAGCTGCCGAAGAGGCGGGAGAGATCGTCGAGCTGGGCAACAGGAGTGGTTGCCGACAGTGGAGCCGGCTGCCCGGGGGAAGGCGATGGTGGGTGCGACGAGGGTTGGGACGGGTCGTGCTCGGTCTCGGTCATGAGCGCTTCAAATCAGCAGCTGTTCAGCTGCTGGTTAGCGGCCGGCTCCGATTCGGCCATCGTTGGGAGCTGCGTTGGAGGCCATTTTGCCGGCGGCAGCACCCTGCTGGGCCGCGGGCGCGTATTTGGAGGCGCATTTGGCCTGAAGCTGGGTGGCGTGGAAGACGCCGTCCTGGCCGAGAGTGCCGATGGCCAGCGCCTGGGCATCGTTCTTGAAGGTGTCCGGAGGCGGCTCGGAGCCGCGATAGTCGACGATGACCTGCTGGGGATTCTGCAGGGCCTTGGGGTTGTGGCTCTCAAACTGGGTGAGGACGAAGCGGACGTTGGGGCCATCCTGATGGATGGTGTCGGGCTTGACGAATCCTTCGACGCGGAGATTGCTGGAGTAGGCTTTGTGGCCCATCTGCTGCATCTCGGGAATGGTGACGTAATAGCTTTTGGCTGAGGCCTGTCCGGAATAGGCCAGGTAGCCGATGGTGGCCAGCACGACGACCACGGCAGCTGCGAGGCGCAGCGAATTGCGATTCGATCCAGCCATATACTCTCCCCCGTGCGCCGCTTACGCGCTGTCATCAGTCTAAGAGCGCTCCTTCGCAAGGTCAATGAATCGGTCGATCAAAAGATGGACGGAAGCAGCAGAGACCGCGCGGGCAGGGATGTTTCTGCGACGTTGCTGCGGGATTTCTGCGAACGGGAAGGAAAAGGACGATCAATTTTTCGTGACTTCGCCGTGTCCTTTGCCTGCTGGTTGCGCGGCTCTGGTAGCGTGTTCGGTATGAACGCTTCCGCTTTGCGCACACTCCTGATGGTTTCCGGACTGGCCACACTGGCCGCTGCCGGCTGGTCGCAGACGCCGCTGGCAACCGGCAAGCCGCTGCCGCTGCCGACGAGCAAGCAACTGCAACTGCCGGAGCCGGGCGGAGCACAGGCGCTGAACAGCCTGCCGATGGCGGCGGCCTGGTCGCCGGATCATCGGTACCTGGCGATTGTGAATGCGGGATTTGGGACGCTAGAGTCCGGGTACGCGCAGTCGATTGCGGTGATGGAGGCAGACAGCGGCGCGGTGAAGGATTATCCGGAGGCGCGAGCGGAGCTGGGCGCAGCGCAGACGCTCTACTCCGGGATTGCCTTCAGCAGCGATGGCCGGTGGCTCTATGTGAGCGTGGACTCGCTGAGCGCTCCGCTGGGCGGCAAGCCCGGGCAGACGGGCAACGGGATTCTGGTCTATCGCTTTGCGGGCGGCGTGCCGCAGTTCGATCACCGGATTGGGATTGGATTGCAGCCGCTGCCGGCAGAGGCGCACCAGAACCAGTTTGGCGCGGCGATTCCGGCTGGGCGGGCGATTCCTGCTCCGGCAGGACTGGCGGTGGTGGCGGCGCATGGGGACGAGCCGGAGACGATTCTGGTGGCGGACAACTTTTCCGACGACGTGCTGCAACTGAATGCCGCGGATGGAACGGTGCGGCATCGGTTTGATCTTTCGCTGGCCGGGCTGCAGGGTCGTGCGCTGGGCCACGCGTTCGTGGTGCCGTCCACCTACCCGATTGCGGTGACGGCGGATGCGGATGGGCGCTATGGGTATGCGGCGCTGTGGAATGCGTCGGCGGTGGTGCGGCTGGACCTGCAGCGGGGCACGGTGGCGCAGGTGCTTCCGCTGCTGCCGCCGCAGAGCGCGGTGGAGCCGGGTTCGCATCCGGCGGCACTGCTGCTGGCGCACGGGATGCTCTATGTGGCGCTGGCCAATCGGGACGCGTTGGCGGCGGTGCGGCTGACGGCGGGGCGGATGGAGCTGGCTGCCGTGATGGATACGCGGCTGCCGGGGCAGCAGTACTTTGGGGCCATGCCGGATGCGCTGGCCATCTCCAGCGACGGGCGGTATCTGTTTGCGGCCAACTCGGGCTCGAATGCGGTGGCGGTGCTGGCGGCGGGAGCCACTGGCGCGGGTGCGGCCAGGCGCGCACCGCTGGGCTTTGTGCCGACGGAGTGGTATCCGACGGCGCTGGCGGTGCGCGGGAGCCGGTTGTACATTGCCACGGCCAAGGGCAAGGGCACGGGAGCGAATGCGGTGCCGCCGCAGATTCCGGACAGCGTGACCGGGCGCGGCGTGAACCGGCTGCGGCACCGGCCCAGCGCGTATATTGCGACGCTGCTGCATGGGTCGCTGGCCGCGGTCGAAGTGCCGGATGCGATGGCGCATCTGCCGGCCCTGACGCAGCGGGCGCTGGCGGACAATCGCATGGGCAGCCCGGCGACGAAGCTGCACTTTGCCGCAGGGCGCAATCCGATTCGTCACGTGATCTACATCATTCGCGAGAATCGCACCTATGACCAGGAGCTGGGCGATCTGGGCGTGGGCAACGGCGATCCGGCGCTGACGATGTATGGCGCATCGATTACGCCGAATCTGCACAAGCTGGCGCTGCAGTTTGGCGTGCTGGACAACTTCTATGACTCGGGGGAAGTCTCCGGCGATGGGCACGTCTGGTCAACGGCAGGCATTACCAGCGACTACACGGAAAAGACCTGGCAGCAGAGCTATCGCGGACGCGAGCGGCCGTATGACTACGAGGGCGTGGTGGAGCAGGGATATCCGCTGCTGGAAAAGATTCCCGACGTGGATGAGCCGGACAGCGGCTATCTGTGGACGGACCTGGCGCGGCACCATGTTTCGCTCTACCACTTCGGGGAGTTTATCTCGACCAAATTCTGCGACGACTCCGGGGAAGCGCCGAAGGATCCTTCGCCGCTGAATGGGACACCGGAGCCGCGACCGGAGCACTGCGACCATCCGGCGATTCTGCCGGGAGAGACGATTCCGGCCATCTATGGCGGCGGGAAGAGCCCGTATCCGTGGAAGATTCCGCTGATCTTCCAGAATGTGGCGACCAAGCCGGAGCTGGTGGGGCACTTTGATCCGCAGTATGCCGACTTCAACCTGAGCTTTCCGGATCAGCTTCGCTTTGAGGAGTTTGATCGGCACCTGCGGCAGTGGGTGAAGGAGCGAACCGATTCCGGCGCGGACCCGATGCCGGCCTTTGTGATGCTGCGCTTCCCGAATGACCACACGGCCGGCACGACGCCGGGGATGCCGACGCCACGGGCCTCGGTGGCCGACAACGATCTGGCCGTGGGCCGGACGGTGGAGGCGATCAGCCATAGTCCGTACTGGAACGATACGGCGATCTTTGTGCTGGAGGACGATGCGCAGGATGGGGCCGATCATGTGGATGCGCATCGCAGCGTGGCGCTGGTGATCAGCAAATACTCGCCGCGCGGCAAGCGCCCGGTGGTGGATTCCCACTTCTACACGACGGTGAGCGTGCTGAAGACGATGGAGGAGCTGCTGGGAGTTCCGCCGATGAACAACAACGATGCGTACGCGCCGGCGATTGCGCCGCTGTTTGCCGGCAGCGGGGATCAGCCCGCCTACACGGCCGATGCAAGCAATCGCGACAATGGCCTGATCTACACGGCCAACACGCGCCGCTCACCGGGGGCTGCCGCGTCCAGCCGCATGGACTTTACCCATGAAGACCGGGCCAATGCGCACCTGCTGAATGTGATTCTGTGGCGGGATGCGCGGGGGAAGGCACCACTGCCGCCGCAACTGGTGCATGCGACGGCAGCGAGGCATGACGACGATTAAAGCGAAAGTGTGATCCCACTCAAGCAAAGTCGCTTGAGTGGGCCACCCACGACGATTAGTGGACGCTCTCCAGCAGCGTTCCCGCCTTCTGGATGGCTGCGGTGAGCACCTGCAACTGCTCGGCGGCCACGGCGGGCTTGTTGGCATCGAGGGCTTCATTGACGCCGGGAATGTCCACGGCTGCGTAACCGGTGTACTCGCCGGGTGCGTAGATCGTGTGCTTGTACCAGGAGCGGTTGGGCAGGCCGTTGCTGCTGAGGAATGCGGTTTCGACCGCGCGCAGGGTCTGGTTGAGCTGTGCGGGATCGGCCGGTGGATGCTGCTCGATCTCCATGGCCTTCTGCGCGGCGGCGGTGAACTGCCGGGCGGCTTCGAGCGCGGGGGCAAAGTCCATCCCTTTGGCTGCGGATTTGGCCTGGGCCTGCTGGAGATATTCGGTCAGCTCCTTGCCGTAGGTGACGTAGTCGAAGGGCAGCACGTCGGCATCGGCCATGTGCAGCGCCTCCAGACCGAAGACGCGGGCCATCTCCTGCAGGTAGGCGAAGTGGGGATCGGCATTCATGGTGTACCAGGCGTAGTTGTCAAAGACGGAGTGGTAGACGCCGTAGGCACCCTGCGAGCCGATGTCGGTGGAAGGCACGCCGAGATGCTGCAGGAAGGGCGTGAAGTCGGAACCGGAGCCGAGGTCGCCGACGGGAGCCTCCGCAGGTGCGCCGGATGCGGCCACCTCATGCGAGCTGCGGAGCTTCCACTGGGAGTAGACGCTGCCGCCGACGGGGCTGGGCACCTCGCGGGTGAGCTCGCGGAGGAACATCTTGAGCGAGGGAACGGCGTCGGCGGTGAAGGTGGGTCCGGCGACGGCGACATCGACGTTGAAGTAGGCGACAGCCTTCTGCAGCTGGGCGGCGTACTGCTCGGCCCACTCGGTGGAACCGATGAGACCCTCCTCCTCGGCATCCCAGCTGGCGAAGACGATGGTGCGCTTGGGGTGCCATCCCTGATGCAGGAGCACGCCGATGCCGTGGACTGCCTCCAGCATGGCAGCCGTGCCGCTGTTGGGATCGACGGCACCGTAGACCCAGGCGTCGCGATGGTTGCCGAGCACGACCCAGGCATCCGGCTGCTGCGAGCCGGGAACCTTGCCGATGACATCCCAGATGGTGCGGATCTTGTAGTCCTGATCGGAGACGAGGTGGACGCGGACACCACTGCCGCCGATGTGGTAGTGGAAGGGCAGCGCACCCTGCCAGCTGGTGGGCACGGCTGCACCCTTGAGCGCGCGCAGGATGGGCTCGGCATCGTGGTAGCTGATGGGGATGGAGATGATGGTGGGCTGATTGCCGGTCTTCATCGGGTCCATGCGGGCCGAGTCCGGCAGGCTGACGGTGGATGCCACGCCGGGCGTCTGCGGGTCGCCGGGATACTTGAAGAGATATTGGACGGAGCCGCGCTGGACGCCGGTGGCCGGGCGCCAGGGACCATGCGGGTAGACATCGCCCTGGTAGTAGCCGTCATCGCGTGGATCGGAGTAGATGAGCACGCCGGCGGCTCCGCGCTGCTGCGCGATGTAGACCTTGACGCCGCGGAAGTTGGCTCCGTAGCGAACGAGGACGATCTTGCCGTGGAGGTCGACGTGATCGGCGGCGAGCTGGTTGAAGTCGGCCAGTGTGCCGTAGTTGGCATAGACGACCTCACCGGTGACGTTGCCGGAGGCCGAGGAGCCGTTGAAGGGCATGACGACGTTGGGATTGCTCTGGTAGGGATCGCTGGAGACATGCTCGGGCGTGGGTCCGGAGGAAAGCAGGTGGCCATCGTCGGAGGTGGCCTGGAACTCGACCTTGCGGGGCTGGTTCATGAGAACGCGATAGGGGACGATCTCGGTTTCGAGACCGGCGGCGCGAAACTTCTCCGCGACGTACTGCGCGGTCTTGTAATCCTCCGGCGAGCTGGCGATATGCGGCTCTGCGGTGAGGATCTTCAGCTCCTGGCCGGCAAGGCGGGCATCGGGGACGGCGAGAAACTGCTCGTCGAGACGGGCCTGTGCTGTGGGATTGCTGAAGCCGAACAGCTGCGAGGGCGCACTCTGGGCCCAGGCGGCCATGGGCAGGATGGCCAGCAGGCAGCCGGCTTGCAGTGGAAATCTCTTACGCATTCTGACTCCTTGTGGTTGGGCCCGGCCGCAGCCTGGAATTGTTGCAGGCAACGGGGAAGCCGGGTGGTTTGGGAACGCAGAGGCTACCGGGCAGCGGGAGCTGCGGAAGACTGCGCGGCGGCGGGCAGAATTGCGAGAGACGCAAGCATCAGGCAGATGCCGCAGGCAGGAACTGGGATTCGCATGGCTTGCATCGTATCACCCGCATGACTTTCCAGCACGCAAAAATCCGGTGCGAACCGCAGGGCTGCGGCGGGGCGCGCGAACGGCTAAACTGGGAGGGATGTATGCGAGGCGGAGATAGGTCCATGGCAACGCTGGCCCAGGTTCGGATAACGCTGGAGATGATCAAGTGGGAGCACTCGATCTTTGCGCTTCCTTTTGCGCTGACCGGAGCCATGCTGGCGGCTGGTGGATGGCCCAGCGCGCATACGCTGCTGTGGATTGTGGTGGCGATGGTGACGGCGCGTTCGGCGGCCATGGCCTTCAATCGCTGGGCGGATGCGGACCTGGATGCGGCCAATCCGCGGACCCGCTCGCGGGCGATTCCGGCCGGACTGCTGACGCCGACCTTTGTGCTGCTGTTCACGGCGGCGATGACGGGCGGATTTCTGCTGGCGTGCTGGCGGCTGAACCGGCTGACGCTGCTGCTTTCGCCCTTTGTGCTGCTGGTGCTGTTCAGCTACTCGTATATGAAGCGCTGGACGCGGATGAGCCATCTGGTGCTGGGGCTTTCGTTGGGGATTGCGCCGTCGGCGGCGTGGATTGCGGTGCGCGGGTCGCTGGATGCGCGGATCATGCTGTTGTCGGCGATTGTGCTGCTGTGGACGGCCGGCTTCGACATTCTGTATGCCTGCCAGGATATGGATCACGACCGCCAGGCCGGGCTGCACAGCATTCCCCAGGCACTGGGACTGCCGGCGGCGTTTGCGCTGGCGCGGGGCTTTCACGCGGCGGTGGCGGTGGCGCTGGTTGCGTTTGGCTGGCTGTTTCATTTCGGCTGGGCAGGATATGCGGGCGTGGCACTGGTGGCCGCGCTGCTTGCCTATGAGCATCGGCTGGTTTCTCCGCGGGACCTGAGCCGGTTGAACGCGGCCTTCTTCACGATGAACGGGATCATTGCCAGCGTGTTCTTTGTCTCGGTGGCGGCCGACCTGCTGCTGCATCGGCGCTGATGGGGCGGTGCGCCTGACGGTCCGGCAGTGGCGACAGGCGGGATGGATTGTCCGGTTATGATGAAGGTTACCCACCTGCTGGCGAGCCACAGGCGGGTTGCTGATTTCCCCAGGTTCAGGAGTGCATGTGCCGCGCGTAGCCATACAGGGAGAGTTGGGTGCCTTCAGCCATGAGGCGGCGCTGCGGATGGTTCCCGAGGCCACGATTGTGCCCTGTGCGCTGTCTGCCGATGTGTTTGCGGCGCTTTCCTCCGGGCAGGTGGATGCGGCCGTGGTGCCGATTGAAAACAGCCTGGCCGGTTCCGTGATGGAGCACTTTGATCTGCTGCTGCAGCACGATCTGGTGATTCTGGAGGAGTCGCTGCTGCGGATTCGCCACAATCTGATTGCGCTGGAAGGCGTGGAGCTGGACCAGCTGCAGGAGGTCTATTCGCATCCGGTGGCACTGGCCCAGTGCCGGCAGTTCTTTGCCCGGCATCCGGGCATTCGCGCCAGCGCCTTTTACGATACGGCCGGGAGCGTGAAACACCTGGCCGAGCAGAATCTGCTTCGCGCCGGTGCCATTGCCAGCAGCCATGCGGCGCAGGCGTATGGGGCACGGATTCTGGCAGCCGGGATCGAGGACAATCCGCAGAACTATACGCGGTTCTTCCGGCTGAGCCGCCGCACCGAGGCGCAACCGGTGGCCGATGCCAACAAGCTGAGCCTGGTCTTCTCTGTGGAGAACCGGCCGGGGTCGCTGGTGGTGGCGCTGCAACAGATTGCCGGACAGGGAACGAACCTGACGAAGATTGAGTCCCGCCCGGTGCATGGCCGACCGTGGGAGTACATCTTCTATGTGGATTGCCAGCTCTCCAGTCCGGAGGCGGCCGATCTGGCACTGGCCGCGCTGGAGCCGCACTGTGCGATGGTTCGGGAGCTGGGTCGGTATCGCGAGGCGATGCTGCCGTAACGGGCAGGTCTTTTCCGCTTTTCCTGCCCGCATTTCCTGCCCGCATCTCCTGCCCGCATCTCGCATGAATCCGGATTTTCCCGTTTTTCCATGAAAATGGATGGGACGCAACCGGGCTGCCGCCTTTGGTTCCAGGGGTGCGGATTGGACTCATGGCAGGGGTGTGCTGGCCGATAAGTCAAGCGTGTCCATGAACCTGCCATGCCTGTTTGACGTGAGCCAGCAAGCGGATCCGGGTGGTTTTCCGGCAAGACTGGCCTGCAGCCCGCGGGGAACGAATCCTGTGCGGGCGCGTATCTCTTTTCAGGCCCGGTATTCGGCCCGGTTTTGGGCTTCCGGTGCGACACGCCAAACCCCGACAGCATTGCTCAGAAAGCTGGGCTCCGATTGCGGGATGGGATTTTGCAACTTTTCTGGATTAGCAATGTCTAATAAGAAAAGTTGATACGAGGATACTCAATGTTTAACCGGACGGGCAACAAACAATCCGAGCAGGCAGACGGCACACAGGTTGCGGCTGCGTCGAAGGCTTATCCTGTTCTACCAGTACGGGATACGGTGCTGTTTCCCCATGCAGTTCTGCCGCTGACGGTGGGTCGGGAAAGCTCGATCCAGCTGATTGAGTCGCTGGGCGAGCAGCGGACGATTGTGGTGGTGGCGCAGCGGGATCCGCGGGTGGATACGCCGAAGGCCGAGGACCTGCACGAGTGGGGGACGCTGGCGACGGTGCACAAAGTGGTGAAGATGCCGAACCAGAGCCGTTTTGTGTTCACCGAAGGCACGGAGCGGGTACGGGTGCGGGGCATGGTGCAGACGGAGCCGTTTTTTGTGGCCGAGGTGGAAGTGGTGTCCGATCCGCCCTATGACAGTGCCGAGCCGGATGCGGCGCTCCAGGCGCTGCAGCGGAATGCGGTGGCGCAGTTCCAGCAGATTGTGGCGGCATCGCCGACCTTGTCCGACGAGCTGCAGACGATTGCCACGAATATCGACGAGCCGGGGCGGCTGGCGGACTTTATTGCGGCGTCGCTGCCGTTTTTGACAACGGCCGACAAGCAGGAGCTGCTGGAGACCAGCGGGATTCCGGAGCGGCTGGAGCGGACCAACCAGCTGCTGGCCAAGGAACTGGAAGTGCAGCAGCTGCGCACGAAGATTCAAAGCGAGGTCCAGGACCAGGTGCAGCAGTCGCAGCGCGAGTACTACCTGCGCGAGCAGATGAAGGCGATCCAGAAGGAACTGGGCGATGTGGACGAGGGGCAGCGGGATATCGAGGAGCTGCGCCAGAAGATTGATGCCGCCGGGATGCCGGAGGATGTGCACAAGGAGGCGACCAAGGAGCTGAACCGGCTGGCGCGGATGTCTCCGATGGCGGCCGATACGGCGATGCTACGCAACTATGTGGAGTGGCTGGCGGCGCTGCCGTGGAACAAGAGCACGGGGACGCGGATCGATCTGGCGCATGCGCGGGAGATTCTGGATGCGGATCACTATGGCCTGAAGAAGGTGAAGGATCGCATTCTGGATTACCTGAGCGTGCTGCAGTTGAAGCCGGAGATGAAGGGACCGATTCTGTGCTTTGTGGGACCGCCGGGAGTGGGCAAGACCTCGCTGGGACGGTCGATTGCGCGGGCACTGGGGCGGAAGTTCCAGCGGGTGTCGCTGGGCGGCATGCATGACGAGGCGGAGATTCGCGGGCATCGGCGGACGTATGTGGGCGCGCTGCCGGGGCAGATCATGCAGTCGATGCGGCGTGCGGAGGTGAATGATCCGGTGCTGATGCTGGATGAGATCGACAAGCTGGGCCGGGATTTCCGGGGTGATCCAGCGGCGGCGCTGCTGGAGACGCTGGACCCGGAGCAGAATGCGACCTTCCGCGACAACTATCTGGATGTGCCGTTTGATCTGTCGAAGGTGTTGTTCATCTGCACGGCGAACATGCTGGATCCGATTCCGGAGCCGCTGCTGGACCGGATGGAGATCATTCCGCTGCAGGGCTACAGCGAGGAGGAGAAGGTGCATATTGCCTTCAACTACCTGATCCCGCGGCAGATTGAGGCCAACGGAATCCGGGGCGACCAGATTGAGTTTCCCGAGGATGCGGTGCGGCATCTGGTGCGGCACTATACGCGCGAGGCCGGCGTACGCAAGCTGGAGCAGGTGATTGGCACGGTCTGCCGCAAGCAGGCGCGGCGGATTGTGGAAGGCAAGGAGGAGATGCTGACCATTACGCCGGAGATTCTGCTGGAGTTTCTGGGCGGGCAGCAGGTGAGGGTGGACAGCGAGGTCTTTGAGCGGACACAACGGCCGGGCGTGGCCGTGGGGCTTGCCTGGACAGCGGCCGGCGGCGACGTGCTGTTTGTGGAGGCCAACAAGATGAAGGGCAAGGGCGGATTCACGATGACCGGCCAGATTGGCGACGTGATGCAGGAGTCGATGCAGGCGGCGCTGACGTGGGTGCGATCGAATGCCAGCTTTGTGGGCATTGAGGAGGACTTTACGAGCGCAACGGACCTGCACATTCATGTGCCTGCGGGAGCGATTCCGAAGGATGGTCCCTCGGCCGGAGTGACGATGGTGACGACGCTGGTCTCACTGCTGACGAACACGCCGGTGCGCCCCTTCACGGCGATGACGGGCGAGATTACGCTGAGCGGGAATGTGCTGCCGGTGGGCGGCATCAAGGAGAAGTTCCTGGCAGCGCGTCGAGCCGGGGTGCAGCACATCATTCTGCCGGCGGAGAATCGCCAGAATGCCGAGGAGGATCTGACGCCGCAGCAGATGGAGGGCGTGACGATCCACTACGTGAGCCGCATTGAGGAGGTGCTGGCGGCAGCGCTGCCGCTGGTCTTTGCCCAGCATGGCGATGCGGCCAAGCGAGCGGCCGGGGCAGGGAATCAGACGGCGGCCATTGCCTGAGCCTGAGTGCGGAGTCCAGAGCACCGGACGCTGATGGCGAGGCTGGCAGTGAAGGCATGGGGCATCCGGAATCCTTGGGGATTGCGGGTGCCTTTCCTTTTGCGGTACACCTGGGATGGCAGCGGATGATTGCGGAGGTTTGCCTTGCCAACGGATGAGGATTTTCTGCGTCGCGCGATTGCGCTGGCGGTGGCCAATGTGGAGGCCGGTGCCGGTGGCCCGTTTGGAGCGGTGGTGGTGCGTGGGGGCGAGATTGTAGGCGAGGGTGCCAACTCGGTGACGCGCACGCTGGACCCGACGGCGCATGGAGAGGTGAATGCGATTCGCGATGCCTGCCGCAGGCTGCAGGCGTTTGCGCTGGAGGGTTGCACGCTCTACACCAGTTGCGAGCCGTGCCCGATGTGCCTGGCGGCCTGCTACTGGGCGGGGATTGCGCGTGTGGTGTATGGCGCGACGCAGCAGGATGCGGCGGCGGCCGGATTTGGCGACGCAGCGCTGTATGGGGAGTTTGCGTTGCAGGCGGAGGCGCGCGCGCTGCCGACGGAATGCCGACTGCAGGCCGAGGCGCAGGCTGCCTTTGCCGCATGGCAGAATGCTGCCGGGCGCACGGAGTATGGGCGGCTGGAGACGTAGGACGGGCAACTGGACAACTTTGATCGCTTGTTGATGACCCCACTCAAGCGAAAGACGCTTGAGTGGGCCACCCGTCCGTCAAGCGAAAGACGCTTGAGTGGGTCTCCCGTCCGTGGCTGGAGACGTAGCCGGTCCGGGTTGGGGTCGATTCAGGAGGCGATGCGGGTGGGTTCGAGCGCGGCCTGCATCTGCTGGGCCAGCTGGTGCTGCATGGCGTCGCTGAGCTTGTGGCCGTCTCCGGTCAGGTAGAAGACGTCGATGGCGGTTTCGCCTTCGGTGTCAATGAGCGCCACTTCGATGTTGCAGGCGTGCTCGTGCAGGACGAGGGCGATGCGGCGCAGGAGTCCGGGTGAGTCCGGGGCGACGACCTGCAGCAGCGTGGAGTGCTGCGAGGATTCGGAGTCGAAGCTGAGCCGGGGGACGGTATCGACCTTGGCCACGCCGCCGCGGTTGGAGCTTCTGCGGCTGGCCAGCAACTGCTCGACGGAGACGCGCTGCATGAGCACATCCTGCACGTTGGCCAGGAAGCGATCCTTTTCGCTGGGATTCAGCTCGAAGGTGCGGAAGGTGTCGGTGAAGTGGAAGCTGTCCACGATGACGCCGGCATCGTTGGCGAAGGCGTCGGCCTTGACGATGTTCATGCCCCAGGCGGCGAGCGCACCGGCGACATCGGCGAAGAGGCGGCTGCGGTCGCGGGCGATGACGGTGAGCTCGAGAAGCTGCCGGTGCGGGCGCAGCTCCAGTTGCACGGGGTGGTCGTCCAGGCGGGTGGTGAGCAGGAAGTGGTTGCGAATCTGCTCGGGGAGCCGGGTTTGGAGATAGCGCTGCGGCAACCCCTCGAGGAACTGGCGGATGGCATCGGCCTTGTTCTGGCTGCCGCGCAGATCGGCATCGCGGATCATGGCGCCGATGCGGTAGAGGAGCGTGGGATCGAGATCGGCGTGGTAGCGCTCCTCATCGACGGAGCGGTCCATGAAGTTGGAGGTGGACATGTAGAGCTGCCAGAGGTTTTCGGCCTTCCAGGGCGTGAGCGCATCGGGGTGCACGGCCTTGATGTCGGCGTAGGTCATCAGGGTGAGTGCGCGCAGCAGCTGGGGGCTGCCGACCTTTTCGGCCAGCAGGCGCTGGTTGTCAGGATCGAAGATGTCGCGGCGCAGGGCGTTGGACATTTCCAGGTGCATGCGAATGAGTTTGCGGACGGTTTCGCGCTCTTCGGGATCGAAGTCGAGCCGGGCGAGGAAGCTTTCGGACATTTCGACCGATTGCACGGTGTGGTCACCGGTGCGGCGGGCCTTGCCGGTGTCATGCAGCAGCAGGGCGAGCAGGAGCAGATCGAGGCGCTCCAGTTCGGGCAGCAGCGTGCCCAGACGCTGTTCGTAGTCGTGGGTGGGCCGTCGCAGGCCATGCACGTTGTCGATGGTGAGGAAGGTGTGCTCGTCGACGGTGTAGCGGTGGTAGCTGTCGCGGATGACGAGCGCGTCGATGCCATGGAACTCGGGCAGGAGCATCTCCAGCACGCCGAGCGCGTGCATGGTGCGGAGGGCGTGCGCGGCGTGGGGACCGATGAGCACCTCGCGCAGGCAGTTCCAGAGATAGGGGCCCTCGGGCAGATGGATGGCCAGCACGGGCAGCGCGTCGGTGATGCGATCCTCGGCGGCCTGGCTGAGGGTGTAGCCGTGGTTGGCCATGAGGGCAAAGATGCGCAGGATGCTGTCGGTGTCCTGAAGCTGCGAGAGCGAAGTGCCGATGTCGATGCGACCCTGGTCGAGGCAGAAATCGGTGCCGGGGATGGGCTGCTTGCGGCGGCGAAACTGCTTGTAAAAGCTGACCGGAGCCGGCACCTGATCCATGAGCAGATGGGCGCGGCGATAGACGGTGCGCGCATGCCGGTAGTAGGTGCGCATCCAGTAGGCGGGATCGGCCGAGCCGCGGGTTTCAAGGCCGATGGAGCCGGCCGCGGCCTCGTCCTGGGACTGCCAGTCGAGCGTGTTGTCATCGCGGCCGTGACGGAAGTGGAGGAAGCAGCGGGTGGCGGCGAGGAAGTCAAAGGCGGAGCTGCTGTCGGCCTCGGCACCCTGGAAGGTGCTGCCGCGATCGGTGCGGACGCGCGGCCATTGCCTGGTGTCCTTGAGGTGAAAGAGCAGGGCAAACCAGGGGGCCAGGTGGTAGTCGCGCAGCCCGCCGGGACCGTCCTTGAGATTGGGCTCGAGATGAAAGATGGTGTTGCCGAAGCGGGCGTGGCGGGCACGCGCCACCTCGCCGAGCTTCTGCGTGATGGTGTTCCAGTCGCTGAGCAGGACGCCGGGAAAGACCTCCTGACGGAGCTTCAGGAAGAGCGGAAAATCGCCGCTGAGGAAGCGGTGATCGAAGGTGGCCAGGGTGAATTCGAGATTGTCGCGGTCAAAGCGGCTGCACTCCTTGACGGTGCGATAGACCGGGCTGGCGCGGAGTCCGATATCCCACATGGCCTGATGCACGGCGCGGGCTGCCTGCCGGGCGCGCTTTTCCACTTCGTCATTGGCAAAGGCGAAGAGCAGATCGACATCGGAGCAGGGAAAGAGATCCTTGCGCCCGTAGCCGCCGAGAGCCAGCAGCGAGACGCCGGTTTGCAGGGCCGGTCCGCTGGCACGCTTCCACAGCTCGGTGACGATCTGATCCACGATGGTGGTTCTGCGGCGAATCGCAGCCGTGCCGTCCCCTGTCCGCTCATAGGTCAGGCGCAGTTGCTCGCTGTCGCGCGCATACCGTTCCTTGAGATCTTCAAAAGCCAGCAGTGTGGATTCCATCAGGGCAGACTGTCTCGTTTGTGGTGGTGAAGTGAATCGGGTCTTGCACCCAGAATAAGCGATTCGGCGCAGGAAGCAATCGCATTCTGCGATGCAGCGGGGGAAAGCAGCGGACTGGCGTCAGTGTGCCGAGCCGGACAGCGTACCGGACAGGGAGTTTGGCAGGAGGGTGGGCAGGGGATGCTGCAGGCCGAAGATCCAACCCTCGACAGCGCGGATACCGGTATCGTCCGGCTCCAGCTGCGGGCCGTAATCCTGGAGCGTGAGGAGCATGCCGAAGAGGCCGATGGCCGCATCCATGGCATCGTCGTGGTTGTCGGCGCGCTGCGGCCCCACCACGGCACCGACCAGGCAGCTTTCGGTGAAGCCGGAGAGAATCTGGCGGCGCAGCTTGTGGTCAATGCGGATTGCGTGGCGATGGGCAGCAGCCAGCCAGGCCGGTGCGATGGCCCGGCGATTGGCTGCGTAGCGCTTGCCACGCAGGGAGCGGCCAAAGAGGCGATGGTGGTACTCGGTGGGGTAGGTTTCCGTGGCCACCAGCATGCCGGGCTGGAGCAGGGCAGCCAGCGAGCCGTGAAAGGGCCACAGGCGCGTGGAGTGCGGCTGCTGCGCCAGTTGCGGGGCCAGTACATGCCGCCAGCCCAGCAGGGCGCTTTTGCCCACCTGATTGCCGCCGAGGGTCCAGAAGAGCGAACAGGCGTTGGTGCGCTCGGCATGCCGGAGTTCGCAGAGGCGGTAGAGCTGATTGCGATGCTCCAGCCCGAGCGCCGCATGGAGGAGATCGCGCCGGGCATGACCGGGGCGCAGGGGATAGAACGGCCGCTCAAGGGCGATCTCGTGCTCCTCGGCGCAGACCTGATGAAAATGGCTCCAGCGGGAGGCGCTGGAGCCGGATTGGGCTGTATGGATCTCCTGCAGGAATGCAGGGAAGGATGGGATCTGCGCCCGCTGGGCGTAGGCCGAGGGAAGGCCCAGCGGGAAATCGAATCCGACCAGAATCGAAGAGCCGGCTGGAACCATTTTGCGCAGACGCGGCAGCAGGGTTTCCATCTCGCCGACCAGCTGCGGAGGATAGGCCGTGTACTGGCCGCTCTTCCGCGTGGCGAGGGCGATCCAGCGCTTGGATGGTTGCGAGCCCCAGTCGCAGTGGGCGACCAGATCCGGCCATCGAGGCAGCGGATCAGAGTGCGGATTCGCCGTGCTCATCGTTGCGGATGCGGATGGCTTCGTC
Source organism: Acidobacteriota bacterium (assembly GCA_021804965.1). Classification (GTDB taxonomy): domain Bacteria; phylum Acidobacteriota; class Terriglobia; order Terriglobales; family Acidobacteriaceae; genus Acidicapsa. The sequence goes on from JAJZGG010000016.1 coordinate 29,318, forward strand.
GATGCGGGTGACGAAGATCTTGCCATCGCCGATCTTGCCGGTGCGGGCTGCGGTGATGATGGCCTGAATGGCCTTTTCCTTGAGCGCATCGACGACCACGATCTCCAGCTTGATCTTGGGCAGGAGGTCAACGGTGTACTCGCGTCCGCGATAGAACTCGGTGTGTCCCTTCTGGCGGCCGTGTCCGCGCGCCTCCAGAATGGTCATGCCTTCAATGCCTGCCTCGAGCAGTGCATCCTTGACGGCGTCCAGCTTGGAGGGCTGGAGAATGGCTTCAATCTTGTGCATAATCGTAATCCTCGCTCCCTGAATATAACCCGGAGGTGACGGACACTGCCCGGCCTGCAATGGGATTGTGTCCTTCCGGGTATCTGTCTTGCCACAGCGTTGCGGTTGCAGTCCTGCTCTGCAGATGGTCCGGCGGTGGGCATTGTCAGCATCCGCCGGACTTCATCGGCATGTCACTGGCCCATGTCGTAGGCTTCTTCCCCGTGCTGGGAGAGATCGAGTCCGGTCATCTCTTCTTCTTCGCTGACGCGCATGCCGATCGTCTTATCCACGAGCACGAGCAGGATGAGGGTGCCGACGATGGAGATGCCCCAGGCGATGGCCACACCGGTGGCCTGGTTGAGCAGCTGATGCCAGTTGCCATCAAGACCGCCGACGGGCAGGGGATTGCCGTGGGCGTCCTTGCCGAAGATGGGGTTGATGGCGGCTACGGCAAAGATGCCGGTGAGCAGGGCACCGAGCGTGCCGCCGGCACCGTGGACGCCGAAGGCATCGAGGGAATCGTCATAGCCAAAGAAGTTCTTGACGCGGGTGACCATCTGGAAGCAGAAGACGCCGGCGATGAGTCCGATGAGGATCGCGGGGATGGGAGCGACAAAGCCGGAGGCCGGCGTGATGGCGACCAGCCCGGCCACCGCGCCGGAGATGGCACCGAGTGCGGTGGGCTTGCCGTTGTGGAGCCACTCGGCCACCGTCCAGGAGACGGCCGCAGCGGCAGCGGCAAAGTGCGTGGCGACAAAGGCGGAGGTGGCCAGCGTGCCGGCAGCCAGTGCCGAGCCGGCATTGAAGCCGAACCAGCCCACCCAAAGCATGCAGGCGCCAACCACGCTGAGCACCATGGAGTGCGGCGGCATGGCTGTTTTGGGGTAGCCGACGCGCTTGCCGAGATAGAGCGCCGTGACCAGGGCCGAGACGCCGGAAGTGACGTGGACCACGGTGCCGCCGGCGAAGTCCAGGCAGGGGATGCGACCGCCGGCTACATTGAGCAGGCCGCCGACGCCCCAGACCATGTGCGCCATGGGGCTGTAAACCAGCAGCGACCAGAGGGAAAGAAAGACGGCCAGGGCGCTGAAGCGGACCCGCTCGGCAAAGGCGCCGGTGATGAGGGCCGGGGTGATGATGGCAAACATGAGCTGGTAGATCATGTAGGTCTGGTGGGGAATGGTGGCGGCGTAGGCGGGGTTGGGATCGAGACCGACGCCGTGGAGCAGCACGTAATGCAGTCCGCCGATAAAGCTGTTGCCGGGGCTGAAGGCCAGCGAATACTCGACAATGGCCCAGAGCATGGTGATGATGCCCATCATGGCGAAGCTTTGCATCATGGTGCCCAGCATGTTCTTGCTACTGACTAGACCGCCATAGAACAGTGCCAGACCGGGACCGGTCATCATGAGGACCAGCGCAGCGGAAACCAGCATCCAGGCGTTGTCGCCGGCTGTCTGCGCGCTGGTGACGGCGGCCTGAAGTGCGGCAATCTGGGCCTGGGTTGCCGGTGCCTGTGCTGCAGGAGTCTGTGCCGCGGCGCTCGATGCGGACAGAAGGGATAGAAAGATAAGACTCAAGGCAGGCGTGGAGCGCTTGGCCCACGCAGGGAGCGTATAAGATTTCTGTAACATTTGGATTGGATTGTAACCGGGTTTGCGATATTTCCAAGAGATTTTTTTTGGGATGCCATGCTGGCGCAGTGCAATCCGGATGCTGTGCATCCGGGCAGGTTTTTTCGAGGGGCGATCCACCGGAAGTTCGATCAGACAACCATTTATTTTGAAATTACGTCATATACTGAGGATATGGCCCAGTCAGATCAGGATGTCTTGTCCCCAAAGTCCGGTGCACATGCAACGGAGAAAGACGTATATCTGTTCGGCTCGCTGGAGAGCCGCGGACTGAACCGCTCCCGTGTACGCGAAGCGACCTATGGTTACGATCAGCCGGAAGGTGTCTTTCTGACCTCGGTGGATTTTGCCTTGAACTGGGTGCGCAAGAACTCGGTATGGCCGATGACCTTTGGTCTGGCCTGCTGCGCGATTGAGATGATGTCTGCCGGAGCTGCGCGGTTTGACATTGCGCGGTTTGGAGCCGAGGTGTTTCGCCCGTCGCCGCGCCAGTCGGACCTGATGGTGATTGCCGGGCGGGTGTCGAACAAGATGGCCCCGGTGATTCAGCGGCTGTATGAGCAGATGCCGGAGCCGAAGTGGGTGATTTCGATGGGTGCCTGTGCCACCTCCGGCGGCGTGTTTAATAACTATGCGCTGGTGCAGGGTGTGAATCAGGTGATTCCCGTGGATGTGTATGTGCCGGGCTGCCCGCCGCGTCCGGAGCAGTTGATTTATGCCATCACACTGTTGCAGGAGAAGATTCAGCGGGAAAAAGGAACGCTGCGCAAGGCTCTCAATCTGGAGTAACACGGGGCTGGGTGGAGCGATGTGGTGTTAGGAAAGACTGTTAATCAGATGTGCGACCACGGTGCAGAAATGTGTCAGAGTCGCACACGGCATGTGATACAGTCTGAGTTGCAAAATTGATACGAGGCTGTGGCGTAAGGTGGTTCTACTGGGTTCCCCGGGCGTTCGCCACGCAACATTTCAACGGAATCAGCACCAAGATCAAAAACGAGTTTGGTTGCGGAGGAAAAGATGAACACGAAGAAGATGCAATCTGCTGTGCTGGCGGTGAGTCTGGCTGTTTCAATGGCTGGCGTAACTGCCATGGCACAGGCCGGCGCCAAGAGCAAGAAGGATGCTCCGAGCGGACCATCCCGCTGGGATATCTTTGCCGGTTACAGCTATCTGGCTCCCCATGGGACGGTTGCAGCGCTGCAACCCGGTGGCACCACGCAGAACTTCAACTACCATGCGGTGAATGCCGGTGCGATTGGCAGCGTGGCCTACTACTTCAACAAGTACATGGGCGTGCAGGCTGAGATCGGTGCGCATCCGGATACGTCCAACGGAAACAGCAACAACTTCTACACCTACTCGGGTGGCATCATCAGCCGCTTCCCGATGGAAAACATCACGCCGTTTGTCCATGCACTGGCAGGCGCTGCGGATGTGAGCGGTCCGGATCATGAGCCGCTGAAGCTGGGTCCGGCGCTGACCATTGGTGGCGGTATGGACTACGAGACGCCGCTGCTGAACCACAAGCTGGCGATCCGGCTCTTCCAGGCGGACTACATGTACATGCATGCCAACTGGGGCCCGGTCACCTATGGTGGACGCGCGAACATCAATGCGGCCCGTCTGAGCGCCGGTCTTGTCTACCACGTGGGCAACATCTATGTTCCCCCGGTGACGCTGGCCTGCTCGGTGAACGGTCCCAGCACGGTCTTCCCGGGTGAGCCGATCAGCCTGATGGCCACGGCGACCAACCTGAACCCGAAGAAGAAGGCTGCCTATACCTGGAGCGGCGAAGGCGTGACCGGCATGGACGAGAGTGCCAAGGTGAACACGGCCAACCTGGCACCGGGAACCTATACGGCAAAGGCAACCGTCTCGGAAGGCAAGAAAGCCGGCCAGACGGCCGACTGCTCGACGCAGTACACGATCAAGCAGTTTGAGCCGCCGACAGTGAGCTGCTCGGCCAATCCGACCACGATCCCGACCAACGGCACCAGCACGATCACTGCCACTGGCGTGAGCCCGCAGAATCGTCCCCTGACCTACAGCTACTCGGCCTCGGCCGGTACGGTCAGCGGCTCGGGTTCCTCGGCCACCTACTCGGCTGCCGGTGCTCCCAGCGGATCGGCAACGGTGACCTGTACCGTGACCGACGACAAGGGACAGACGGCGACTGCGAATACGACGGTGAACATCGAAGCTCCTGTGGTTCCGGCTCCGAAGGTTTCCTCGCTCTGCTCGCTGAGCTTCGACAAGGACAAGAAGCGCCCGACCCGCGTGGACAACGAAGCCAAGGCCTGCCTGGATGACGTTGCCCTGACGCTGCAGCAGCAGTCCGATGCCAAGCTCGCCATTGTCGGCAATGCAACCTCTGCCGAGAAGACGATGCCCAAGCATCATCGCAAGCACATGGTGATGGTGGACGATGCCGCCCAGCGCGCCGTGAATGCCAAGGACTATCTGGTGACCGAGAAGGGCATCGATGCCTCCCGCATCAACGCCTACACCGGCTCTGAGGATGGACAGACGGCTCAGAATTACCTGATCCCGGCTGGAGCCACCTACGATGCCAACGGTGCTTCTCCTGTGACCGGGGACGTGAAGCCGCAGGCCCGCAAGCCGCTGGCGCAGCGTGTCCACCACCACAGCAAGAAGAAGTCCACCAAGTAACCCAAGCCGATGGGCAGAAGGAAGCTTCTGCCCACGCAGGCACAAACCGCAGCAGAATCGGGACTGGCCTGTGACAGGTCAGTCCCGATTTTTCTATCCGCGAAGCTGGCGGCGACTTCCCCGACCCGGAGTAGTGAAATTTCATGCATCGAACGATGAGCGTTCCGGCTTCCACCCGATGGATCCCTTTGCTGTTGTGTGCCCTGAGTCTGGGGTGGATGGCCCCGGCCCAATCGCTGCCGCAGCAGTGGTCGACGGTGGGACCGGATGGTGGGGATGCACGGGCGTTTGCCGCCGATCCGGCCAATCCGGAGCACCTGTATCTGGGCGGAACTTCGAGCTGGATCTATGAGTCGCAGGATGGCGGAGCGAACTGGCATCGGCTGAGCCATATCGGCTTTGCACCGCGCTCGCTGGACAACTACATCGTCGATCATCTGATTGTGGATCCGGAGATTCCGCACCGCATGTATGCCGCAGTGTGGCGCGATGATCAGCCGGATGGCGGCTTCTTCCTGAGCGTGGATGGCGGGCATAGCTGGCGCTCGATCCCGGATATGGCCGGGCAGTCGATCCGCTCGCTGGCGCAGTCCACTGCCGATCCGCGCATTCTGGTGGCAGGAACTCTGCGCGGGGTCTTTCGGAGTGAGGATCGGGGTATGCACTGGCAGCAGATCAGCCCCATTGGCAGCCGGGAGATTCATGAGGTGGAGTCGCTGGCCATTGATCCGCGGGATCCGGATGTGATCTACGCCGGGACCTGGCATCTGCCGTGGAAGACCAGCGATGGAGGCAAAAGCTGGAAGAACATCAAGCGCGGCGTGATTGATGACTCGGATGTGTTTTCGATCATCATTGACCCGCATCAGGCGCGCACGGTCTATCTGAGCGCCTGCTCGGGAATTTACAAGAGTGAGACGGCCGGAGAGCTGTTTCACAAGGTGCAGGGGATTCCCTCGACGGCCCGCCGGACGCGGGTGCTGCGCCAGGATCCGCACAATCGGGCGGTGGTGTATGCGGGAACGACCGAAGGGCTCTACCGGACCGAGGATGCCGGACGGAACTGGCATCTGGTTACGGATGCGAGCCTGATTCTGAACGACGTGTATCTGGACCCGGAGCGGAAGGGACACATCCTGCTGGCGACCGACCGTGGCGGCGTGCTGGAGAGCGAGGACAACGGGCGCAGCTTTACGGCCTCGAACAACGGGTTTTCCTCGCGCAAGGTGGGGGCGCTGCTGGTGACGCAGGGGGCGACGCCGGAGCTGATGGCCGGGATTGTGAATGACAAGGCCGCCGGGGGTGTCTTTGCCTCTTCCGATGCCGGGCAGCACTGGAGCCAGATCGAGGATGGGCTGGAGGGGCGCGATGTGTTTGCGCTGGCGCAGGCTCCGGATGGGACGATTCTGGCCGGAACCAGCCACGGCATCTTTCGCCTTGTGAGCGAGGGAAGCCGTCACTGGGAGATGCAGAGCGACATTGTGAACCATGGCTCGCGGATTGTGGCCACGCGCACGGGCGGGCATGTGGTGAATCGCATGCAGGAGTACACGCTGCCGGCCCGGGAGCTGAGCTCACGCGTGATGGCGCTGGACATTCATGCGGACACCTGGCTGGCTGCGACTGGCGATGGGTTGTTCACCAGCGAGGACAAGGGGCGGAGCTGGCAGGGTGGAATTGGATACGGTGCCGAGGCCTATGAGTCGGTGGCGGTGGGCACGGGCGGCTGGATGGTGGCCATCCGGCGGGAAGGCGCGGTCTACTCGGTGGATCGGGGACAGCACTGGGATCCGATGTCGCTGCCGACGCGGATTCGTACGATCCATGCGGTGATGATTGCGCCGAATGGGGATCTGTGGCTGGGAGCGGCCGATGGGGTGTATGTCTCGCGGGATCGCGGACGGAACTGGTTCTGGCTGGATCGGCTGCCGTTCCACTTTATGGATGATCTGAGCATGGATCCGGCGACGGGCAAGGTGCTTGCGGTCTCGCGGCTGGATTCGCGCATGCTGGTGATCGACGAGAAGACCTTTCTGCATACGGCGGTGGAGACGGGCTATCCGCTGTATCGGGTGCGCGCGATGGGCCGGCGCGTCTTTGCGGCCACACTGCAGAACGGCGTGATTGAGCAGAGTCAGTAAGTATAGGGTCAGTAATCAGCCGCCGGCACCGTGATGGAACGGCTGCTTGGTCCCATGGAAACGATCCGCAGGATTGCCGCCGGTGGTCCAGGCTTTCCAGTATCATCATTGCAGGAGGGTCGCGATGCAGACCGAAGCCAAGCCGGAACGACATCCATTCCGTACCCATGATGCAGCCCTGGAAGCTGTGGCAGCGAAGGTTCTTGCCGGGGAACGGCTTGGATTTGACGATGGACTGGCGCTGTATCGCTCCCCGGATGTGCTGGCCGTGGGCTGGCTGGCCAACCATGTGCGCGAGCGCATGCATGGCGACGTGACGTACTTCAACGTGAACCGCCATATCAATCCCACCAACGTGTGTGTGGCCAGCTGCCGGTTGTGTGCCTTTGGGCGCAAAAAGGGCGATGCCGCCGGATACACGATGGCGCTGGAAGAGGCGTGGGAGACGGCGGCGTCAGGCTACTCGGAGGCGGTCACGGAGTTTCACATCGTCGGCGGGCTGCACCCGGACCTGCCGTTTGAGTATTTTCTGGATCTGGTGCGCGGGCTGAAGCAGCGGTTTCCCAAGGTGCACATCAAGGCCTTCACGATGGTGGAGGTGGCGTTTCTGGCTCGGCGCGCGAAGCTGACGATTGAGCAGACGCTGGAGCGGATGCGCGAGGCCGGTGTGGACTCGATGCCGGGCGGCGGGGCGGAGATCTTTGCCCCGCATGTGCGCAGCGTGATCTGCGACCACAAGATTGACGGCCAGGAGTGGCTGGATACGGCGCGACTGGCGCACAAGAAGGGCTTCCGGTCGAATGCCACGATGCTGTATGGGCATATCGAGTCGGATGCCGACCGCGTGGATCATATGCTGCGGCTGCGCGAGGTGCAGGAGGAGACGGGCGGATTCCAGACCTTTATTCCGCTGGCCTTCCATCCGGAAAACACGGCGCTGGATCATCTGCCGGTGACCACGGGGCTGACCGATATCCGGCAGATTGCAGTGAGCCGCCTGCTGCTGGATAACTTTGCCCACATCAAGGCCTATTGGCAGATGATGACGCCGAAGATTGCCCAGATTGCTCTGCGCTTTGGGGCGGACGATCTGGACGGTACGGTGATCGAAGAGAAGATCTATCACGATGCCGGAGCCAAGACGCCGCAGGGCATGACGCGCAAGGAACTGTGCCGGTTGATTACCGAAGCCGGGCGCGTTCCGGTGGAGCGCGATACGCTGTACCACGCGGTGACGCGCACGGAAGACAGCTTCCTGATTGCCGTCTGACGCGGGACGGGCTTCCGCTGCGAAGCCAAAGCGGGAAACCGTGGCGGCGCGAACCTGAGTTTTCCCCCAAGTTTGTCCGGCCTCTGCCGTAGGCTCGCAATCAGGCAACTGCCATTGCGAGGCCTGCGACAGACGATGACGGCAACAGGAGCTTCCAAGCAGCGCGAGGCCGGCGAGTTTTCGGCGCGGGCTGCGCATCTGGCGGCCTTTCAGCAACTGCAGGATCACGGACAGATGCACGATGCGGCGACGCATCTGGCGCGTGCGCTGGATCTGGGTGCGGTGGTTTCGCTGCCCTTTCGGGGCAGCCAGCCGGTGGCGCGTGTTCTGGTGCTGCAGTCGATTCTGGGCGGCAATGTGCTGATGCACCGCTTTCTGGACGAGCAGATCTTTGCGGTGCAGGTACTGCTGGTGGAGTTCTGGGAGCCGGGGATGGGGCTGCCGGAGCATGATCTGGTCTTTCAGGCCGTGGGGGATGCTGACGTGCGCCAGGAGGCGCTGCGGCAGGTGGAGCGCATTCTGGCGATGACGGATGCGCCGGTGCTGAATGGACCGGCAGCGGTGCGTGAGTCTGCTCGGCAGGGGAATGCGGATCGTCTGCGGCTGCTGCCCGGGGTAAGGACGGCGCGGACGGCGCGTGCCACCCGCGGAGAGCTGAGCCGCAGTACGGTGGAGGAGATTCTGGAGCAGAACCAGCTCCACTTCCCGGTGCTGCTGCGTGCGCCGGGCTTCCACATGGGCCAGAACTGCCTGCTGCTGTCGTCGGCGGAGTCTGTGGCTCCGGCGCTGGAACAGCTGCCGGGCGAGGAGTTTCTGCTGATGGAGTATCTGCCGGTGCGGAGTCCGGATGGGTGGTGTCGCAAGTATCGGGTGCTGTTTGTGGATGGCCAGATCCATCCGGTGCATCTGGCGATCTCCAGCCACTGGAAGGTGCATTATTTCTCTGCGGAGATGGCGACGCATGCGGCGCATCGCGTGGAGGAGGCACGTTTTCTGGACTCAATGGAGGAGTCGCTGGGCAGTGCGGTGCTGAGCTCGCTGCGGCGCATCCAGCAGATGCTGCAACTGGATTACGCCGGGGTGGATTTTGCGCTGGACACAGGAGATCCGGAGATGCGAACTGGCGATGCGCCGCGTCTGCTGCTCTTTGAGGCCAATGCCACGATGGCTGTGGTGCGACCGCCGGCCGAGCCGATATGGGCCTATCGCCAGGCGGCGGTGGAGCGGATCTACGGTGCGTTTCAGGCCATGCTGCTTCAGCGGCGCCGGGCGGGGCGATGCCTGCGCGGGGCTGAGGTGAGCTTGCCGGTCACGTTGTAGGGGCGGCCTTCAATGGGCGTGGACAGGACCAGGCTGGTGACGGGATTGCCGTAGGGAAGCAGGGCCTCGATCAGCGATTCGAGATCCCCCATGGATGTGGTGGTGACTTTGAGTAGAAATGCATCTCCGCCGGTGAGGTGGTGGCACTCGCGCACCTCTTCCAGCGTTTGGATGAACTCCAGCAGGCGATAATAGTGCTGGCCGTCGCAGGTCATGCGGATGAAGGCCATCACGTCCAGCCCCAGCGCCTGACGGTCGAGGGTGACGGTGTAGGCGCGCAGGATGCCCTGCTCCTCCATCTGGCGGAGCCGCTCTGCGGTGGCCGTGGCCGACAGACCGACGCGGCGCGAAAGCTCGGCGACGGAGATGCGGCTGTTCTCCTGCAGCTCCTTGAGCAGGGCCTTGCCGAAGCTGTCCATGAGGTAGCTGTCGTATTCGCCGAAGCTGTCGGAGTGGTCCTCTTCGGGGGCATTGTGCAGTCGCTTCAGTTCCGTGGAATCCATTCTCTACCTCAAGGAAATTAGTGAAATCTATGCTCTGAAACTTAAATTACCACATGGAAGCACTGTACCCGGCGGGAAATGCCGTTTATTGTAGCAATCATGCATACGACAACACTATGGCTGGATGGAGCACCCCTTACTCTGGAGCAGATTGACCAGGTTGCGCGGCATCGTGCGCCGGTGGCGCTGGCGGCGGCTGCGCGGGAGCGGATGCAGGCAAGCCGCGCGGTGGTGGCTTCGATTTTGAATACGGGACGAACGATGTATGGGGTGAACACGGGATTTGGCAAGCTGGCCGATGTCCGCATTGCCGCCGAGCATCTGGCGCAACTGCAGACGAATCTGGTGCGCAGCCACGCCTGCGGGCTGGGCGATCCGCTGAGCGAAGAGGAGAGCCGCGCGATGCTGCTGCTGCGGGCCAACGTGCTGGCCAAGGGCTACAGCGGTGTGCGCGTGGAGGTGGTGGAGCTGCTGCTGGCCATGCTGAATGCCGGTGTGCATCCGGTGATTCCGGCACGCGGATGGGTGGGAGCGAGCGGCGATCTGGCGCCGCTGGCGCATCTGGCGCTGGTGGTGATTGGCGAAGGCGAGGCGATGTGGAATGGGCAGCGGATGCCGGGCGGCGCGGCGCTGCAGGCTGCGGGGCTGCA
>JAJZGG010000017.1 GCA_021804965.1 Acidobacteriota bacterium
TGTCACCGACCTGGCCACCGGCCAGGATCTGCAGCTCAATGGCGAGCGAGCGGCGGTCGCCCTGGAGTTGCTGGCAGGGGTCTCGGCCGATCTGTTTCGGGCCAGCGTCCTGATCTCCGACCTGCCGATCGCGGCGATCGACCCCCAGGCCCTGCACGAGCGCTCCTCCAACCTGACCGCCAGCGGCGATGAGACGGTCTCGGTATTTACGCCGGAGGCCTGGCACATTGCCGTCCCTGGATTTGTCTATGGCGGGGTGATTGCCTCGCTGGTGGACTGCCACTCGACGGGGACTGCGGCGGCGGCGATGCTGCGCGCGGCGGAAGCGGAGGGCGCTGTGGTGCCGGGCCAGGAGATGCCGTTTCGGTTTGTGACGGCATCGCTGCAGGTGCAGTACCTGAAGCCGACACCGCTGGGCGTACCGCTGACGATCCGCGGACGCGTGCGCGAACAGAAGGGGCGCAAGGTGGTGGTGGAGTCCACGGTCTATGCCGAAGGCGTGGCGACGGCGCGCGGCGAAGTGGTGGCGGTGCAGATGCCGGAGAACTTTGGCATGGAAGCCTGAGCGGTACAGGCCACGCGACTGCGAGTGCCGGCTGCCGACTGCCGCTAGTGCAGAAACAGGCTGACGATGGAGGCGGACATGAGGTTGGCCATGGTGCCGGCCAGCATGGCCCGGAAGCCGAGGCGCGCCAGCTCATTGCGACGCTCGGGGATGAGGGCGCCGATGCCGCCGATCTGCATGCCGATGGAGCCGAGATTGGCGAAGCCGCAGAGCGCGTAGGTGGCGATGGTGAAGGAGCGCGGGAGCAGCATGGCTTTCTGGGTGCCGAGAGCAACGTAGGCAATGACCTCGTTGAGGACCATGCGGGTGCCGAGGAGATTGCCGATCAGCGGAGCGTCGCGCCAGGGGATGCCGATGAGCCAGGCGACGGGGGCAAAGAGCCAGCCCAGGACCTGATTGAGGCTGGAGGGGAAGATGGGCAGCAGGGAATGAGCCCAGCCCATGAGCCCGTTGAGCAGGGCGACAAGAGCCAGAAAGCTGATGAGCATGATGCCGACGTTGAAGGCGAGCCGGCCGCCGTCGATGGTGCCGCGGGCGATGGCTCCGAGGAGGTTTTCCTCGGAGTGCTGCTCACTGGCAGGGATGGTGACGCGGCCTTCGGTGGCGGGGGTTTCGGTCTCCGGAACCAGCATTTTGGCGATGAGGATGGTGCCGGGCGAGGTCATGATGACGGCGGCCAGCAGATGGCGGGCTTCCACACCGTTGAGGATGTAGGCGGCCATGATGCCGCCGGAGACGTGAGCCATGCCGCTGGTCATGATGGTCATGAGCTCGGAGCGGGTGGCCTTGGCTAGAAACGGGCGGATGGTGAGCGGGGCTTCGGTCTGGCCCATGAAGATGGACGCGGCGACGTTGAGGCTCTCCGCACCGGAGATGCGCATGGTCTTCTGCATGAGCCAGGCAAAGCCGCGGATGATGATCTGCATGAGCCCGATGTGGTAGAGGACGGCGAAGAAGGCGGAGATGAAGATGATGGTGGGCAGCACCTGGAAGGCGAAGATGGCGCCAAAGGAGGAGTGCTGCTGGCCGAGCGGGCCGAAAAGCATGGAGGTGCCGGCAAAGGTGCTGGCGAGCATGCTGTTGATGACTCCACCGGCCCAGGCCAGTGCCTGCTGACCGAACTGGAAGCGCAGAACGCCGTAGGCAAAGAGGAATTGGAGGCCCAGACCCCAGAGAACGGTGCGCCAGCGGATGGAGCGGCGTTGGGTGGAACCGAGCCAGGCAGCAAACAGGATGGTGGCAAGACCGAGGATGCCGGTGAAACGGGCCAAAGGAAAGCTCCGGAGTGCAGCAAGAGTTGGAGTTAGATTACCGCATGGTGGCCGGGTGTGTGGGCCTGCGTGGGGGATTCGGAGAGAATCTGCCGAGCGGCGGCCAGATCGAGAACAGAGTGGACGAGCGGGCCGGTGGGGGCAGGCGGCGTGTCGGACCAGGTGAGTGCGGCGTGAAAGAGCGCGATGGCCTCGGGAAGCTGTTCTGGATGGGAGGCGTAGAGGGTGGCAATCGGCTGATCGAGGGCGAGGAAGTCGCCGTTGCGGGCATGAAAATGAATGCCTGCGTGGGGATCGACGGGCTCGCCGGGCTGGGTGCGGCCGGCGCCGAGGCGCTGCACGACCCAGCCGAGCGCGGTGGTGTCCTGGGCGGCGAGATAGCCGCTGCGCGGAGCCAGCAGCGTGTGGGTGACGGCGGGCTGGTGGAAGTCGCGGTCAAAGACGGTGGTGTCACCCCCCTGGGTGCGGACCATGGCGAGGAAACGATCGAGTGCGGAGCCATCGGCCAAGGCGCGTTCGGCGCGGTCCAGCGCTGCGGGCAGCGAGGGAGCGACGCCGCCGAGATGCAGCATCCAGGCGGCGAGCTGGAGGCAGAGATCGCGCAGTGGATCGGTGAGCCGCGAGCGCTGGTTGCGAAGCAGGGCGACGGATTCGGCCAGCTCGATCCAGTTGCCGGCGGCTGAGCCAAGGGGCTGGTTCATGTCGGTGAGCAGGGCAACGGTGCGGGTTCCGGCAGACTCTGCGGTGGAGACGAGCAGGGCTGCCAGATAGCGGGCCTGGGCGAAGTCGGTGAGGAAGGCTCCGGAGCCGGTTTTGACGTCGAGCACGAGGGCGTCGAGTCCTGCGGCGAGCTTTTTGCTGAGGATGGAGGCGCAGATGAGTCCGGGAGAATCGACGGTGGCGGTGCGGTCGCGGAGGGCGTAGAGGATGCGGTCGGCCGGAACCAGAGTGGGCGTCTGGCTGACGATGGCCAGCCCGGTGGAGCGGAGCGCGGCGTGAAGCTGGGGCAGGGAGAGCGCGGTGCGCAGGCCGGGAATGGATTCCAGCTTGTCCAGCGTGCCCCCGGTGTGGCCCAGTGCGCGACCGCTGATCATGGGGACGAGCAGACCGCAGGCGGCGGCGATGGGTGCGACGAGGAAGCTGGTCTTGTCGCCGACGCCGCCGGTGGAGTGCTTGTCGACGGCGGGTGCAGTGAGCGGCTGAGGGCCGGCATGCGGATGGAAGCGCTCGCCGGAGTCGCGCATGGCCAGCGTGAGCTGATGGATCTCGTCCAGCGACAGGCCGCTGAGGCGCGCGGCCATCAGCCAGGCTGCGAGCTGGTCAGCCGGGATGGTCTCGGATGCGGCTCCGGCGACGAGGAAGCGGATCTCTTCAGGGGTGAGTGGCTGGCGGTCGCGTGTCTTGCGAATGAGGTCGATGGGGTGCATGGTCAGCCTGCGATTGGAGTTCGGGATGGAGGCAGGTCGAAGGTGAACGGGAAGAGCTCGCCAAAGCTGCAGTTGTGAGGCTCGACGGTGCCGGTATGGGCCGAGAGCAGTGGAAAGAGAATGCGGGTTTGCGGGGAGCAGAACTCTGCCAGCACCTGACGGCAGGCTCCGCAGGGCGGACTGGCAGCGTGGTTGAGGTTGGCGATGGCGACGGCCGTGATCTGAAGCTGGGGACCGTGCTCGGCAACGGCGCGGACGAGAGCGGCACGCTCGGCGCAGAGGGTGAGTCCGTAGCTGGCATTTTCGACGTTGGCCGCTGTGACGACGGCTCCGGATGCGAGCAGGATGGCCGCACCGACGCGAAAGCCGGAGTAGGGCGCGTAAGCGTGGGCCGCGGCAGCGGTGGCGGCGGCCAGCAGCGATGCCGTGTCGGGTGGTTGGACTTCGCCTGCGGCCGGGCTGGCGGACTGCGGTATGGATACGGGATCTCGCATGGTGGCCGCTTCAGCGTAATTGAGCCGGGGCGCGAGGGCAAGGGGTTCAAGTTTTGTCCTGTGGAAACCGATAAGGAGGACAGACGTACGCGCACAGGTTGCCGGAGGCGAGCAAGTCGGACTGCGGGGCAGGCCGGAATGCCAGCCGGGCGATGTGTGGATTGCAGGGGAATGGAGTTGCAGGAAGGCCAGCCATGGATGATCTGACACGAGAGTTTCTGATTGAAAGCCAGGAGGGCCTGGACAGGATGGAGCGCTGCCTGACCGACCTGGAAGAGCGTCCACAGGATCGCGAGCTGTTGAGCGATATCTTCCGCTCGGTGCATACGATCAAGGGCACGACGGGATTTCTTGGCTTCAAACGGCTGGAAAAACTGGCGCATACGGGTGAAAACCTGCTGGGCCTGCTGCGCGATGGCAAGCTGGTGGCAACGCCGCCCATCATTACCGGGTTGCTGGAACTGCTGGACGGCCTGCGCGCGATTCTGAGCATTGTGGAAGAGACCGGCGGCGAAGGCGACGGCGAGGATGCGGCGCTGATTGAGCAGCTGAAGGTGCTGCAGGAGCTGCCCGGCGAAGCGGAGATGGCCAAGCCGACCGTGATGGCCGCAGAGCTGGCACGGCAGAGCAGCGAGGTGCTGCCGACGGTGCCGGAGGCGACCGTGGCTCCGGCACCCGCGATGCCGAGCGTACCGGCGGTGGTCCCGACTGCTCCGGCTGCGCCGCTGGCCGCATCGCCGGCATCCGAGACTGCCGAGGTGCAGAAGCCGCGCGCAGGAGCGACGGCGGCCAGCGACAGCACGCTGCGCGTGGATGTGGCACTGCTGAACCGGATGATGAATCTGGTGGGCGAACTGGTGCTGACGCGGAATCAGATTCTGCAGGCCACGGCACAGCATGAGAATCTGACGCTGCTTTCCCGCAGGCTGGACATGGTGACGGCGGATCTGCGCGAGTCCGTGATGAAGGCGCGGATGCAGCCGGTCTCGAATGTGTTTTCCAAGTTTCCGCGCATCATTCGCGATCTGTCGCAGATGCTGCATCGCAGGGTGCGGCTGCTGATGGAGGGCCAGGAGACGGAGCTGGACAAGAGCCTGCTGGAGGCAATCAAGGATCCGCTGACCCATGCGGTGCGCAATTCGATGGATCACGGGATTGAGCCGCCGGAGGTGCGACAGGCAGCGGGCAAGGATCCGGAGGGAACGCTGAAGCTGCGCGCCTATCAGGAAAGCAGCCACGTGATCATCGAAGTCTCCGATGACGGCGCCGGCATTGCGGTGGAGAAGGTGCAGAAGAAGGCCATCGAGCGGGGATTGATCACCGCAGAGCGTGCGGCGCAGTTGAGCGAGCGCGAGCTGCTGCAGCTGATCTTCCTGCCGGGCTTCTCGACGGCCGAGGCGGTGACGAATGTGAGCGGCCGCGGCGTGGGCATGGATGTGGTGCGCACGAACGTGGAGAAGATTGGCGGCAAGGTGGAGCTGGACTCCAAGCCGGGCAAGGGAACCACGCTGCGGCTGCGGATTCCACTGACGCTGGCGATTGTGCCGGCGTTGATTGTGAAGAGCCACGGCCAGAGTTTTGCGCTGCCACAGGGAGCGCTCTCCGAACTGGTGCATGTGCCACCGGAGCGCTATGAGCAGGACATTGAGTGGATGGAGGGCGCACCCCTCTATCGGCTGCGCGGCAACCTGCTGCCGCTGGTGTTTCTGGAGCGGATGCTGCTTTCCGGCGACGGAGATAAGCCGGGCCGGGATCGCGACAACTTTATCGCGGTGCTGGAGGTGGATGGGCGTCGCTTTGGACTGGTGGTGGACGGGTTGGCCGATCCGGAAGAGATTGTGGTGAAGCCGCTGAGCTCCGTGCTGAAGTCGATTGGTTTGTATACGGGAGCGACGGTGCTGGGCAGCGGCGACCTGGCGCTGATTCTGGACCCGAGCTCGATTGCGATGCGGGCCGGAGTGCAGATGAGCCTGCAGGAAGAGCACGGCGAGATGGAACAGAACAGTGAGATGAACGCGATGCGCGGTGCCGAGTATCTGGTGGTGGAGGCGGCGGCACGCAAGGCTGCCGTGGCACTGAGCGACGTGCTGCGCATCGAGCGGATTCCGCTTTCCCGCGTGGAGTACATCGGGTATCGGCCGGTGTTGAACTTTGAAGGACAACTGCTGCCGGTGGAGGATGCGGGCGGCATTCTGCGCGAGGCTGCTGAACGGACGGATGTGGAGGAGCAGCAGGTAACGGTGGTGGTCTGTCGGGATGGAAATCGACATGTGGGCCTGGCCGTGCATGCGGTGCTGGATGTGGCCTCTGGAAGCCAGCTGATGGAGGCCGGAACGGAGCGCACAGCCGATGGCGTGACGCTGCTGAAGGAGCATGTGACCAGTGTGGTGAACCTGAGCGGCGTGGAGGCACTGCCGGTGAGTGCCGGGTATTCGACTGCGGGATTTGCGGAGGATGTGCAATGAGCCAGATGGAGAGCGGACAGAAGATGGCGGCTGCAGGCGGGCAGTTGACGGTGCGGCGCAAGGACAAAAGCGAAACACTGGCGGAGGTGTGCTCGGTGCAGCTGGCGGAGACGCTGTTTGGTGTGCCGATTCAGCACATTCTGGAGATTGTGGGCGGAGCCAGGCCGGAGCCTGTGCCGCTGGCGCCGGAGTTTGTGGGTGGACTGGTGCATTATCGCGGGGATGTGCTGACGACGGTATCGCTGCGACGGCTGCTGGGGCTGCCGGAGCAGGAGGCGGCGCAGGACATTCTGGTGCTGGAAAGCTTGCAGGGATGTTTTGGTCTGCTGGTGGATGCGGTGGGCGAAGTGCTGACGGTTTCCTCCAGGGACTTTGAACAGAATCCTTCCATTCTGGACGAGCGCCGGCGGGTATTGTTTGCCGGAGCCTACAAGCTGGATGGGAAATTGCTGGTGATGCTGGATCCGGAGCGTCTGGATCCGATGCGGCTGGGAGCCGCGGCGTAAACCGGCGGCAGGGAGAGGAGCTAGGATGCGTGCGTTGATTGTGGACGATTCACGATTTGTGCGGGATTTCCTGCGGGGTCTGCTGGAAGAACGCGGGATTGAATGCGAAGAGGCTGCGGACGGACAGGCGGGGATGCATCGCGTGCATGAAGGCGCGCCGTTTGATCTGGCACTGGTGGATTGGAACATGCCGGTGATGGATGGATTCCAGATGCTGCAGAAGCTGCGCACGGAGGGCCATCCTGAGATGAAGGTGATGATGGTGACCACCGAGGCGGAGAACGAATTCATCACACGGGCTCTGGATGCCGGAGCCGATGAGTACCTGATGAAGCCATTTGATGGAGAGGCGCTGGGCGAAAAGCTGGCCATGCTTGGACTGGTGGAGGCATAAGCGATGGCAGAGCCGGGCGGTGCAGTTCGAATCCTGATCGTGGATGATTCGGCCGTGATGCGCAGCCTGCTGCGTGCGGTGGTGATGACCGACGCGCGGCTGGAGGTGACGGCAACGGCGAGCAACGGAGATGCCGGTTTGCGAGCCATGGAGGCGGCGCGTCCGGATCTGGTGCTGCTGGACGTGGAGATGCCGGTGATGGACGGGTTGAACACGCTGCGCGCGATGCGTGAGCGCGGAATTCGTATGCCGGTAATCATGTGCAGCACGCTGACGCAGCGAGGCGCACAGGTGACGATCGAGGCGCTGGCCTCGGGGGCTGCCGACTACGTGGCCAAGCCATCCGGGCAGCCCTCGCGCGAGGCCGCAGTGGAGGCGCTGGCGCATGACCTGGTGCCGAAGATTCTGGCATTGACGCTGCGGCGGACAGCGGCGACGGGTGTGCCGCGGGCGATGAGTGCGGTGTTGCCGCCGATGACGGCTCCAAGCACCGTGGTGAACGCGGGATGGACGTTGGCTGCCGATACCGGGGCGGTGCCGCGCGTGGTGGTGATTGGGGTTTCCACGGGAGGACCGGCGGCGCTGGATGTGCTGCTGCCTGCGCTGCCGGCGGATTTTCCCTTGCCCGTGCTGGTGGTACAGCACATGCCGGAGTTGTTTACGCGACTGCTGGCCGAGCGGCTGGATTCGCGCTGCGCCCTGCATGTGGTGGAGGCAGAAGATGGCATGCCGGTTGAGAGCGGACATGTGTATGTGGCCAAGGGCAACTGGCATATGGAAGTGCATGCGGAGGCACGACAGGGGCGCATGCGCATGCGGCTGACGCAGGGGCCTCCGGAGAACCATTGCAGGCCATCGGCGGATGTGTTGTTTCGCACAGCGGTGGAGTGCTGCGGCAATGCGGTGCTGGGCTTGGTGCTGACAGGAATGGGTGCCGATGGGCTGGCGGGTTGCCGGTTGATTCGGGCGCGCGGTGGCAGTGTGGTGGCACAGGACCAGGCTACGAGCGCTGTGTGGGGCATGCCGGGGGCGGTGACGCAGGCGGGGCTGGCGCAGAAGGTGCTGCCGTTGCAGGCGATTGCCGGCGAAGTGATGCAGAGGGTACATCGGCATGGTGGTGAGGTCAGGGGAATCGAGCCGGTGCGGCAGAAATGGGCGGTGTGAGCGATGGCGATTGGGATGATGGGGAGCACAAGCATGGCTGCGTGGGGTAGTGGAGCGGCGCGCACGGAGAGTGCCTCGCCTGCGGATTTTGCCTACCTGCGACAGCTGGTGTATGAGCAATCGCAGAATGTGCTGGATGCATCGCGGGATTACCTGTTTGAGACCAGGCTGGCAAGGCTGTTGCGGGGGCATGGGCTGACGAATATTGAAGAGCTGGTGCAACTGCTGAAGCTGCGACATAATCCGCAGCTGGAGCGCACGGTTGCCGAGGCGATGACAATCAATGAGACCAGCTTTTTCCGCGATGGAAGGCCGTTTGAGCTGTTGCGCACGGAGCTGCTGCCGAAGCTGATTGAGGCAAGAAAATCAACGCGGCGATTGCGCTTCTGGAGTGCGGCCTGCTCGACGGGGCAGGAGGCGTACAGCCTTGCGATGCTGCTGCGCGAGCACTTCCCGTCGCTGGCTGGCTGGGATGTGGTGATTGAAGGCACGGACCTGAGTGCGGAGGTGGTGAGCCGTGCGCAGAGTGGGCGCTACCAGCGGATTGAGATCAATCGCGGGCTGCCGGCGCGGAATATTGTGACGTATTTTGACCACACGGGCGAGGATTGGACGGTGAAGCCGGAGCTGCAGAGGATGTGCCGCTTCAGGCAGGCGAATCTGTGCGCACCGAATCTTCCCTTCCAGGAGAGTTTTGACGTGGTCATGCTGCGCAACGTGATGCTCTACTTTAATCAGGAGACGCGGAAGCGCTTGCTGGCGCAGGTGCGGCGATTGCTGGCTTCCGACGGGATTCTGTTTCTGGGTTCCAGTGAGCAGCCGGCAGATATGTCCATCTGGAATGCCGTACTGGCAGGTGGAACGGCGCATTATCGCCCCAAGGTGTAGCGACCGGGATCACGCGCATTGCCAGCCGTCCAGCAAGTGCAGGCGTGTGTGGCATGGAAGCCAATCTGCGACGGTGAAATTCTGGATGGGCAGGTGGAAGATATGCTTATAGTCAATGCCGCAGGACCCCACCCAGAACGAGCGAGACGCGGATGCGTTGCAGTGTTTCCATCCGGTAACGGCTGCCTGGTTTCGCGCTGTTTTTGAAGCTCCCACGCGCCCGCAGCAACTGGGTTGGCCGACGATTGCGCGCGGCGACAGTACGCTGATTTTGGCACCGACCGGAACCGGGAAGACGCTGACGGCATTTCTCTGGTGCCTGGACCGGCTGATGCTGCAGGAGCCGCAGGCGGAGTCCGGATGCCGGGTGGTGTACGTGTCTCCGCTGAAGGCACTGGTCGTGGATGTGGAGCGCAATCTGCGCTCTCCGCTGGCCGGCATCGAGAGGATGGCGCGGCGGATGAACGTGTCGGTGCGCGTTCCGGAGATCAGCATCCGTACCGGCGACACGAGCCAAAAGGAACGGGCGCGATTTCGGCGGCATCCATCGGAGATTCTGATTACAACGCCGGAGTCGCTGTATCTGCTGCTGACGTCCCAGTCTGCCGAGGCGCTGCGCAGTGTGGATACGGTGATTGTGGATGAGATTCACGCGCTGGCACCGACCAAGCGCGGCGCGCACATGTCCCTGACGCTGGAGCGGCTGGAGGCGCAGACGGGCAGGCGGCTGCAGCGGATTGGGCTGAGCGCGACGCAACGGCCGCTGGAGGAGATTGCGCGATTCCTGGGTGGTGCCGAGGTGGACCAGGCCGAGACCAAGGCCGCAGATGAAACGGATGCAGGCCGATTGCTCTGGCGTCCGGTGACGGTGGTGAATGCCAGCGCTCCCAAGGAATTGCGACTGAAGGTGGAAGTTCCGGTGGAGGATATGGCTCGGCTGGGCGAGATGGAGCCGATGCCGATGGGAGCCGCATCGCAGACGCCGAAGCGGAGCTCCATCTGGCATGCGATTCATCCGCGACTGCTGGAGCTGATACGCGAGCGCACGTCCACGATTGTGTTTGTGAACAGCCGGCAGGTGGCGGAACGGCTGGCGGCGGCGCTGAATGAGCTGGCCGGCGAGGCGATTGTTCGCGCGCATCACGGGTCGCTGGCTGCCGAACAGCGATCGGTGATTGAGGAGCAGTTGAAGGCGGGAACGCTGCGCGGATTGTGCGCAACCTCGACGCTGGAGCTGGGCATTGACATGGGAGCGGTGGACCTGGTGGTGCAGATTGAGTCGCCGCCTTCCGTGGCCAGTGGCATGCAGCGGATTGGCCGCGCCGGGCACAGCGTGGGAGCGGTGAGCGAGGGGGTCTTGTTTCCAAAGTTTCGCGCCGATCTGATTGCCTGCGCTGCGATGACGCGAGCCATGCAGGAGGGCAGGATTGAGTCGACGCGATATCCGCGCAATCCGCTGGATGTGCTGGCACAGCAGGTGGTGGCAATGGTGGCGCACCCTCCGCATGGATGCGCGGTGAGCCTGGAAGAGCCGGTGGTGGACGATGGCCGGATGCGTGCCGAGGTAGAGGAGGCAGATGCAGGCGAAGCGGATGCGGACACGTCCGGACAGGATGCTCCGCAGGGGATGCGCGTGGAGGAGATTTTCCGGCTGGTGCGCGGTGCGGCTCCCTTTGCCGAGCTGTCCCGCACGGCGTTTGAGGGAGTGCTGGATCTGCTGGCCGGCCGGTATCCGTCCGATGAGTTTGCCGAGCTGCGGGCACGGGTTACCTGGGAGCGGATGCGCAATGTGGTGGTTCCCAGGCAGGGTGCGGCGCGACTGGCGATTGTGAATGGCGGGACGATTCCGGATCGCGGGCTGTACGGCGTCTTTCTGGCCGGTGCCGAGGGCAAGGCGCATCGCGTGGGCGAGCTGGACGAGGAGATGGTCTTTGAAAGCCGCGAAGGGGATACGTTTCTGCTGGGCGCGAGCACGTGGCGCATGGAAGAGATTACCCACGACCGCGTGATGGTTTCGCCGGCTCCGGGGGAGCCGGGCAAGATGCCCTTCTGGAAGGGGGATGGTCCGGGGCGGCCGCTGGAGTTTGGGCAGGCGATGGGAGCCATGGTGCGCGAGCTGCTCGCGATGCCGAAGCCGGCAGCGCTGACACGGCTGGTGACCGAGCATGCGCTGGAGCCGGGCGCGGCGGAGAACCTGCTGCGATTTCTGGATGATCAGAAGGAAGCCACCGGAGTGGTTCCGGATGATCGGACGATTCTGATTGAGCGATGCCGGGACGAGCTGGGCGACTGGCGCGTGTGTGTGCAGACGCCGTTTGGCAGTCGGATTCATACGCCATGGGCGATGGCAGCCATGGGCCGGTTGCGCGCGGCGGGTGGGCCGGACGTGGAGGCGCTGTGGAGTGACGATGGATTTGTGTTGCGATTCCCGGATATGGAGGAGCCACCGAGCGATGCGTGGGTGATGGTGGAATCCGGTGAGGTGGAGGAGCTGGTGCTGAGGCAGCTGGGTGCGACGGCGCTGTTTGCCGGGCGGTTCCGGGAGGCTGCGGCGCGTGCGCTGCTGCTGCCGCGCCGACGGGCCGACGGCAGAACGCCGCTGTGGCAGCAGCGAAAGCGTGCCTATGACCTGCTGAGTGTGGCTTCGCGCTATCCGGCGTTTCCCATGCTGCTGGAGGCCTATCGGGAGTGCATGCGGGATGTGTTTGACCTGCCGGCGCTGGTGGAGACGCTGCGACGGGTGGAGCAGCGGCAGATTCGGGTGCATGTGGTGGACACGAAGAAGCCGTCGCCGTTTGCCTCATCGCTGCTGTTCAGCTATGTGGCGAATTTTCTCTATGACGGGGATGCGCCGCTGGCCGAGCGGCGGGCGCAGGCGCTGACGGTGGACCAGGAGCAGCTGCGGGAGCTGATGGGAACCGGCGACCTGCGCGAACTGCTGGATGCCGATGCCATGCAGGAGGTGGAGGCGCAACTGCAGTGCCGCAGCGAAACGATGCGGGCAAGAAATCTGGATGGATTGCATGACCTGCTGCTGCGGCTGGGGGATTTGACCACGGACGAGCTGGCTGAGCGCGTGGGATATGGAAGCTGGCAGAACGATCTGGCACGGGTGCAGCGTGTGCGTCGCGTGCTGGAGCTGCGGATTGCCGGAGAAAAGCGCTGGATTGCCGTGGAGGATGCGGCGCGATATCGGGATGGACTGGGCATTCCCCTGCCGCCGGGGATTCCGGTGGCGCTGCTGGAGCCGGTGCAGCAGCCGGTGCTGGAGCTGGTGCGGCGCTATGCGCGAACGCATGGTCCGTTTGAGCTGCAGGCGCTGCTGGAGCGATTTTCGCTGGATGCAGAAGCCGCCACAGAGGCGCTGCGCCAGCTGTGCGGCGAGAATCGATTGCTGGAAGGCGGATTCCGTCCGGGAGGAACGCAGCAGGAGTGGTGCGATGCGGAGGTGCTGCGGCAGATCCGGCAGAAGTCGCTGGCGCGGTTGCGGCGGGAAGTGGAGCCGGTGGAGCAGCGAACGCTGGCACGGTTTGCCACCCACTGGCAGGGGCTGTTGGCACCGCGCCGCGGGATGGATGCGCTGCTGGATGCGATTGAAGGCCTGCAGGGAGCGCCGCTGGTGGCATCGCTGGTGGAATCGACGATTCTGCCGGGCCGTGTGGCCGGATACAAGCCGGAGGATCTGGACCGGCTGATTGCCGCCGGGGAAGTGACCTGGGCGGGATGGGAGCCGCTGGGCGAGCGGGATGGCCGCGTCCGGCTATTTCTGGCCGATAGCATGGCAGAGCTGACGGAACTGGACAGCGATGCGGGCGAGGTGAGCGAGATCGAGCAGAAGATGGTGGAGCTGCTGCGGACGCGCGGCGCCATTTTCTTTGAGGAGCTGCATGAGGCAGTCGGCGGCGGATATCCGGGCGAAAGCGTGGATGCGCTGTGGTCGCTGGTGTGGCGCGGGTGGGTGACGAACGATTCGCTGGAGCCTTTGCGGGCCTATGTGGCACGGCAGGAGACGCGCAGGCGAAGCGAGCGCAGGGCGGTCCATGCGCGGCAGGGAAGTGCTGCGTATCGGTCGCGGCGCACGACGCCGCCGACGGCTACGGGGCGATGGTCACTGATGCCGCGGATGCGTGGCGAGCGCAGAGCGGCAGCCCGGAGCGAAGGCGTGACGCGGGCACTGCATGCCACGGCACGGCAGCTGCTGCGTCGCTATGGAGTGCTGCTGCGGGAGCAGGTGGCGGCGGAGAATGTGCCCGGGGGATTCTCGGCGTTGTATCCGGTGTTGAAGGCGATGGAGGAAAGTGGACGGGTGCGTCGCGGCTATTTTGTGGCGGGGCTGGGTGCAACCCAGTTTGCGCTGCCGGCGGCGGTGGATCTGTTGCGTTCGCTGCGCACGGCCGGAGAACAGACGCTGGTGGATGCGGAGAAGCCGGAGTTTGTGATGCTGGCGGCGACCGATCCGGCGAATCCGTATGGAAGCGCGGTGAAGTGGCCGGAGCTGCCGGCTGAGAGCGAGGGTCGTGAGATGGCTCCGCGGACGCTGACGCGGGCCGGTTATGCGCAGGTGATACTGTGCCGCGGATGGCTGGCAGCGTGGATGCGGCGCGGGAATCCGAATCTGGCGGTCTTTCTGCCGGAAGAGGAGCCGGAGCGGTCGAAGATGGCGCGTGGACTCGCGAGATTTCTGGCTGCCGATGGACAGGCGCAGATGCAACGCGAGGATGGTCAGGGAAGACTGGTGACAACGGTGAACGGAGTGCCGGTGGGCGAGCATGCCATGGCCCACGCACTGGCCGAGGCGGGATTTGTTCCCGGGCCGCTGGGGATGCATCTGCGACGCACCGGGCATGCTCCGCAACGATTATCCGCAGAGGAAGCGGCAAAGAATCGGCCAGCGCTGACGCGGCCGGACGGCAGGGGGAACTGAGGATGCCAGAGGGAGATACGATCTTTCGCACGGCTCGCACGCTGGGACGGGCACTGGCGGGTGCTCGCGTTTCCGGATTTGCGACCAGCATGGCAGAGCCGGCTGCTGCCGAGGATGAGCGAAGCTTCGTCGGGCAGCTTGTGGTGAATGTGGAGTCGCGCGGCAAGTGGTTGCTGATGGTGTTTGCGCCGGAGGCAGACAGCGAAGAAGCCGAGCAGCGAGTGCTGGCAACGCACATGCTGATGAGCGGAAGCTGGCATGTGTACCCGGTGGGCGCAACGTGGCAGAAGCCACGCGAGCAGGCCCGGATTGTGGTGGAAACCGAGGGGTTTGTGGCGGCGGCATTCCGGGTGCCGATTGCGAAGATTTACACCTGGGAGAAGCTGAGGCGGGAGCGGAAGATTCCGCGCCGCAGCGAAGACCTGCTGCATGCGGAGTTTGATGCCGAGGCCGCGCTGGTGCGGCTGATGGTGCGCAGGACAGAGAGCATTGGCGAGGCCATGGTGCAGCAGCGCGTGATGGCCGGGGTGGGCAATGTCTTCAAGAGCGAGGTTTGCTTTGCCGAAGGTGTGAGCCCGTTTGTTCGTGTGGATTCACTGAGCGAGCAGCAGTTGCGCAGCCTGATTGCAAGGGCACGGCAGCAACTGAAGGCGAACGTGATGGAGGATTCCGGCAACCAGATTGTGACGTATCGGGGGCTGCGGCGGAGAACGACGCGGAGTGCGGATCCGGGGGCGAATCTGTTGGTATATGGGCGGCGGGATGAGCCTTGCCGACGCTGCGGCACGGCGATTGCGCGGGCGCTGCAGGGTGACGGTGCGCGGGTGACCTACTGGTGTCCGCAGTGCCAGCCGGTGCCGCCTGATGCGGCGTTATGAGGACGGCTTTTTATTGCCCAGGCCGAAGATCTTCTGCAAAAAATTGCGGTGATCGGCATTGGGATGGCTGCAGGTGGCCTGCGGCACGGTTCCGGCAAGGAAGGCAGCAGTATAAGTGTCCTCAGAGCAGCTGCTGTCGGCCGGCAGGTCCGTATTGGAGTCAATGGGAACAAGCTGGACGCCATCGGGCGGGGTGAACTCTGCGGTATCCGAGTATTGGGGCAGGGTCACGGCGCGCTTCATGAAGTCGGCCCAGATGGGGGCAGCCGCGTGGGCACCTTCGATCTTGAGATCGGTGTAGTCGTCATTGCCCACCCAGACAATGCAGAGCAGGTTGGAGGTGTAGCCGGCAAACCAGGCATCATGCTCGGTGCCGGTTTTTCCAGCAGCGGGAGCAGTAAAGCCCATGTTGCGAACACCGGCTCCGGTGCCCTTACCCTGCAGCACGGCCTCCATCATGTTTGTGGTCAGATAGGCCACGCGGGGGTCGAGGATCTGTTTGCTGGTGGGGGTGAAGTCGGTGATGACATCGCCGGAGGGTGTGCGGACGCTGGCCACCATCCAGGGATCCATCTTGAGGCCGCCATTGGCAAAGGCGGTGTAGACGCCGGCCATGTCGAGCGGGGTGGAATCGTAGGCACCGATGGCGACGGCGGGCGTGGCGCGCGCTGTGGAGATGCCGAGATCGCGTGCCAGGGATGCCACGGAATCGAATCCGACGAGAGATGCAAGGCTGATGGTGGCATTGTTGAGCGAGCGCATGAGGGCGAAGCGCGCGGTGACTTCGCCGTGGTATTCACCTTCAAAGTTGCGCGGCTTGTACTCCTGCCCGTTCACCTCATAGGCGGTCTGCTCATCGTTGAGCTGGGTGAGGGGCGTGAAGAGCGAATCGTAGCCGGGCAGGACTGTGCCGGCGACTGCGGTGTTGAAGGCCGAGGCGTAGACGATGGGCTTGAAGATGGAGCCGGTGGGGCGCGATGCGACGGCGTGATTGAGCTGGCTGAGGCCGTAGCTGCGACCGCCGACAAGTGCGAGCACCTGGCCGGTGTGGGGATTGAGCGCGACCAGGGCGACCTGCGGATAGGTGATGGGGCCGGTGCGATGAAGCCGGGCTGCGCGCTGATCCACCTGCTTGTCAATGGCGGGAATGGCCTGCAGAACAGCTGCAGTGGCTGCGGCCTGCAGCTCGGGGTCCAGCGAGGTATAAATCCGCAGTCCTTCGCGGTTGAAGTCGCGATCCCCGAGCTTCTGCGTAAGCTGGTCGCGAACCAGATCCACGAAGTAGGGGGCATCGCTGGCATCGACGCTTTCCCGGGAGAGATGCAGCGGTTCCAGCTTGGCCTGCTCGGCTGTTTCCTTGGGGATGGAGCCGGTCTCGACCATCGCGTCCAGGACGATATTGCGGCGTTCGATGGCGCGATCCGGATGCCGGTAGGGTGAGAAATAATTGGGGCGCTGGATCATGCCGGCAAGCAGGGCAGATTCGGCCAGATTGAGCTGGCGGACATCCTTGCCGAAGTAGACCTGGGAGGCTTCGCCGAAGCCGTCAATGGAAAAGCTGCCGCGCTGACCGAGGTTGATCTGGTTGGCGTACATCTCGAAGATCTGCTGCTTGGTGAAGCGATGCTCGAGCTGGAAGGTGATGACGATCTCAATGATCTTGCGTTTGAAGCGCTTTTCCGGAGTAAGGAAGAAGCCGCGCGCAAGCTGCATGGTGAGTGTGGAGCCACCCTCGGCCTTGCGACCGGTGGTGATGTCACGCAGTGCGGCAGAGAAGAGGCGCGTGAAGTTGACGCCATCATGCTCAAAGAAACGTCGATCCTCGATGGCCAGCACGGCCTGCACCAGATTGGGCGGGATTTCGCTGTAGGTGACGAGACGCCGCTTGGTGCGGTTGGCATCTTCGCTGAGCCCGGTGATCAGCAGCGGTTCCAACTCATAGCTGGCAAGCGGCTGGCCGTGATCGTCGGTGATGGAGGAGACCGTTCCGCCGGAGAAGCGGATGAGCGCTCCGTCCTGGGAGTGATAGCTTTGCGGGCCGGGATGCACATCGACGCTGGTGTCGGTGTTGGCAAAGGTTCCCAGCGGCGATGGGGTGGCTGCCGAGGGATCGGTGTAGCCGGCGGTGCGCAGCTCGCGGACGACCTGGGCAAGCTGCAGATGCTGGCCGGGACGCACTTCCCGCGGTGCGGCGTAGATCTTGGCCGTGGTGGCAAAGAGCGGCTGCTGCAGGCGGGCATCGACCACACCACGGTAGCGCAGATAGTAGTATCCGCCGGTGAGCACGAGAATCATGGCACCCAGCAGGCCGCAGGCAAGCGCAGCCATGCCCAGGCGGAAGAGCAGACTGTGCTGCGAGCGGCTGTGTGGAATGCGAATTCGCAGTGCCATGAGTGTTCCCGGCTAAGCGGCTGAGGGGTTGGGGAAGACGAGCGGCTGCAGGGTGGCGATCACGTCTGCAAGCGGCACGACGATGCTGGTGGCTGTGGAGCGCGTGAAGAGCTCCACCTGCTGTTCGGCGATTTTTTTGCCGACCGTGATACGAAAGGGAATGCCGATCAGTTCCGCATCCTTGAATTTGACTCCGGCACGCTCGTCGCGGTCATCCAGCAAGACGTCAAAACCGGCCTGATCCAACTGGGCGGCGAGGGATTCCCCGGCGGCGAGCAGGGTTGGATCGGTGGTGTTGGTGATGGTGACGACGACGTGGAAGGGTGCGATGGCCGGCGTGAGCCAGAAGCCGGCATCGTCATGGGACTGCTCGATGGCAGCGGTGAGGATGCGCTCCACGCCGATGCCATAGCTGCCCATGATGGGCGTGACTTCCTTGCCGTTGGGATCCAGAACGGTGGCGCCCATGGACTGGGTATATTTGTAGCCCAGCTTGAAGATGTGGCCGATTTCCACTGCCTTGCCCACGACCAGGCGTCCGGAGCAGCCCGCGCAGGGGCAGGACTCGCCCTCGAGGACGGAGCGGATGTCGCCGGCGATTGTCCAGCGGAAGTCGCGCCCTGCGGTCACGTTGCGCAGATGGTAGTCGAGCTTGTTGGCTCCGGCCACCATGTTTTTGCGCTCGGTGAGCGAATGGTCCACGGCGACGGTGAGGCCCTGCGCAAGCGGCGTTGCGGCAGGCTCCAGGCCAACGGGACCCAGGAAGCCGGCCGGAGCGTGCAGGAATAGTTCCAGCTCCTCGGCCACCATGGGCCGCAGCTCTGCAGCACCAAGCAGGCCCATCAGCTTGGTCTCATTCACCTGATGGTCGCCACGGAGAAAACTGGCGACAGGATGCCAGCTCTCGGGCGCGCCGTTCTGGCCACGGCGCAGAGCCATGTAGGCCACGCACTTGATGTCGGAGGCAGGCAAAATCTGAAAGAAGCGCGCCACATCGGCAATGGCACCGAGGCCGGGCGTGGAGACCAGCTCCGGCATGCCGTCGCCGGTGGGTTCCATTTCGACGACGGGATCGAGGCGCGAGGTGGCTTTTTCGACGTTGGCCGCGTAGCCGCAGACCGGGCAGCTTGCGATGAGATCCTCACCGGCGTCGGTGTAGACCATGAACTCCTGCGACTGCGATCCGCCCATGGCGCCGGAGTCGGCATCCACGGAGACGAAACGGAGACCACAGCGGGTAAAGATGCGGCGATAGACCTGATCGTGCTGGTCAAAGCTGCGGTCGAGTCCGGCGGCATCGAGGTCAAAGGAGTAGCTGTCCTTCATGGTGAATTGACGCACGCGCAGAAGGCCGGATTTGGGGCGTGGCTCGTCGCGGAATTTGGTCTGGATCTGATACCAGATCTGCGGCAGCTGCTTGTAGCTGCGCAGCTCGCGACGCGCAATCTCGGTCATGATCTCCTCGTGGGTCATGGCGAGGCAGAGGTCTGCACCCTTGCGGTCCTGAAGGCGAAACATGTTGTCGCCCATGCCTGTCCAGCGGCCGCTGGGCTCCCAGACTTCCCGGGGATTGAGTGCGGGCAGGAAGAACTCCTGACCGATGGTGTCCATCTCCTCGCGGATGATGGCGATGATCTTGTTCAGGGAGCGCTGCCCGAGAAACAGATAGTTGTAAATGCCGGCGCCGAGCTGGCGGATGTAGCCGGAACGTAGCAGAAATTTATGACTTGCCACTTCCGCGTCCGAGGGCGCTTCCCGAAGAGTGGGGACAAAGAGTCTGGACCAGCGATGCATGCGATGCCTTTCGTTACCTTCCCGCCTGCATGACCGAACCGGAGCATGGGCGTTTCCTGGCGAACAATGAAACCTATTTTAACGGGTGGAAGTGGCAGCCGGATGGAAGTGCGGATTCCGGACGCAAGTGCGTAAGGAGGCAGATTGGGAGTAGGAGCCTGTTTGTGCGGGTGCTCTCAACTGCGCTCCAGACCCCAGAGATCGTGCAGGTGCAGGATACCCAGAACCTGCCGGTCGTCATCGGTGATGACCAGGAACGTGATGCGGCGCTCCTCGAGGAGCGAGAGTGCGCGAGCGGCCAACTCCCCGGCATGCAGGGTGACCGGGTGGGCATTCATGGCCTGTTCGGCGGTAAGGTGGAGCGCCTGGCCGCGATGCTGTTCGAGCAGGCGACGAAGGTCGCCATCGCTGAGAACGCCGAGCAGCCGCCCCTGCTGCTGGACGGTGGTCATGCCGAGCTTTTTCCGGCTCATCTCGTAGATGACATCGGTCATGCCGGCGTGGGGCGGAACGCTTGGAATGGCTTCACCGCTGTGCATCAGATCCCGGACCCGGGCCAGTTGCCGGCCGAGTTTGCCACCCGGGTGGAGGTCGGCAAAGTCCTCTGGACGGAAGCCCTTGCGCAGGCTGACGGCAATGGCCAGGGCATCGCCCAGGGCAAGCATGGCGGTGGTGGAGGCGGTGGGTGCAAGGTTCATGCCGCAGGCCTCGCGTTCGACGGAGCAGTCCAGCACGACATCACTGGCGGTGGCGAGGGTGGAGGCTGGATTGCAGCAGAAGCTGATGAGCCCGTCGCCTTTGCGCTTGAGCATGGGCAGCAGGCGCAGAATCTCCTCGGTTTCTCCGCTGGCCGAGAGGGCAAGGACGAGATCGCCGGGCAGCAGTGCTCCCAGATCGCCGTGTACAGCTTCGGCGGGGTGAAGAAAATGGGCCGGAGAGCCGGTGGAGGTGAGGGTTGCGGCGATCTTTTGCGCGATGATGCCGCTTTTTCCCATGCCGGTGAGCAGTACCCTGCCTCCGGCGCGGCCGCAGGCAAGGAGCCGGTCCACGGCAGAGTCAAAGGCGGGACGCATGGAGTCTTCCAGTCGTGCCGCCAGCGCCTGCAGCGCCTCGGCCTCAATGCGCACCAGGGTTGCCGGGGTAAAGGTGGATGGAGTTGCCTTGTCCATGCGCCTCTGATGGTAGCAGTTGGACGGGATGGAATGAAACGTGGGAGCGGCCGTGGACCGGGCAGACGGTGAGCTGGGAACAGAGCTAGAATCGAAGCAGTGAGGGCATATGCGGGATAAGAACTTTCTGGTGGCAGGGCTGGCGGCGGTGGTTTTTGTGATGATTGCGGCAGCCGGTTGGGCCAACTGGCAGAATCGCAAGCACCTGGCAGAGATGCAGGCGCAGCGCGCGATGGAGCCGGTGATGATGGGCAACATGGCCGGCGGACAGGGCATGGATGCCGGCACGATGACGTCTCCGATGGTGGGCAAGCAGGCGGCAAACTTTACGCTGACCGATGTGAACGGCAGGAAGGTATCGCTGGCGGATTACAAGGGCAAGGCCGTGCAGCTGAATTTCTGGGCAACCTGGTGCGCACCGTGCAAGATTGAAACGCCGTGGCTGGTGGAGCTGGAAAAGCAGTACAAGCCCAAGGGATTTGAGATTCTGGGCGTGTCCTTCGATGATCTGGATCTGGACAATGCGGCCAAGCTGAAGACGGAGACGACGGATATTGCCAAGAGCGCCAAGCAGCTTGGGATCGATTATCCCGTGCTGCTGGATGGGGACGCCATCAGCAAGCAGTATGGCGATCCGGAGGTGTTTCCGACCTCATTCTTCGTGAACAAGCAGGGAAAGATTGTGGCGGCTACGATGGGCCTGACCTCGAAGGATGATCTGGAAAACAACATCAAGAAGGCGTTGGGCGCAGGCGCGTAGGCGGAACGGGGCCGGAACGCTGGAGCAGGGCCCAAAGCTGGAGCAGGTCCGGATGGAAGGAGCATTGCAGTGAGTGGATGGTGGAGTGCCGTGCTGGCATTGATGCTGGTGGCTGGACAGCAGAATCCCTTTGCCGGTTTTCTGGATCAGTCGGCAAACCGGAAGGACGCAAAGCCGAATGAAGCGGTGCGGTATCTGTATCCGGAGCAGGTGGGAGTGGCTGCCGGAAAGCCGACGCCGGTGGAGTTGCATTTTGAGGTGAAAAGCGGACTACACATCAACTCGCACACCCCGAAGACCAAGGACCTGATTGCCACGTCCCTTGCCGTGCCCGGAAATGCCGGCGTGCAGTGGAAGGACGTGCAGTTTCCCACGGGGAAGGATTTTGTGCTGCCGGTGGCCGGTGCGCCGGGCGGCGGTGACCACCTGAGTGTCTATACGGGGGAGTTTGTGGTGCGCGGCATGGTGACGGCAGCTCCCGGCCAGCATCTGGTGCAGGGGAGTTTGCGGTATCAGGCATGCGATAACCGGGCCTGCATGCCGCCGCATACGATTCCAGTGGTGCTGAGCGTGATGGCGCACTGACAGCGCGGGAACGGGGGAGCATGAATCGCAGGCGATTTGTCCAAGGGTTGGCAGCAACAGCATCGATGACGCGCCTGCGCAGGGCAGCGGCCTCACTCACCGCATCCCCGGATGCCGCCCGCAGCCTGGCAGAGCGATTGGCGCATGACCCGCTGCGGCCGCAATATCACCTGCTGCCGACGGCGAACTGGATGAATGACCCGAACGGGCCGATCTACTGGCGTGGCCAGTACCACATGTTTTACCAGTACAACCCGGATGGTGCGTTCTGGGGCGATATGCACTGGGGACATGCGACGAGCCCGGACATGATTCACTGGCAGCAACTACCGGTTGCTTTGGCTCCCACGCCGGGCGGCCCGGACAGCGCGGGGGTTTTCAGCGGAACGGCTGCCGTGGTGGATGGCCGTGTGCAGATGATGTACACCGGAGTGCGCTCCGTGCCGGAGTCCGAAGCGACGATCAGGAATGGGAGTCAGAGCCTGCTGGAGACACAGTGCTTGGCCGTCAGCGAAGACGACAGTCTGCGCCATTGGACGAAGCTGGCCAGGCCGGTGATTGCCACTCCGCCTGCGGGAATGCAGGTGAATGGCTTCCGCGATCCCTCGCCGTGGCGCGAGGGGGATTTCTGGTATCTGGTTCTGGGTTCGGGATCGGAAGCGCGTGGCGGCGCTGTGCTGCTGTACCGATCGAAGGATCTGCAGCATTGGGAGTTTTTGCATGTGCTGGCGGAGCGGGCGGGAAGCATCGCGGTTCCGCTGAGCAAGCCGGATCCAAGAGAGGTCTGGGAGTGCCCGGATTTCTTTGCCCTGGGCACGGGTGAGGCGCAACGCCATGTGCTGATCTACTCGACGAACGGAAGATCGTACTGGATGAGTGGTCGGCTGAGCCCGGGCACGATGCGGTTCGACGCGGAAGACTCCGGCGTGCTGGATTATGGTTCCTACTACGCGCCGAAGACGCAGCTGGATGCGCAGGGACGAAGGATTCTGTGGGGATGGATTCCGGAGACGCGCCCGCTGGATGCATACAAGGCTGCAGGATGGGCCGGACTGATGTCGCTGCCGCGCGTGCTGACGTTGGGCCGGGATGGCCGGCTGAGGCAGCAGGTGGCCGGGGCCGTGGAACAGTTGCGGCGGCAGGAAAGAACGCTTCGCGCGGGCGCTCCTGTGGCGCAGCAGCTTGCCGGGATGCCTCTGGAGAATTTTTGCGGGGAGCTGCAATTCCGGGCCAGGCGGACCGCATGGACGATGGCCTGGGTGGATGACAGTGGTCAGAGCTGGCTGCGATTGGAGTCTTCCCCGGCAAAGCCGCATTCCATGATGGTGAATGCCACGGAGATTCCCGTGATGGGGGATTCGGGCGACGGTCTGGAGTGCCGCATCTGGGTGGATGGCTCGTCGATGGAGATTCTGATCGACGGCAGGACGGCATATACGCTGCGCTACTATCCACCGGGAACCAGTGCGGGGACGCTGCGGCTGCGCTGGACGGGCGCCGAGGGCGATCTGCAGCAGTTGAGTCTGTGGCAGCTTGAGCCTATTTCCGCCGACCGGCTGACCCGGTTGGCTTGAATGCCGGCCCCCGAACGGGGGAAGCGAGCGAGACAAAACCGCCCAAGTAAATCGATCCATATCCAATTCCTGAGAATTCACATCCTGCTTGACAGGCGGGTATGTGGCGGGTAGAGTTGGGGGCGCGGAAAAAGGTGAGGGATTGCTGCGTGTCAACGCTGGGCAAGCCCTCAATCGGGCCGCATGGAGAGATCGCGATGAGCCAGTGGAGTTGGCGTGGAGTAGCGCTGGGCTGTGTAGGCGCCTTGGTGATGATGGCAGGAAGCGCGGGCAGGGCGCAGGAGCCTGCGTATATGAACCCGCATTTGTCGCCCGAGCAGCGGGCGGCCGATCTGGTGCAGCGGATGACGCTGGAGGAAAAAGCCAGCCAGCTGGTGAATCAGGCACGGGCGATTCCCCGGTTGCATGTCCCCTCCTACGACTGGTGGAGCGAGGCTCTGCATGGAGTGGCTGTGGCGGGAACGACGGAGTTTCCCGAGCCGGTGGGTCTGGGTGCAACCTTTGATCCGACGCTGATTCATTCGATGGCCGTGGACATCAGCACCGAGGCACGCGTGAAGCATGAGGAGGCTCTGCGCGCCAATGGCGGACACAGCAATATCTTCCAGGGGCTGGATTTCTGGGCTCCGAATCTGAATATCTTCCGGGATCCCCGCTGGGGCCGCGGACAGGAGACGTATGGCGAAGACCCGTTCCTGACGGGCCGGATGGGCGTGGCTTTTGTGACCGGCATGCAGGGTGACGATCCGCGCTACTACCGCGTGATTGCAACGCCGAAGCATTTCGACGTGCACAGCGGCCCGGAGCCCACCCGCCACAAGGCCAATGTGGACGTGAGCAAGCATGACGAGGTGGACACCTATTTGCCGGCATTCCGCGCTGCAGTGGTGGAAGGCAAGGCGGATTCGGTGATGTGCGCCTACAACAGCATCAACGGACAGCCGGCCTGCGCCAATGAGTTCCTGCTGCAGGATCAGCTGCGCAACAAGTGGGGCTTCAAGGGCTATGTGGTCTCCGATTGCGGTGCGGTGATCGATATCTACAGCGGTCATCACTTCAAGCCGACGCAGGCGCAGGCCTCGGCCATCAGCCTGCAGCGCGGCATGGACAACGAGTGCGCGGACTTCTTCGCCAAGGTGAAGGATGACCACGACTACAAGCCCTATGTGGACGCGGTGAAGGAAGGGTATCTGAAGGAAGGCGAGATCGACACGGCTCTGGTGCGGCTGTTTACGGCGCGCATCAAGCTGGGCATGTTTGATCCCGCGTCGATGGATCCGTACTCGAAGATTCCGGAGAGCGAGTTGAACAGCCCGGCCCACAAGACTCTGGCGCTGAAGGCGGCCGATGAGTCCATGGTGCTGCTGAAGAACGATGGGACGCTGCCGATCAAGGACAAGAATATCCGGATTGCGGTTGTGGGTCCGCTGGCCAATCAGACGCGCTTCCTGCTGGGCAACTATACCGGCGTGCCCGATCACATGCAGTCGATTCTGGACGCGATGAAGGGGCAGTTTGCCAATGACCAGATTGACTACGTGGAGGGAACGCAGTTCCTGAGCAAGGATGCGCAGCCGGTTCCGGCCAGCGCACTGACCACCAATGGCAAGCCCGGTGTGATGGTGAACATCGACAAGGCTCCGCCGATGGATCTTTCCGCACGGACGATGAAGCCGACGGTGCTGGCAACGGCGCGTGCGACGACGGTGGATGCAGCCAAGGTGGAGATTCCGGAGGATGTAACGGTTCCCGTGGCACTGCACTGGGCGGCAACGCTCAAGGTGCAGGAGACTGCCGATTACAACCTGGGCATGACGGCCAATGGATTCTTCCGGGTGCAGGTGGATGGCAAGGATGTGACCTCGGACTTCGGCTCGCGTCGTGCGGGTACGAAGCTGGGACGCATTCATCTGGAAAAGGGCAAGGCCTACGAGCTGGCGGTGGATTATTCCCAAGGGGAGAATCCGCATGCGATGGCTCGCCTGATGTGGTCGAAGGTGGACATGACGCCGCAGCCGGATGCGATTGCGACTGCCAAGAAGGCGGATGTGATCGTGGCCGTTGTGGGCATTACGAGCGAGCTGGAAGGCGAAGAGATGAAGGTGAACGAGCCGGGATTCCTGGGCGGCGACCGCACCAGCATCGATCTGCCCAAGCCGGAGGAGGATCTGCTCGAGGCGCTTTCGGCGACCGGAAAACCGCTGGTTGTGGTCCTGGTGAACGGCAGCGCGCTGAGCGTCAACTGGGCCAAGGAACACGCCAATGCCATTCTGGAAGCGTGGTATCCGGGCGAAAAGGGCGGATTGGCCGTGGCGCAGACGCTGTCTGGCTGGAACAATCCTGCGGGCCGACTGCCGGTGACCTTCTACACCGGAATCGATCAGCTGCCCAAGTTTGAGGATTACTCGATGAAGGATCGGACCTACCGGTACTTCACGGGCAAGCCGCTGTATCCGTTCGGCTACGGACTGAGCTACACCACCTTCTCCTACAGCGATCTGCAGGTGCCGACCACTCCGGTGAAGGCTGGCGATCCGGTCCTGGTGAAGGTCTCGGTCACGAACACTGGAAAGCGTGATGGAGATGAAGTGGCGGAGTTGTATCTCAGCTTCCCGAATGTGGCCGGTGCTCCGCTGAAGGCGCTGCGTGGCTTCCGGCGCGTGCATCTGGCAGCCGGACAGACCAAGCAGGTGGAGTTTGCGCTGGATGGCCGGGACATGAACATGGTGACGACGGATGGCGAGCCGGAGATTCCTGCCGGTACCTATACGATCAACGTCGGGGGTGGCCAGCCTGGCACCGGTGCCCAGACGCTGAGCGGCACCGTAACCGTGGAAGGCACCAAGGTGCTGCCGGAGTAAGCCGACAGCTCGATGCAGCACGGCAAACCGATGGGGGCGATACGCACACTGCGTATCGCCCCTGTTCTTTTGGGCAGAAGGGATGACGGCTTCGGTGAGCTAGGGATGGGCAGCCCTGTGTCGCGGAGCGGCTGGCCGGGGATTACTCGCGGCGCAGGACCCCGCAGACGGCAATAGCAACGGCGGCAATGGGAGCGGCCAGCGCCACGCCGACCGGCCCGGCAAGCGCTGCCAGCAGAAGCTGCAGCAGCAGCGTGAGCGCGGGGGGAAGTCGGACAAGATTTCGTTCCAGCAGCGGAGTGACCAGGTAGCCTTCCAGCAGGAAGACGATGCCGAAGACGACAAGCGTGAGCAGGCCGGTCATGGGCGAGGTTGCCAGACCAAGGAGCACGGCCGGGATGAGTGCGATCAGCGGGCCCACATTGGGGATGAAGGTGAGCATGGCGGCGATGAGGGCAAGCAGGCCGGGCAGCGGGACGCCAATCAGCCAGAGTCCCAGGCCGATGAGAATACCGACCACGGTCATGGATAGCAGTTTGGCGAGAATCCACCAGAGCAGGGTGCGACGGATGCTGGCGGTGCAAGCATCGAGCACGGGCCGCATGCGCTGCGGGAAGAGGTTGCGCAGTCCGCGATAGTAGAGCAAGGGTTCCGCGGCCAGGTAAAGGCTGAGCAGCAGCGTGAAGGCAAGGCCGCCGATGGCTGTGGCCGAGGTGAGCACGATGCCGCCGATGCGGGTGATCGCAAAGCGCGCTCCGGTGGTGAGCTGGTCGGCGTCAGGGGACCGGGCCAGCAGCCAGTTGCCCCATGCCGTGTGCTGGACTTCAGCGAGGATGTGATGGAAGGCGGCGGGGAGATCGCTCTCCAACTGGGTGAGCTGCTGCAGCACATTGGGCCCCTGCAGCCAGAAAATGACGGTGGCAAAACTGCCCAGAACTATCAGGAAAAGAAGCAGCGCAAGGCCGCGCGGCAGCCGCAGCCGCTGGCTGATGAGGTGGGAGACGGCGTAGAGAAGAGTGGCCCCGATGATCGCCGCAAAGAGCAGGAGGAAGATGACGCGCCCAATCCAGAGCAGAACGGCAAAGATGACCAGGCCGACGAGCGAGGCAAAGACGGTGAACAGGCGGTGCTGGAAGTTGTCAGGCATGAGGAAGCCTTTCCGGAGCAAAAACGGGCAGGGAGTTTGCACACCCTGCCCGCTGGGAACGAATGCCGTGAATCAGGACGCGAAGCTGCGTACCCACTCGGCGATGGTGCGAACGGCAACGCCGCTGGGGCCTTTGGCGATGGAGGAGCGACTGTCTTCAATCCAGGCCATTCCGGCGATGTCGAGGTGAATCCACGGGGTTTCCGCGACGAAGACCTTGAGGAATTCGGCTGCGGTGACGGCTCCACCCCAGCGTCCGCCGGTGTTTTTGATGTCGGCGATGTCGCTGCGGATCAGATCGAAGTACTCGTCGCCGAGCGGCAACCGCCAGAACTTTTCCCCCGTCTTCTCGGCGGCTGCCTGGAAGCGGGTGAAGGTGGGATCGTCATTGCTGAAGGCTCCGGCATGGACCATGCCAAGCGCGACCACACAGGCTCCGGTGAGGGTGGCGGCATCAATGAGATGCGTGCAGCCAAGCTGGCGGGCATAGGTGAGTCCGTCGGCCAGAACCAGCCTGCCTTCGGCGTCGGTGTTGATGATTTCAATGGATTTGCCGGGCTTGTCCCCGTCCGGCATGGAGATGGCGATATCCCCCGGCTTGTAGGCCTTGCCGTCGGGCATGTTCTCCGCCGAGCAAACGACGCAGATGACCTTGACGGCGGGCTTGATGCGGGCGATGACGTGCATGGCGCCGAGCATGGCGGCTGCTCCTGCCATGTCATACTTCATCTTTTCCATGCCGTCGGCCGGCTTGATGGAGATGCCGCCGGTGTCGAAGGTGATGCCTTTGCCCACGAGTCCGAGCACGGGACCGTTGTAGGTGGCAGGGTTATAGCCTTCCGGCTCATAGGTGAGCACGATGAGCGCCGGAGGCTCCTCGGATCCCTTGGCGACAGACCAGAATGCGCCCATCTTCAATTCCTGCAGCTTTTCGGTGGAGTAAACCTCCCACTTGAGTCCGGCGTCCTTGGCCATTTCTGCTGCGCGCTGCCCCAGAACAGTGGGGGTGAGCACGTTCGGCGGGTCGTTGACGAGGACACGGGTGAAGTTCTGCGCTTCGGCAAAATGGATCCCCTCCTCGATGCCGGCCTGTGCGGCGGCGAGTGCCTCTGCGGATGCAACCAGGGTGCAGTCTGTCAGGCTTTGATCCTTGCGGTCTGAGCGGTAGGTGTCCGGATCAAAATCAGCGAGCAACGCGCCTTCGGTGGCTGCGCGTGCCACGGCTGCGTCATCCAGGCCTTCCAGGCCGGCCGGGAGCGCGAAAGCCAGGGAGTGCAGGGAGCGCGGCTTGCAGAAGCGGACGGCGGTTCCGGCTGCGTTGCGCAGCGTGTGCGGCGTGACGCGGGAGCGCTTGCCCAGCCCGACCAGAAGCAGGCGGCTGGCAGCCAGGCCTGCGGGAGCGTGCAGCAGCAGGGTCTCGTTGGCCGCAGCCTTGAATTCTCCCGAGGACAAAACGCTGGCCGCGGCGGCCTGAATGGCCGGATCGGCGGTGAGCAGGACAGGCAGCGGCTTCGCGTTCTTGTCCTTGGATGTCTGATCATCGACAACGGCAACGGCCAGCAGTTCTGCGGCCAGCCCGGAGAGTTGCTGAGAAACGAGATGCATTTTCATACCGGAATTATCGCACCCGGAGTGGACAGTCCGGGCAACTACCGACTGGCGCGATGCTTGCTGGCATTGATCGCGGCCCGGGATTCCCGGTCGGCCTCGCGGCGCTTTTCCGTTTCCCGCTTGTCCCAGTCCTGCTTGCCCTTGGCCACGGCCAATTCACACTTCACCCGACCATTGCGGAAATAGAGCCGGGTGGGGATGAGCGTATGGCCTTTGATCTGCGTCTTTCCCAGTAGGCGTCGCACCTCCTCCTTGTGGAGCAGGAGTTTGCGGGTGCGCAGAGCGTCATGGTTGGCGATGTTGCCATGGGAGTAGGGTCCGATATGTACGTTGAGCAGAAAGGCTTCGCCGTCCTTGATCAGGCCGTAGGCATCCTTGAGGTTGGCCTGCCCCTGGCGGATGGATTTGACCTCGGTGCCGCGCAGAGCGACTCCAGCCTCCACCTTTTCCAGCAGAAAATAGTGAAAAGCAGCACTGCGGTTCTGGGCGGCATCGCGCTCGCCGCTGGCCACGGGATCGCGTGGCCGCTGCGGCTTGGCCGCGGTCTTGACCGGCTGTGCGATGACGTGTGTGGACTGGCGGGGCATGATCGGTGGGTACCTTCCTATGATGGTATCGCAGATTGGCAGAAAGGATGGATGGGGCCAAGGAAGGGGCAAAGGTTGCAGAGGGAAGGGCTTTGCTAGAATGAGGCATCAGCAGAACAGTAGGGGATGGATGAATCGCAGAGGTTTTTTTGGCCGCGGAACGGGAACCGGATGGGGTGCGTCCGGAGTGATGGGATGCCTCCTTCTGGGTACGATGCTGGCGTCTGCGCCTGCCGCCCATGCGCGTGGCGGGGATTCCGTACACAGCCTGATGAAAAAGGGCGATGCTGCCGAGGCGCGCGAAGATTACGATGCCGCGTATGACTTCTTCAAGAAGGCCTACCAGAAGGATCCGCAGAACCTGCGCTCGCGCACGGCGTATCTGCGACTGGTGCAGACGGACTCCACCTGGCATGTGACGCGCGGCAACAAGCTGATGAAGCAGGGGGATACGCAGGCCGCACTGGTCGAGTATCTGCATGCGACGGCCGTGGATCCGGGCAACGAGGCAGCCATCCAGCAGATTCAGGCAATCCGTGCCAAGGAGACGAATCAGCCGCTGCGTACGGAGACCAGCATTCCGACGCCGGAGGTCTCCGAGATTGAAGGCGCCGAGGCTCCGGCCCAGCTGCATCCGATGTCCACGCAGCCGTTCACGCTGCGCTACACGCAGAATGCCAAGATTGTGTATCAGGCGATTGGCAAGGCCGCCGGGATCAACGTGCTGTTTGATCCGGATTATGTGGGCAAGCAGATTCAGGTGGATCTGACCAATGTTTCGCTGCTGGATGCGCTGCGGATTGTGGGGCAGCTTTCGAATACCTTCTGGCGCCCGGTGACCTCCAACACGATCTTTGTGGCGCAAAATACGCGTGCCAAACGGACCGAGCTGGAAGAAGAGGCCGTGCAAACCTTCTATCTGACGAATGCCTGGCAGCAGAATGATCTGAATGATGTGCAGACGGCCATTCGCAACGTGCTGCCCAACACCAAGGTCTATGGTGTGCCGAGCCAGAATGCGATTGTGATGCGCGCGACTCCCGATGAGCTGCTGCTGGCGCAGAAGGTCATCAACGATCTGGACAAGGCGCGGCCCGAGGTTGTGGTGGATGTGGGCGTGCTGGAGGTGGATCGTGACACGCTGCGCAACATCGGATTGAGCTGGCCGGGCAGCATTGGCTTTGCGCTGCAGCCGCCGCAGTCGGTGCTGAATAATTCGACAACCACGACCAATCCTGCCACCGGGCAGACGACCACCAACACCGCCAATCTGACCCTGGACAACCTGGCGAATCTGAATGCGACCAACTTTGCCATTACGGTTAGTTCGGCCACGGCCAATCTTCTGCTGACGGACTCCAACACCAAGATTCTGCAGAATCCCCGGATTCGCGCGACGGATGGGCAGAAGGCAACGATGAAGATCGGTTCGCGTATTCCGATTGCCACCGGCTCCTACCAGACCGGCGCAGCCGTGACTGCAATTGCCAGCCCTCTGGTGGATACGCAGTTCCAATACATCGATGTGGGCGTGAACATTGAAATGACGCCGACGGTG
The DNA here is from genome assembly GCA_021804965.1 of Acidobacteriota bacterium. Classification (GTDB taxonomy): domain Bacteria; phylum Acidobacteriota; class Terriglobia; order Terriglobales; family Acidobacteriaceae; genus Acidicapsa. The sequence goes on from JAJZGG010000017.1 coordinate 31,014, forward strand.
CATTTCGATCATGACGTGACGCTGAAGATGAAGATCGAAGTCAGCTCGGAGAGCGGAACATCGACCATCAGCGGCGTGACGGAGCCGATCATCAGCCAGCGTACGGTCGAACAGGTGATCCGGCTGCGCGAAGGCGAAGCCAACATTATCGGCGGCATTGTGAACAAGCAGGATCTGGTGAGCATCACGGGAATTCCAGGGCTGGGCGAGCTGCCGATTCTGCGCTATATCTTCGGGTCGAAATCGCGCGAAGTGATCGATGATGAGATTGTCTTCGTCCTGATTCCGCATGTGGTGCGCAGCCAGCAGCTGAGCCCGCTGAACCTGCGACAGATTGATACCGGAGCCGGACAGTCGATCGAGCTGCGCCGCACCTCCTTCAACACGACGCAAAGCTTCAACCAGACGGCGCAGTCAGCGGTTCGTGGGATGAACGGGGATCGCAGTGGATTCCAGGCTGCAGCCAACTCCCTGCACAGCTCCACGGCAGAGGCAGCGGCACCGGAGGCGCTGGCACAGTTGCGCCAGAGTGCCGATCCGACGGCTCCGCCGGTGACGCCGACACCGCAGGCAAACGCGACACCGCAGGCAAAGCCGGCCGCAGATGGCTTGCGTCCGGGCGTGGTGGGATTGTCCATGGAAGCATCGACTCCGCCGCCGGTAGTGGGTAAGACATTCACGGTTGCCGTGAATATTGCCGATGCGCAGGGGATTGATTCGGTGCCGTTGCAGATCCAGTATGACGCGACAAAGATGAGCCTGGTGAATGTGGATGCCGGAGGCTTTCTGAAGCAGGATGGGCAGGCGGTGGCACTGGTGCATCGGGATGACGGCCCCGGACTGATTACGCTGGCTGCCTCCCGACCGCCTGGGGTTGCCGGAGTCAATGGCAAGGGAACGATCTGTCTGCTGACCTTCAAGGCGAAGCAGTCCGGCACCTCCCAGTTGACGTTTGCGCGGCCGGGAGCACTGGACTCCGAGCAGCATCCGGTGATTGTTTCGGCCAAGGGAACGCAGATTGTGATTCCATGAGGAGGTTGCGTCGAAGCATGCGCTGGACCCGTGGCCGCAGGAATCGCGTCGCAGTAGGACTCCAATCGCAGCGCGTTCATGAGCGGGGATTGACGCTGGTGGAGCTGATTGTGACGTCGGCAATTCTGGGGATTCTTGCTGCGGCGGCAATCCCGGTGATGCGCTTCGAGGTGCAGCGGCAGAAGGAGCGGGAGTTGCGCGCCGACCTGTGGACGATGCGCAACGCGATTGACAAGTACAAGGACGCGGCGGACAAGGGAGCATTCCAGACCAAGGTGGACAGCCAGGGATATCCGCCCGATCTGGATACGCTGGTCAAGGGCGTGGATGTACAGGGCAAGAAAGTGCGGTTCCTGCGCAAGATTCCGGTCGATCCGATGACGGGCAATGCCGACTGGGGAATGCGTTCGATGCAGGATGATCCGGACAGCGATTCCTTCAGTGGCGACAGCGTCTTCGATGTGTACTCCAAGTCGACGGGAACGGCGCTGGATGGAACCAAGTATTCCGACTGGTAAGGGCGGCAGAAGGCATGAGCAGAAAACTCCGAAAGGCCGGCGAAGCAGGATTTACGCTGATCGAGCTGATGGTGGTCATGCTCATCATCGGCGTGCTGATGGCGATTGCCGTGCCGAATTATGTCTCTGCCGTGAAGGCGGCCAAGGAGTCCGTTCTGCGCGAAGACCTGCATGTGATGCGGCAGGCAATTCAGGCCTACACAATGGACAAGCAGAAGGCTCCGCAGTCGCTGCAGGACCTGGTGGATGCCGGATATCTGCGCGAGATTCCGACGGATCCCATGACGCGCTCCACCGATACCTGGGTCACGGACCAGAGTGATGCGATGAGTTCCGTGGACCAGACGGAGCCTGGAATCGATGACGTCCACTCCGGGGATGAAGATAATGGAAGTAATGGCCAGCCATATTCGAGCTGGTAAAAACGGACTGGGGAAGATCGTTGATTTCCCATCCATGCAGGATAGAGTGAGAGTATGGAAACTTCGGCTCAGCAACCGGGCAGCAGTCAGCAAGAAAATTGCTCATGGGTCGAAGAGGTATACCGCGCCTATTCCCAGCTAAGCTCCGCATTTGTTCTGGATCGCGAGCAGGGGATGGGTGGATCCCTGGTCTATGCCGGTCAACTGAGTGCGGATCGCGGACCATCGCCTGCGGATGCCTGGACTGCCGATGCCTGGACTGCGGATGCCTGGATTGCAGCTGCCAATATTGCCGGAGCCGCCACGCTTGCCGCTGCGCCCACGCCGGAGTCACAGAGACGCGCGATGCGGGATGCGCTGGTGGACTTTGTGGTGAACTCCATGGAAGAGGCGCTGCGCATTCTGAAGAACGAGATTCGGCAGCGACGGGCCGTGTCCGTGGCAGTTGCCGTTTCTCGGGAACATCTGCTGGAAGAGATGCTAAAGCACGGCGTACAGCCGGAGGCCATTTCAGCCGAAGCCATGCATGCCCTGCAGCATGTCCGGATGCAGGGATTGCAGCACAGCCGTGTGTTGGAAACACCGCGGCGCACAGCAGGCGTCTTCGTCAGCTGGCTGCGTGGTTCCTGCTGCACACAGAAGCAGGACGGAGCGGAAGCGGCAGCTCTGGAAATTGCAGCCGATCCGATGCGGCAGCGCTGGCTGCGCCTGGCTCCGCGCTACCTGGGGCGAGCTGCACAGCGCAGGATGGGTGTGGCGTTGAGCCCGCAGGAGGCGGCCCGGTGGCATCAGCTTACGGCAGCGGATTCACTGCCCGGAGGCAAGCTGGTCGAGCCTGCTGGTGAGGGCAGCCATACCGAAGCCTGTCTTCGATGAAACAAACAGCATCTCCTCAACACCCAGGCCGCGCATCAGTTGTGCCTGATTGCGTGTGCGCTCGTTGCCGCTGAGCTTGTCTGCCTTGGTGCCCACCACAAGCAGGGAGCGCTCGTGGGAGCGCAGCCAGTCCAGCAGCTGCAGGTCTCTTTGCTGCACGGGGATGTTGGCATCCACGAGGCACAGGCAGAGCGCCAACTGGGGCCTTTCCGCGAGATAGGGATCAATGAAGGCCGGCCACTCGGCGGAGATGGAGCGGGAGATCTTTGCGTATCCGTAACCGGGAAGATCGGCCAGGATGAGCCTGGGACGCGAAGGCGATGTGGGCGCAGCCAGGGAAAAGAAGTTGATGGCGCGTGTCCTGCCGGGCGTGGAGGAGACGCGTGCAACCTGGCCGCCGACCAGAGCGTTCAGAAGGCTGGATTTGCCAACGTTGGATCGGCCAAGCAGGGCGATCTCCGGTGCATGCGTGGCAGGAAACTGATGGGCATGCATGGCCGACAGAAGAAATTGAGCTTGCAGTTTCAATCCGGTAGGTCTCGATTCCTGGGCGATCCCTGCGCGTCACCGCCAGGGGCTACTTCTTTATTCTAGTCGCCTGGCGCGCTGCCACCGTGGGCACAGCAGCGGCTGCGGATGCCGATTGCAGCGTGTATTCGAGCGCAAGCTTGTTAAAGAATGCAGCCGGACGCAGGGATGGATCCGGGGAGCCCGCAGGGGGATGAATCTGCGCATCCAGCTCCGGCGTCTCCGGCAGGGTGCGCGCGTAGATGCTTCTCCACGCCGGGCCGCAGGAGGAGGGGATGGTCAGCCGATAGGTCCAGCTTTGATGCCCATGCACCAGTTCGTCCGTGAAGGGAAGATTGTGGTCGCGCATGCGGGCGCGAATGGCATTGAACGAATCCACACCCAGCTCGATGCCGTCCAGAGTTTGTACGACGTGGCCGGTATTGAGGGAGAGCTGCAAGGTATCCGGCGGCCATTCGGTCAACGTAAAGGCGTTCTGCTTCCAAACCATGGCAGGGGAGTGGCGGAACCTGCGCGCCGCACCATAGAGCTTCTCCGCCTGCGCCAGGTCGCTTGGAGAGCTGGATGGCGTAATCTGCGGCTCCACCAACTCGCCGACCTTGACGAGAAAATCACGCTGGCAGCCGGAGACGTGGAGCACGCGCGTGCGTGCCTCAGCAGCATGGTGGACTGGAGGTGCCGAGAGCGAACGCAGATGCAGGTAGGCTTGCGTTCGGTGCAGCCAGTACAGATAAGCGCCAAGCACGGCCGCCACCAGGCCGAGCGAGACGAGCAGCGCGCGCAGCATGCTGATTACTGCCGCGCTGCCGAGGTTTCCGTGGGTTCGACGGATGTCGCAATGGGCAGTATGCTCGACGACTCCTCGATGGGCTTGAGCGGTGCAGCCAGTGCGATGCGAAGAACCTCATCCATCTGATCGACAAAATGCAGCTTCATCGCATTGCGCAGCGCCTCGGGAAGATCGGCAAGATCCTTCTCATTGGCATGCGGCAGGATTACCTCAAGAATGCCGGCACGCTGGGCGGCAAGAAGCTTTTCCTTCAGGCCTCCAATGGGCAGCACCTTTCCGCGCAGGGTAATTTCGCCGGTCATGGCGATATCCCGCCGCACGGGGATTCCCGATAATGCGCTTGCCAGTGCAGTCGCCATCGTAATGCCGGCCGAGGGACCATCCTTGGGAATGGCACCCTCGGGCACATGCAGGTGAAGATCGAGATTGCGATAGAACTCGCGGGAGAGTCCGAGCGCAGCAGCTTTGCCACGGATGTAACTCAAAGCGGCCTGGGCAGACTCCTGCATGACATCGCCGAGCTGGCCGGTGATGGTGAGCTTTCCTTTGCCGTCTAGAACCTGAACTTCGGTGGTGAGGATGCTGCCGCCAACCTCCGTCCAGGCCAGCCCTGTCACCAGACCGACTTCGTTCCGTTCGTGCACTTCCGAGTCGCGGAACTTGGCCACGCCGAGAAACTCGGAGATGTTTTCCGCAGTGATGGTTTCCTTGTGCTTGGCACCGTGCTTCACGACGCGACGCGCGACCTTGCGGCAGACGTTGCCGATCTCCCGCTCCAGATTGCGGACACCGGCCTCGCGCGTGTAGTAGCGGATGATGGCCAGGATCGCGCCATCCTGAAACTGAATGTTCTTGAGCGTGAGCCCAGTGGCCTCGCGCTGCTTGCGCAGCAGATAATTGCGCGCAATCTCCAGCTTTTCGGTTTCGGTGTAGCCGTGCAGGCGCAGGATTTCCATGCGGTCCTGCAGCGGCGCAGGAATGGTGTGCAGCACGTTGGCCGTGGCCACGAAGAGCACATCCGAAAGATCATAGTCCACGTCCAGGTAATGGTCCTGAAAGGTGGTGTTCTGCTCCGGATCCAGCACTTCCAGCAGCGCCGATGCCGGATCGCCGCGGAAGTCCGAGGACATCTTGTCAACCTCATCGAGCAGGAAGACGGGGTTGCGAGTTCCTGCCTTCTTCATCGATTGAATGATCTGTCCCGGCAGTGCTCCGATGTAGGTCCTGCGGTGACCGCGGATCTCGGCTTCATCGCGGACTCCGCCGAGCGAGAGACGCACAAACTTTCTTCCAGTTGCCTTCGCAATGGACATGCCGAGGGAGGTTTTGCCCACGCCCGGCGGTCCGACGAAGCAGAGGATCGATCCCTTGGGATTCTTGACCAGTTGCCGGACGGCGAGAAATTCGAGGATGCGCTCCTTGATCTTTTCCAGTCCATAGTGGTCCTCGTTCAGCACCTTCTCCGCATGATCGACAGAACGGGTTTCCCGCGAACGCTTTTTCCACGGCACGGCCAGCAGCCAGTCCAGATAGTTCCGGCTGACAGTGGATTCGGCAGACATGGGCGGCATGGCTTCGAGCTTCTTGAGCTCCTGGGTTGCCTTTTCCATGACGTCCTTGGGCATGCCGGAGGCTTCAATCTTTTTCTTCAGCTCTTCAAACTCATTCTTCTCGCCGCGGCCCAGTTCCTTTTGAATCGCCTTGATTTTTTCGTTGAGGTAATACTCCTTCTGGGCACGTTCCATCTGCCGCTTGACGCGGGACTGAACGGTGCGATCCAGATCGAGCTTTTCAATTTCGATATCCAGAATGTCGGCAATGCGGGTCAGGCGCGAGGCGGCATCAAAGATGCCGAGCAGCTCCTGCTTTTCTTCAATGCCAATCTGCAGATTGGCGGCAATGACGTCACTGAGGCGGGCAGGATCGTCCAGCCGCACACCGGCAATCATGGTTTCGTAGTTGAGGGACTGCTGCAGCTTGACGTAGTTTTCAAACTGCCCGGTGACGCGCTGCATGAGCTGTTCGAGCCCGGCAGTCACTTCCGCCGAGGCGCGCGGACGGCGCAGCGTGGCGACGAAAAAGCCGTCGCTGTCCACAATTTCAGAGGCCTTTGCCCGCTCGATACCCTCGACCAGAACCTTGATGTTGCCATCCGGCATGCGCACGCTCTGCACAATGTTGCAGATGGTGCCGACCTGGTAGATGTCCTTGACGGTGGGCTCGTCCACCCCGGCATCGTGCTGCGTGGCCAGGAAGATCTTGCGGTCGCCGCTTAGAGCCTCCTCCAGCGCACGAACGCTGGATTCCCGGCCTACGACGAACGGTGTGACCATGAAGGGAAAGATGACCATGTCGCGAATTGGCATCATGGGCAGTTTCCGCTGTTCGTTTCTGTCGCGTGCCGGAGTGGTCATGAGCGGGAATACCTCCATTGCGGGCATATGCGGCAAGCCTGTGTGTGGCTGGCCAACATGTATCCCGTAAATGGATTGTAAATGCAGCAACAGTTTCGTTCGCGCGTCTGGCTGTGGATGATTGCGTGAGAACAAACTGAGAGTGGCAGGCTGGGAATTCAGAGATTTCAGAGGGAATGGCTGCGCGGGTTGGGGCTCGGAGTGGAGGACCCCCATTCATTTACTATGAAGACTGTCCAGATATGGGGATTTGAACGGGAAAACAAGGGGGAAGACGTGAGTACAAAGCAGTATCACAATCTGATTGGCGGCCAGTGGCTGCCGTCGCGGAGCGGCAAGACGCTGCTCAATATCAATCCTGCTGACCACCGGGATGTCGTGGGTGAGTTTCCAGCTTCCAACGCCGAGGATGTGGCGCTGGCGGTAGAGGCAGCCAAAACAGCATTTGCCAGCTGGAGGCTGGTGCCGGCTCCCAAGCGTGCTGAGATTCTCTTCCGCGCAGGGCAGTTGCTGGCCGACCGCAAGGAGCAGTATGCGCAGGAGATGACGCGCGAGATGGGCAAGGTGCTGGCGGAGACGCGCGGCGATGTCCAGGAGGCCATTGATGAGGCCTACTATGTGGCCGGGGAAGGCCGCAGGCTCTTCGGCCAGACGACGCCCTCCGAACTGGTGAACAAGTTTGCCATGTCTGTGCGCATGCCGGTTGGCGTCGTGGGCATGATTGCGCCGTGGAATTTTCCGATGGCCATTCCGTCATGGAAGCTGTTTCCCGCGCTGGTGGCGGGCAACACCTGCGTGATCAAGCCGGCAGAGGATACGCCGCTTTCCACGTATAACCTTGTCCAGACGCTGATGGATGCCGGACTGCCGCCGGGCGTGGTCAATATCGTTTGCGGATATGGTCCGGATGCCGGAGCGCCGCTGGTGGAGCATCCCGATGTGCGCGCGATCAGCTTTACCGGATCGAGCGCGGTGGGCGCGCTGGTTGCCCAGCGTGCGGCTGCCACCTTCAAGCCGGTCTCTCTCGAGATGGGCGGAAAAAACGCCATGATCGTGATGGAGGATGCGAATCTGGAGCTGGCCCTGGATGGCGCGCTTTGGGGAGCATTCGGCACCACCGGGCAGCGCTGCACGGCAACCAGCCGGATTCTGCTGCACCGCTCGATTGCTGCAGAGTTTACGGAAAAGCTGGTGGCTCGCGTGCGCGGGCTGAAGGTGGGCAACGGCCTGCATGCTGGTGTGGAGGTGGGTCCGCAGGTCAACGAGCAGCAGATTGCGACCTCCGCCGAGTATGTGGCCATTGCGCTGGCGGAAGGCGCAAAGCTGCTGACCGGCGGCGCAGCACTGACGGAAGGCGAGTATGCCAAGGGCACATTCTTCGCACCGACAGTCTTTGGCGGAGTGAAGCCGGAGATGCGCATTGCGCGGGAAGAAGTCTTTGGTCCGGTGGTGGCGTTGTTGGAGTTCGATACGCTGGAAGAGGCCTTTGCCATTGCCAATTCCATTGAGTACGGACTGTCCACATCGCTGTATTCGCGGGATGTGAATCG
>JAJZGG010000092.1 GCA_021804965.1 Acidobacteriota bacterium
GGCGACGGGAGGCCATTTTGCCCAGGTCAAGGAGTGAGGAGTGACAGATACCGGGTGTATCTTAGCGACGAGCGACGCAGAGATGGGGAAAATGGCCCCCGTTCCTTCGGGTTGCGGGGAAAATCCGGCCATACCTTCGTTGTCGTCCTCACCTGTGGGACCGCCACAGCCTTCGGACTCCGCCTCGTCTGGCCGGATTTTCCCTCGCAACGCCATCCACCCCAGAAGTGGGAACAGGCCCTAACCCGATTCCATCCGGGGCAGCACGGCCCGGGAGATTCCAAACCAAAGCATTGCAACCCAAGTGAGGAGAATACGTATGAGCACGAAAACTAATCGATTAGTTGCTGCGCTGCGGCGCTCGGCCATGCCGATCACGGCAGTGGCGGCGCTGGCAGCAACGCTGGGAGCAGCGGCGGCCTGGAGCCATTCCACGGATGTGCATGCAGCCAGTGCTGCGGTTTCGCCGATCAACGACAGCAGTGTCTCTGCCCTGGAGGCGCTGGATAATGCGGTGGAAGCGGTGGCCGCGCACGTGACGCCGACGGTGGTGAATGTGTCCGTGACGGCCAGACCGAGCCAGGATGAGCAGCAGCAGCAGGGCGGACCGGGAATGCAGCAGGGTCAGCTTCCGCCGGGATTGCAGCAGTTCTTCTTTGGCGGACCGATGATGCCGCAGCAGCAGCAGAATCCGGTGGAGCATGCGGTGGGCAGCGGCGTGATCATCTCTCCGGACGGGTACATTCTGACCAACAATCATGTGGTGAACGGCGCGGTGAACATTCAAGTGACTCTGGATGACCGGCGGGTCTTTCCGGCAAAGCTGGTGGGTACCGACAAGCTGACCGATCTGGCAGTGCTGAAGATCAATGCCGCGCATCTGCCGTTTATCGGCTGGGGCAACTCGCAGAATCTCCATCCCGGACAGACGGTGCTGGCCTTTGGCAGTCCCTTTGGCTACTTCCGGTTTTCTGTGACGCGCGGAATTGTGAGCGCGCTGAATCGGCCGAATCCCTTTACCGATGATCCGCGCAAGCCGGGTGGATTTATTCAGACGGATGCAGCCATCAATCCGGGCAACTCGGGTGGTCCGCTGGTGAATGCGCGCGGGGAACTGGTGGGCATCAACACCTTCATCATCTCCAACAGCGGTTCGTTTGCCGGTGCCGGATTTGCGATTCCATCGCAGATTGCCAAGGCCATCTCCGAGCAGATTATCGCGCATGGAACGGTGCATCATGGCTTCGTTGGAATCTCGATGAATGATGTGACGCCGCAGAATGCCAGCTTCTTCAATCTGCCGGATGCAACCGGAGCCATCGTCAGCCAGGTGACGCCGTCCTCGCCGGCATCGGAGGCGGGACTGAAGCAGGGGGATGTGATTCGGACGCTGAATGGCAGCCCGATGGAGAACAGCAGTGCGCTGCAGGTGGCGGTGAGCGAACTGGCACCGGGCAGCAAAATCAAGCTGGGCATCATCCGCGATGGCAAGTCGATGGAGATCCCGGTGGTGGTTGGCGAGTACCACAAGAATGCCGAACTGGCCGACAGCGGGGATGGTTCAACGCAGCACGGAGCACGGCTGGGCGTTGCGGTGACGGACCTGACGTCGGATGTGCGCAGCCAGCTGAACCTGCCCGACGCTGTGCATGGCGTTGCAGTGGAGAATGTGAAGCCGGGCAGTCCGGCCGATGAGGCAGGGATTGCCCCCGGCGATGTGATTGTGCAGTTGAATCGCAAGCCGGTGACAACCGCACAGGCATTTGCCGACGCTGTCCACGCACTGCCCGCCAACCAGGACGTGCTGCTGCTGGTGTGGTCGCATGGAGGCGCCACCTATCGCGTGCTGCAGCCTGCCAGTGGCATGCAGAACGGAAACCAATAACAGGCAGAAAAGAGGGAAGGCCGGATCGCTCCGGCCTTCTTTTTCTTTGCGTGAGATGGATGCCGCTGGCTTCGATCAGAAGTCGATATGCGTGCGCACCGAGCCCACCCAGGCCGGTCCGCGATCCCGGTTGTAGCCCGGATTCTGAATGTGCTGCACGTCAACGGCGTAGAAGATGCCGCGCCAGGCGTGACGGTTATAGTAGCTTTCCACGATGGTTTCCCGCCCATAATTGAGATTGCCGTCGCCCAGCAGGAAGCCGAGTCCACCCAGCTTGAGATACTCCTGATGGTCGCGCTTGATGGCGTTGGAGACCAGGGTCAGGCCGATCTTGTCGTTGGGCCGATGCCAGCGTCCACCGTTGTAGTCGGCACCCAGGGCGAAGGTCTGATCATCTTCGGTGTAGGCGAAGGACTCATGCTGGCCTTCATTCCAGCCAAAGCGGGCGTAGGCGCGCAGATGGTCGGTGAGCGACTGCTGATTGTTGAGGCCGAAGCCGTATTTGAGCGCGCCGAAGTGCTCGTGCGCCGTGATGGTGGGTGTCTTGTCGATGCCGGCGAGAAAGGAGTTGTTGGCCTCGCGATAGTCGCCCATGTGCGCGTGGTTGGCGTAGAAGAGAATGCGCGTCACACCCTCCCGGTGGGCCAGCCATCCGTGCCGCAGTTCGAATTCGCCATTCTGCCCGTTGGCGCGGCTGAAGGCCCAGTCCAGGTCAATGCCGTTGGCCACGACAGGCATGGCGAAGATGCCGTAACGCAGGCTCCAGATGTGATCGTCATATTCGATGAGTCCTCCGGTGGTGTAGCCGCGGGTGTCGGCAGCGTAGTCCCAGGCACCGTTGTTGTCGACGGTCCAGTTCATGAACTGCAGATGGCTGTCTGAGCCAACCTCGTTGATATCGAAGAAGTCCGGGAGGGTGAATTTGCCGATGCGTATCTCGATGCGCCGCACCGGCACCTGCGGAGCCAGTGCGAAGGGGCCGACCGGCTGGGGAATGGTTTCCTCGGAGAGTCCGAAGGTCTGGTGAACCTCATAGCGGGCCATGTACGGCGCGGAGCTTAGGTTGGGGTTGCGAACGACGTCGAGATTGGTGAAGCCGGCCAGACCCAGAGCATTGCTGAGACCGCGCCCACCGGCACTTTCCATGTCAAATATCAGGTCGGTATTCCAGCGCACAGAGCGGTCCAGCCGTGCTGCGGCGAACAGGGTGCCGAGCAGGGAGGTTTTGTATTCGGCAGAGTTGCGGAAGCTGTTTGGCCCCTGATACAGGGAGTGGAAGGGAATGCGTCCCTGGTAAATGATGTTGGCCTGTCCGCTGAGCCACCAGCGGGCGTGATCGGGATGCGTAAATTCGGTGACGAGGCTGCTGTCCTCGGCAGTGCTGGCATCGCTCTGGCGCTGGGGAAGTGCAGGCGCTGCCGCTGCAAAGTCGAACGGTGCCGCAATCCGCAGAGGGGATTCCGAGTCGGCGATCAGCAGATGGGAGCCGGGGGCAGCGGGAAGCTGCCGGGCCTTAAGCTGCTGGGCTTGGAGCTGCTGGGCTTGGAGCGTGGATGGAAGCAGTGCGGCAAGCAGTACCGGACAGCAAAGCGGGAGGCGCAGAATGGAATGCCTGGGGAACATGGCTTGACTCCGGTACAGGATTGGGGAATGATGATGTATACCCGGTATGGGTATGTATACCATACCCCGTGTGGGTATGCAATCGGGCGGCGGTGCGGAGGCAGGATGGCGCAAAACAGGATGGCGCAAAACAGGTTGGGGCAAAACAGGTTGGCTCGAAACGGGACGGCGCAGGGCGGGACGGCGCGTGGTGGAAGCGAAGCAGGCGTGCAGGCGTCCAAGGGCAGCCAGCAGCGGAGTCGCGCCGGGGCGAAGTTGCCGGCTGTGGCCGCTGCCGCAAGCCAGGGCAATGAGCTTCTCCAGCAGCGGCTGAACAAGGTGAAAGGCCAGTTGGAGGCCGTGGAGCGGGCGTTGCACGATGGGCGGGAATGCAGCGATCAGCTGATGCTGCTGGCTGCGGTGCGGGGAGGCGTGAATGCGCTGATGGCCGCAGTGCTGGAAACCCATATCCGGGATCACATGACGGAGGATGGGCGGCAGAGAATAGCGCCGGATCTGGCCGAGGACCTGCTGCAACTGGTTCGCACCTATCTGAAGTAATGCGCTGTGCTGCACGGGGAGCATGAGCGCTGGCGGCAGTGTATCGGGGCAATGAGCCGTTGGCGTGAATGGCCGATGAATCCCGGAAGCAGGGCATTCCTGTTCTTGCGCGATGGGGATTCTGCGCAAGGGTGTGCAGTGCGGCTGCAAGGCGTTTGATTGCGTGAATAAATCTGCAAATCATTTTGACTTCGCTGGATACGGCTCGTATTCTGGGCAAACGAAGACAACGGAACAGGGAAGTACAGAAAGCCGCTGGTCGAAGACGTTCCGCTCCGACAGATCACCACTGTAGCCACCAGAATGCACGGGAAGGCGGTGAAACTCCGCCACTGCCCCGCAACTGTAAGCGCACGCACGCCGTTGCAGCCGGAAATGTGGCCGCGACGGTGGTGGGTTCTTCATCCAAAGACAGCCACTGGAGATTCCGGGAAGGCGATGAAGGGTTGAGGCGCGAGTCAGGAGACCGATTCTGGAGGAATCCAACGCTGCCGTTCCGAGGGGGACGGAAGGAGAGCCATGTTGACCTTTTGCGGGCGGATTCGCCTGTTGCTTTTTCCATTGCTGTTGTTGAGTGCGGGCCTGTTTGCCAGGGCCGCGGTGATTCGCGGCACGGTGCGGGATACGACCGGGGCAACGATTCAGGGTGCGTCGATCCTGCTGGAGCGGGACGGGCAGATTGTGCGCCGCACGCGTTCGCAGTCGGACGGTACCTTCCAGTTTGTCACCGGACAGAGCGGCCGATTTACGCTGGTGATTCTGGCCAGTTCCTTTCGTCAGTTGAATGTGCCGGAGTTCTATGCGGGGCGCACGGACAGCGTGGAGCGCACGCTGATTCTGGAGCCGCAGTGGGTGCATGAGTCGATTGTGGTGACGGCCACGGGCACGCCCACGCCGCAGGACGAGACGAGCGAACCCACCGCAGTACTGACACCGACGGACCTGGACCGGCAGGAGGATTTTGTGGATGCGCTGCGCATTCAGCCGGGAGTGACGGTGGTGCAGGGGGGACAGCGCGGAGCGCAGACCTCGCTCTTCCTGCGCGGCGGCGACTCCAATGCGGGATTGACGCTGCTGGATGGTGTGCCGATCGATGAGATCGGGGGCATCTTTGACTTTGGCAATCTGGGAACCACGGGGATTCAAAGCGTGGAGACGTATCGCGGTCCGGACAGCAATCTGTACGGTGCCGATGCCGCATCGGGCGTGGTGAATTTCCGGACGAAGGAGGGATTTACCAGCACTCCGACGGTGACATATCACGGGGATGGGGGCAACTACAACACCTTCCGCAATGAGCTGGAGCTGGCCGGCAGCCATAACCGGCTGGATTATTACGGGGCTTACTCCTGGCTGCAGACGGCGAATGCGCTGCCGATGGACCAGTACCATGAAGGCGCGGCGGCGGGGAATATCGGCTGGCAGCCGACGGCGAATCTGGCCCTGCGTGGAACGGCGCATTACATCGTTTCTGCGGTGGGTGTGCCCAACGCGTGGAACTTCTATTTCATTCCGGATGATCGCAAGCAGAGCGACCAGAACCTGTATGTGGCCGGAAGCGTGGACTACCAGATGACGCCGGATTTTCACAACCGGGCGACGTATGGTGCCACCCGCAAGCGGGAGCAGTCCCAGCAGTGGTATCCGGCGGGAATCTGCGTGCCGGTGAACACCTGCAACCTTGCCTATCCGAGTGCGGGCAACTACTACGGCGAGGATGTCACTATTCGCGGCGCGAATGGATATCAGGTGGTGGGCCAGGCGCTGCTGAATTATTCCACGGGCAATGGATCGGTCTATCCGAACCGGTTGGATCTGGTGTCGAATCGCGACCAGCTGCAGTATGAAGGCGACTATCACGTGACGCCGCATATCATGGCGCTGGTTGGCTTCCACTACGAGAATGAGCGGGGCGTGGAGCGCGAGCCGGTCTATGCGCTGAACAACCAGGTGGAGCGCAACAACTACGACTATCTGGCGGAACTGACGGGCGATATTCACAGCCGGTTTTTCTATACGCTGGGCGGCAGTCTGGAGCGATACCAGCTCTTTGGCACGCAGGTGACGCCGCGCTTCGGGCTGAGCTATTACCTGATTCGTCCGCGCCACGGTGTGTGGAACGGAACCCGACTGAGCTTTGACTTTGCCGAAGGGGTGCGCGAGCCGACGCTGGCCGATCAGTCGGGCTCGCTCTACACCTTTCTCCAGAACCAGCCCGGCGGCTCCTCGACGATTGCCACGCTGCATATTCCGCAACTGCAGGCGCCGACCTCCCGCACCTGGCAGGGCGGGCTGGAGCAGGGACTGCTGGGTGAGCGCATGTTCTTCCACCTGAACCTGTTTCACAACGAGTTTGGCCGGCAGATTGAGACGGTGGGTGTGGGCTTGATTCCGCAACTGCTGCCGGGGCTGAGCGCGGCGCAGCAGCAGCAGCTGGAGGCGGCACTGAACAACGATGGAGCCTTCTCGCTGACGGTGAACTCGGAGGCCTTCCGCGCGATGGGCGTGGAGGCAACGGTGGACGGCGGCGTGGGGCACGGCTTCCGCTACAAGGCCGGATACACCTATCTGGATGCGGTGGTACAGCGCTCCTTCAGCAGTGACAATCAGGCGCTGCTGGGCGGGACGGAGCCAACGCTGAACGGGATTCCCATCGGGATCTATTCGCCGCTGGTGGGGGCGCGACCATTCCGGCGGCCGCCGCACTCCGGCTATGCCTCGGTTGGCTATGCCGGCAAGCGATGGACCGTGCTGGGAACCGGTGCCTTTGCCAGCCGCAGCGATGACTCCACCTTCCTGGGTTACATGGACATCCACCAGGGAAATTCGCTGCTGCTGCCCAATCGCAATCTGGATTTCGGCTACGCCAATCTGGATCTGGGCGGAAGCTTCCAGCTGCTGGAGCACCTGGCCCTCTATGGGCAGGCAGAGAATTTGCTGAGCGATCAGCACATGGCTCCCATCGGGTACCCGAGCCTGCCGTTTACCTTCCGGCTGGGGCTGCGGCTGGCGCTTGGCAAGCAGTCGGCGATGCCGCTGCACTGATCGGGCGCTACCGGCAGGCTGCAGCATGGGCGCAGCCTGCCAGGCTGAAAGAACAAGGGATTCAGGCGGTGGTTTGGGGTGCATCCGGAGGCAGAATCCATCCGCCGCCGAGCACCTCATCGCCGTCATAGAAGACGGCAGAGTGTCCGGGCGTGACCGCGCGCTGCGGCTCGTCGAAGCGGACGCGGACCTGATCCGGTCCGGCTGGCTCCAGGGTGGCTGGCGTGGGCTGCTGGCTGTGCCGGATGCGCACCTCGGCACGACGCGGAGCCTCCAGCCCGGCGATGCTGATCCAGTTCAGGCGGTGCACGAGCAGCGAAGGACGATTCAGCTCGGATTCGGTGCCGACGGTGACATTGCGCGAGGCCGGATCGATGTGGAGCACGTAGAGCGGATTGGGCGCATAGATGCCCAGCCCCTTGCGCTGGCCGATGGTGAACTGATGGATCCCCTCATGCCGTGCCAGTGGCGCTCCCTGAATGGTGACAAGCTGGCCGGAGGTGTCGGGAAGCTGCTGCCCCTGCTCCTCCAGATAGTTGGCAATGAACTGCTTGTAGTCGCCGCCGGGGATGAAGCAGATCTCCTGGGAGTCCGGCTTGTCGGCCAGTGCCAGTCCGCTGTCGCGAGCAATCTGGCGGACCTCCGGCTTGGTGCGGTCACCGAGCGGAAACAGCGTGTGGGCAAGCTGATCCTGGGTGAGGCCGAAGAGAAACCAGGTCTGATCCTTGGCCAGATCGGCGGGGCGCATCAGGATCCAGCGGCCGCGCTTCGGGTCAAAGACATTGCGGGCATAATGCCCGGTGGCAATGCGGGTGGCGCCAATCTGGCGGGCGGTCTGCAGCAGCTGGTCAAACTTGAGATGGTTGTTGCAAAGCGAGCAGGGGATGGGCGTGCGACCGGCCAGATAATCGTGCACGAACGGCTGGACAACATCGCGCTCAAAGCGCTCCTGCTGGTTGACGACGTAGTAGGGAATGCCGAGCGACTCGGCGACGCGACGGGCGTCGTAGACGTCATCGAGGGAGCAGCAGCGGCCGGTGGAGCGGGTGGGCACACCGGGCTTGCCGGCCAGGCGATTCTGATCCCAGAGCTGCAGCGTGAGCCCGATGACATCCGCGCCCTGGGACTGCAGCATGGCGGCCACGGTGGAGGAGTCCACACCGCCGGACATGGCAACGGCGATCAGCTCGCGGACCGGAGTGGAGGTTTCAACTGGGGTTGTCATGGTCATGCCATTGTTCCTGCGTGGACCGGCGCCAGCGCGCGCAGGCGCTCAATGGCGGCGGGAATCCGTTCCAGCACTGTATCGATTTCCTCTTCCGTGGCGGTCTTGAGCAGGCTCAGGCGCAGGCTGGCGCGAGCGCGGACCTTGTCCAGACCCATGGCCAGCAGGACGTGGGAGGGCTCCGTGGCGCCGGAGTGGCAGGCCGACCCGCCGGAGACGGAAAGTCCCTTCAGGTCGAGGGCAATGACGAGCGCCTCGCTGTCAATCTGGTCAAACCAGAGATTGGTGGTGTTGGCGACGCGCGGTGCACTGGCACCGTTGATGCCGCAGTCGGGGATGCGGGCCAGCAGACCGCGTTCCAGGCGGTCGCGCAGGGCTGCCAGCTGTTCCATGGTGCCGGAGGCCAGGGTCTGCGCCGCGATTTGGGCTGCCTGTCCGAAGCCGACGATTCCGGGGACATTCTCCGTGCCTGCGCGGCGACGCCGTTCGTGGCTGCCGCCCAGGACCAGCGACTCAATCGCCGTGCCGCGCCGGATGTAGAGCGCGCCAACGCCCTTGGGTCCGTGCATCTTGTGTGCGCTGATGGAGAGCAGATGGCAGCCCAGATCCTCCACGCGAATGGGAATCTTGCCGGCAGCCTGCACGGCATCCAGATGCAGCAGGACTCCGGCATCGGCGGCAATGCGCCCCAGGGCGGCGGCCGGCTGCACGGCGCCGGTTTCGTTGTTGGCCAGCATCACGCTGATGAGCCGCGTGTTGGGCCGGATGGCCTCGCGAATCGATTCCGGATCCATGCAGCCGTTGGGCAGCGGAGCGACGCGGGTGACGGCGACACCGGACTGCTCCAGATGGGCTGCCGTGGTCAGAATGGCCGAGTGTTCGATGGCCGTGGTGATGAGATGGTCACCGGGCCGCAGAATGCCGCGCAGGGCGGTGTTGTCGCCTTCCGTGCCGCCGGAGTTGAAGACGACCTCAGCCGGCTGGCAGGCGAGCAATTCGGCAATCTGCTGGCGTGCGGAATCGACCGCACGACGCGCACGCTGGCCCGGCTGATGGATGGAGGATGCATTGGCAAAATCCTCGATCCAATAGGGCTGCATGGCCTCCAGCACCTGCGGAAGCAGGGGGGTGGTGGCGTTGGCGTCCATGTAGATTCTGCGCATGCCCGATCCTCTCTATTTATTGTATCGAGGAATCGAATGCTGCGAAGACAGAACGGGCCGGGAGTGGAATCCCGGCCCGTTCGCTGAAGGATGGATGAGGAGATTTATCCGCGCTGTGCCATCGGGATGTACGGGGATGGATAGGCGGGTCCGATGTACTCGGCACGCGGGCGAATGAGGCGGTTGTCGTCCAGCTGTTCAATGACGTGGGCCGACCAGCCTGCGATGCGGCTGACAGCAAAGATGGGGGTGAACAGATCCACATCTATGCCGAGCGTGGTGTAGGTGGAGGCGGAATAGAAGTCCACGTTGGCGTTGAGCTTCTTCTCCGCATTGATGAACAGCTCAATCTTCCGCGACCAGTCATACCACTTGGTGATGCCGGAGTCCTTGGACAACTGCTCGCTCATGCGGCGCAGGTGGGTGGCGCGGGGATCTTCCGTCTTGTAGACGCGATGGCCGAAGCCGGAGACCTTTTTCTTGTCGGCCAGCATCTGGCGGACGTACTCGACCGGATCGGCACCGGCCTTGTCGATGGCAAAGAGCATGCGCATGACGGCTTCATTGGCGCCGCCATGGAGCGGTCCCTTCAGCGCACCGATGGCCCCGGTGACGGCGGAGTGAATGTCCGAGAGCGTGGCGGCGATCACGCGTGCCGCAAACGTGGAGGCATTCAGTTCGTGATCCGCGTGCAGGATGAGCGCGATGTCGAGGGTGCGGGTGGCAGTCTCCGACGGCTTTTCCCCGGTCAGCATCCAGAGGAAGTTGCCGGCATGGTTCAGGGATTTGTCGGCTTCCACGACCGGCTTGCCCTTGCGGATGCGGTCGTAGACGGCCACGATCATGG
>JAJZGG010000093.1 GCA_021804965.1 Acidobacteriota bacterium
CCGGGAAGGGCTTCCGCGTCAAGGCGCTGCATCGGGATATGCCGCGTTAGCCTCCGGGCACACCGGGGGCTGCCTCATCGCCTTGCTGCGACGGATACAATACGAGGATGAGCCAGCCAGCCCGCGTCGTCACGGTCAGCACAACCTCCCTTCCGGGAGGTCAACGTTGACGCGCTATCTCCGGCTCCTGCGTTACTGCCTGCCCTACTCGCTGCAGGCCCTGCTGGGCATTGCGCTGCTGGCCGCCGTCGGAGGACTGGAGGCTCTGCGCCTGCTCATCCTTGGCCCGGTGCTCAAGACCGTGCTCAATCCCTCCTCGCCCAGCGACGGCATCACGCTGCTGCCCAATCTGCAGGGGCGTTGGCAGCTCAATCTGGCGCAATGGATTCCGCACAGCATCCACATCCACAACGCCTGGGCCGTGGTTACCGCAGCGCTCGTCGGCTCCACCATCATCAAGGGCATCTGCGACTACACTGGCACCTATCTGGTCAATTACGCCGGCTATGGCATGATCACCGATCTGCGCAACGATCTCTACGAGACGATTCTCCGCAGCTCAGCCAGCTTCTTCCATCGCAACGCCACCGGCACCATCCTCTCCACGCTGATCAACGATGTGGAGCGGGTGCAGACTGCCGTCAGTGCCGTGCTTGGCGAGTTTCTGCAGCAGATCTTCACCTTCCTCTTCACCGTTGCCGCCGTCATCGCGCTGGGTGGCCGTCTCAGCTGGGCGTTGCTGATCTTTGTGCCGGTCGTCATCACCTCCGCGCGCAGGATTGGCCGCTCGGTGCGCGTCCGTACCCGCACCGGGCAGGATCGCGTCGCCGAGATACAGAACATCCTGCACGAGACCATCACCGGCAATCGCATCGTCAAGGCGTTTTCCACGGAACTGTGGGAGATTCTCCGCTTCCAGAAGGCCGCCCGCAGGCTCTTCCGCGCCAACCTGCGCTCGGTGCGCGTGCAGTCCATCAGCTCGCCCTTGATGGACGTGATCGGTGCCATCGCCATCGCCCTGCTGCTGCTGATCGGGCGCAACGAGATTCGCGCCGGGCGCATGGAGATGCAGACCTTCGTGGTCTTCATCATCGCCCTCTTCAAGCTCTACGATCCGGTGCGCAAGTTCGCCTTTTTCTACAACAGCTTCCAGCAGGCCATGGGCGCCTCGGTCTCCATCTTCCACTATCTCGATGTGGAGAACGACGTTGCGGAAAAGCCGCGCGCGCATGCCCTGCGCCACTTCCGCGAGCAGATCGTCTTCGACCATGTCGGCTTCCGCTACAGCAGCGCCGAAGGCGAGCATCCCATCCTGCACGATATCAACCTGACGATTTATCGCGGAGAGATGCTTGCTCTGGTGGGTCCAAGCGGTGCCGGCAAATCCACACTCGTGAACCTGCTGCCGCGCTTCTATGACATTTCGGAAGGCCGCCTGCTCATTGACGGATACGACATCCGCGACCTCACGCTCGACTCGCTGCGCGGGCAGATTGCCCAGGTGACACAGGAGACGGTTCTCTTCAATGACACCGTGCGCAACAACATTGCCTACGGACAGCCGGAGACGGCCCAGCGACTGGTCGAAGAAGCAGCCAGAAATGCCCTTGCGCATGACTTCATCCTGCGTATGCCGCAGGGCTATGACACGGTGATCGGAGAGAAGGGCTTCCGTCTCTCCGGCGGCGAGCGGCAGCGCATCGCCATTGCCCGCGCCATCCTGAAAAACGCGCCCATCCTCATCCTCGATGAGGCGACCTCGGCCCTCGACGCCGAAAGCGAGTCGCTGGTGCAGGCAGCACTGGCCAATCTGATGCAGGGCCGCACCGTCATCGTCATTGCGCATCGACTCTCCACCGTCCGCCAGGCAGACAGAATCGCCGTCATCGAGGACGGTCGCATCTCCGCCATTGCGCCGCATGAGGAGCTGTTGCGCATCTCCCCGACCTATCAGCGGCTCAGCCAGCTGCAGTTCCTCACGCAGCCGGAGCCGGCCATGGCAGAGTCGGACTGAAGGCACGGAGGCAGAGACATGGCAGAGACAACAGCAGTTTCAAGCAGCGGCCAACCGGGAGTGGTCTACTCCATGACCGGCTATGCCGGCATCGCCGGTGCCCTGCAACTGGCGCGAGCCGGGGAGATGCGCGTGCAGATCGCGCTCAAGAGCGTCAATCATCGCTTTCTCGATCTGCAGCTTCGCCTGCCCTCCGGCATGGATGCCCTGGAGATGGAGCTGCGGCGCATGCTCAAGGAGGAGTTTGTTCGCGGCCACATCGAGTTCAGCCTGTCGCTGGATCGCAGCAGCCAGCGCGGCGTGGCGCTCAACCTGGCTGCGCTGGAGTCCTGCCTCGATTCCTTCCGAACTGCCGCGAGCCATTTTGCGCTGGACTCCCAGCCGGACCTGAATCTGCTGCTCCGCCTGCCCGGCGTCCTGCAGCAGGAGTCGCCCATGGGCGAGGACGACCAGCAGGCGTTGCAGGCCTATGTGCTGGACGAGACCCGTCGCCTGATTCCCGCCCTGAAGACGATGCGTGCGCGGGAAGGCGCCGAACTGGCGCAGATTCTGCGCGACGCCATGGCCAAGATGGAGCAGGTCGTCGGCACCCTGGAGCTGCTTCAGCCGGAGATCACCGCCCGGCACGAGCAGCGGCTGCTGCAGAAGGTGGAAGCGCTCATCGGCAGCGAGATCAACCGCCAGCGTCTGCTGGAGGAGGTTGCCCTGCTGGCCGATCGCAGTGATGTCTCCGAGGAGATGGCACGGTTGCGCACCCATGTGCGGCATTTTCTGGAGCTGCTGGCGGCCGATGGGGAAGTGGGCAAAAAACTGGATTTTCTGCTGCAGGAACTCAATCGCGAAGCCAACACCCTGCTGTCCAAGACCACTGGCGTCGCCGGCAAGGGCACACAGGTCACCGAGCTTGGTCTGGCTCTGAAGGCCAGCATTGAAAAGGTTCGCGAGCAGATTCAAAATCTGGAATAGGCAGCAGGCGGGAAAGGGACTCAGTTCGTGGCAGGCATTCTCTTCATCATTTCGGCACCTTCCGGCTCCGGCAAAAGCACGCTGGTCAACGCCCTGCGCTCGCAGGTCGGCGGACTGGATTTTTCCATCTCCTGGACCACCCGCCAGCCGCGCGGCTCCGAGCAGGATGGTCGCGAATATCACTTCACCAGCCGCTCCAGCTTTGAGTCCATGCGGGACGCCGGGGAGTTCCTGGAATACGCCGAGGTCTTCGGCAACTACTACGGCACGGCGCGCCGCTCGCTGCAGCAGGCCGCAGCCGCCGGCCGCGATCTGCTGCTCGACATTGATGTGCAGGGGGCGCGGCAGGTGGTTGAGCGGCTGCCCCAGGCCGTCACCATCTTTGTGGCTCCGCCCAACCCCAAGGTGCTGCGCACCCGCCTGCGCAATCGCAGCCGCGCCGAGGGGCAGGTGGATGAGCAGGTGCTCTTCCGCCGCCTCAGCGAGGCCAGCAAAGAGATTGAGAATTGTCAGCAATACCGATATATTCTGGTCAACGATGTTCTGGACCGCGCCGTCGCGCAACTGGAGGCGATCGTCGTCGTCGAGCGCATCCTCCAGTCCGGCGGCACCATCGGGCCGGACCATCAACGTGACTACGAGATTGCGCAAAGCTGTATGCAGCAGAACGTGCAGGAGCGCCTGCGCCCCGTCTTGGATGCCTTCGGCATCGGCGGCGACGGCAGCGCACAACGGAATCTATTTCTGGAGGAGACAGATGAGCCAGGAGAATCGCACCGACTCAACCCTTGAGACCGACTTTGGTTCCAACTATCGCAAGGTGATGGTGGCGGCACGGCGCGCCCGCCAGTTGCAGGGCGGCGCACCGCCGCTGGTCCCCAGCCGTACCAACAAGGCCTGTCGCCAGGCTCAGGATGAGATTCGCGCCGGCAAGATTGCCTACGTGCAGACGGCCCCGCCGCCGGAGAAGCCGGAGCTGGAAGACAACGGCATTCCGATCCTCGCCGTTTAGGGCCGGGCCAGGCTCCCTGCCTGCCCACACGCCCCGGCAGCAGGACGCAACCCCGGCCTCGATTCGGGATACAATCGCACTATGAAAGTGATGGTCGGGGTTTCCGGCGGCATTGCAGCCTACAAGGCAGTGGAGCTGGTGCGTGCGCTCCAGCGCCACGCGCTCGACGTGCGTGTCACCATGACGGATGCGGCCACGCAGTTCATTCAGCCGCTCACCTTTTCGGCGCTCACCGGCCATCGCGTCCTGCGTTCCCTCTGGCACACGCCGGACTCCCCGGATGCGCCGATCGATCACATTGCCGAGGCGCAATGGGCGGATCTGCTGGTTGTGGCTCCGGCCACGGCCGATCTGCTGGCCCGCTTTGCGCATGGGCTGGCCAATGACTTTCTGACCACCATGTATCTGGCCACACCGGCCCCGGTGCTTGTGGCTCCGGCCATGAACTCCCTGATGTGGCAGCATCCGGCAACCCAGGCCAACGTCGAGATCCTGCGCCAGCGTGGCGTGCGCATCGTGGAACCCGATGCCGGGCAGCTGGCCTGCGGCATGGTGGGCCCCGGGCGCATGGCGGAGCCGGAACAGATTGCCAATGTCGTGCTGGCCGCACTCGGTCGCAGCCACGATCTGGCCGGGGAAGTGGTCCTCATCACGGCCGCCGGCACGCGCGAGGCGCTGGACCCGGTACGCTTTCTCGGCAACCGCTCCAGCGGCAAGATGGGCTACGCACTGGCTGAGGCCGCACAGAGCCGCGGCGCGCGCGTGATCCTGGTCTCCGGACCATCCGCCCTGCAGCCGCCCATTCACTGCGAACTGCTGCGTGTGACCACTGCAGAAGAGATGCGGCAGGCCGTGCTGGTCCGCCAGCCGGAGGCCACCATCGTCATCAAGTCGGCAGCCGTCGCCGACTATCGCCCCGTCACCGTGGCAGCGCAGAAGATGCGCCGCCAGGGGCCGCTTGTGCTGGAGCTGCAGCCCACCGAGGACATTCTTGCCGAGGTCGTGCAGCGCCGCATTCCCGGTCAGTTGATCGTCGGCTTTGCCGCAGAGACCGAGGACACCGTCGAGCAGGGTCGTGCCAAGCTCCTGCGCAAGGGCGCCGACGCCATCGTCGTCAACGATGTGGGACGCGAGGATATCGGCTTCGACTCCGATGAGAATGCCGCCACCTTCCTCACCCTGTCCACCGCGATTGACCTGCCGCGCATGTCCAAGCGCAAGCTCGGCGACAGAATCCTCGATGAGATCGTCGCCCTGCGCCGCCCGCAGTCGCTGCTCGTCGAGCTTTCCTCCGCGGAGCTGGAGTCGCTGCGCGAGCAGGCTCCCGCGCCGCGCAAGCCCATCCTCATCGAGTAGCGCCGCCATGCACGATCACTCCGGGCCGGAGCCCGCCCAAATTTCCAATCCCGAACCTTCGTCGCAGGCTTCCGCCAGTGCCGTCCCCTGGCAAACAGCGCTCACCGACCGGCTGCGCTTCTATCGCGACCTGGGCATCACCGACTTCTATCGCTGCGCCGTGCCGGAGCCGATCCAGCAGGCTCTCGCTCAGGGAGCACCGGCAGTGCCCGCGGCAGTGCCCACGGCAGTCCCCACAGCAGTGCAAGCTCAGCCAGCCGCGCAGCCCCGTCCCAATCCCGCAGCATCCCCGTCCGCAGTCATCCCCGCAGCATCGCCCACGGAGGCTCTCATTCCCCGCATCCCCGTTCCCGCCCCACCTGCACCCATCGCTCCCATCCCGCCGTCCGCCCGTCCGGCTGCGCTGGAGGCGCTGCGCACCGAGATCGGCGACTGCACCCGCTGCAAGCTGCATCAGGGCCGCAACAAGCTGGTCTTCGGCGACGGCGATCCGGCCGCGCGACTGTTGTTTGTCGGCGAGGGCCCAGGTGCCGATGAGGATGCGCAGGGCATCCCCTTTGTCGGTCGTGGCGGCCAGCTGCTCAACAACATGATCGGTGCCATGGGCCTGCGTCGCGATCAGGTCTACATTGCCAACGTCGTCAAGTGCCGCCCGCCGGGCAACCGCACACCGGAGGCCGACGAAGGCGCCACCTGCTCGCCGTTTCTCATGCGCCAGATTCAGATCGTCGCACCGGAGGTGGTCGTCGCGCTGGGGCAGACGGCCGTCACCTGGCTCACCGGCCAGAAGCGCCCGCTCAACGCCTGGCGCGGCTCCGTCCATCAGGTGCTGGGTGCCAAGCTCATCGTGACCTTTCACCCGGCCTACCTGCTGCGCGACCCCAACCAGAAGAAATTCGCCTGGGAGGACCTGCAGCTGGCCATGCGCGAACTCGGCCTGCAACCACCGCAACGCAAGTCCTGAATCGGCTCTGCGAGCGGTCCCGGCTTGGTTCGTCGCAGTCCTGCCTGCGGCTCCCGCAGCGTCAGTCCAAATCCCGCCAAAGCGCCACTCCGCCCAGCAGTCCGTCCTCGTTCGGCACAATCCGCACATGCTCCGGCAGCTCGATCGTCAGGTGCTTGGCGTTGCCGCCGCCAATATGCAGCGAATCCCAGTTGAAGAGCGCCTGCGTCTGGGCAATCACCTTGGCCACCAGTTTGTTCCACCGTTTGTGGCCAAACTTCAGCAGGCCGCGCCGCCCCACAAAGTCCTCGTAGGTCTTGTTGTCCTTCCACGGATGGTGTGCCAGCTCCAGTCCGGGGCATAGCCTGCCGTCCACAAACAGCGACGAGCCCATCCCGGTGCCCAGCGTCAGGCAAAGCTCCACACCCTTGCCCCGGATCGCGCCTAGCCCCTGGATGGCCGCATCGTTGGCCACGCGCACCGGCTTTCTCCACTTCTGCCGCAGCGTCTGCTGCAGGGCAAAGTCTGTCCATGCCGGATCCAGGTTGAACGCTCCCAGCGTATGTCCATGCTTGACCACGCCCGGAAAGCCGACCGAGACGCGATCAAATGATCCAATCCGCTCCCGCATCGCATACAGCAGCTCCAGCACCTTTTCCGGCGAGGGCTTGGGCGGAGTCAGCTCCCGCAGCCGCTCGGTGACCGGCTTTCCAGCCGCATCCACAACCATCATCTTCAGCCCCGTACCGCCAATGTCGATGCACAGCGTCAGTGGTCGCACGGCCTTGGCACGGGAGACGGGGGTTGCGGCAGCGGGCGCAGCATGCGCTGGCCGTGAGGGTTTGGCGGCGGAAGTCCTGGGCTTCGTCATCACAGCAGCATTGTAGGACACGCAGCTTGGCCAACCACGCAGCACGTCGGCCACGCGCCGGCCATCGCGCCCGCATTGCACTCGCATTCCGGGCAGTAGACTGAAATCAGGAAGGATTGCCATGCCGCGCTGCTGTGAAGTGGCACTCCCCGTGCCGCTCGATCAGACCTTTACCTACCGCCTGCCTGACGATGCCCAGGCCCAGCCCGGCGTGCGCGTGATCGTCCCCTTTCGTCGCGAGCAGCTCATCGGCGTGGTCACCGGTCTGCTTGACGAAGCGCCCGCAGACATGGAGCTGCGCGCCGTCACCAGCATCCTCGACGCCGAGCCGCTGCTGCCTCCTGTTCTGCTCGATCTGGCCCGCTGGATGGCCGACTATTACCTCACCCCGCTCGGCGAGGTGCTGCGCGCCATGCTGCCGCTCACTGCGGAAATCCGCCGTCAGGTCCTGCTTCGCATCACCCCGGCTGGCCTGGATGCGCTGGCCGCCAGCTTTGACAGCTCTCAGCAGCCCAGCCGCTCCCGCCGTCGCCAGTTGCTGCAGGACTCGGTTGAATTTCGCGTGCTCCAGCAGCTGGCAGACGGGCAGCCCCTGCGCCTCAGCTCTGTGCGAACCGCCAGTTCGGCCTCCATCCAGCAGATCAATGCGATGGTCAGCCGCAAATGGATCCAGCGCGAAAGCAGCGCCGAGGAGCGCGATGCACGCCGCATGGAACGCTTTGCCGTCCTCATCCCCGACGGCCGCCTGCCTCCACTCACCGAGCGGCAGCAGATGGTCATGGCCGAGCTGGCCGCTGCGGGTGGCCAGTTGCGCCTGCGCGAGCTCTACGAGCGGCTCCCTGCGCAAAGCACCCTGCAGTCGCTGGTCCGCCACAAGCTGGTCCAGATTGAGGAGCGGCCTGAGTCCTTCCGGCTCACCACGCTGGACATGCCCGTCACCGCGCACACGCTGAATCCGGCGCAGAGCGCGGCCCTGGAGTCCATTACCGGCTCCTTCGATGCCTTCCGCGCCACGCTGCTGCACGGCGTCACCGGCTCGGGCAAAACCGCCGTCTACCTTGCCGCCATGCAGCGCATCCTGGACCGCGGACAAAGCGCCATCCTGCTGGTTCCGGAGATCGGCCTCACTCCGGCCATTGCCGCCCAGCTTGATGCCGCCTTTGGCTCGCGCGTCGCCCTGCTGCACTCCGCACTCACGCCCCAGGAGCGGGCCGAGCAGTGGCATCGCATCCGTCGCGGCGAGGCACCCATCGTCGTCGGCACCCGCTCGGCCATCTTTGCGCCCGTGCCCGCGCTCGGCCTCATCCTCGTCGACGAGGAGCACGACTCCAGCTACAAGCAGGAGGAGGCGCCGCGCTACCATGCCCGCGATGTTGCCGTCATGCTGGCGCATCTGCACGGCATCCCCATCGTCCTCGGCTCGGCCACGCCCTCGCTGGAGAGCTGGCAGAATGCCGTTGCCGGCAAATACCAGCTCATCCGCATGGAAACCCGGATTCAGGACCGTCCCCTGCCCGAAGTTGAACTCGTTGACATGCGCGAGGAGTTTCGTCAGGTTGGCCGGGACCAGTTGTTCTCCCGCAAGCTCATCGAAGAGGTCCACCAGACGCTGGAGCGCGGCGAACAGGCCATCCTGCTGCTCAACCGCCGCGGCTACTCCTTCGCCATCCTCTGCCGCAGCTGCGGAGAAAAGCTCGAGTGCGAGCACTGCGCCATCGCTCTCACCCACCACAAGCCGGTCGACTCCCCCGATGCTCCCGTCGCCGTCGGTCAGCGGCTCGAGTGCCACTACTGCGGCTTTCGCCGCGCCGTGCCGCCGCGCTGCCCCAAGTGCGAAAGCGAGCACCTCTACTACCTCGGTGCCGGCTCGCAGCAGGCCGAGGAGCGCCTGCAAACGCTCTTCCCCGAGGCTCGCATCGGACGCATGGACCGGGACACCGTGCGCGGTCGCGAGGACATGGAATCCCTGCTGCGCCGCCTGCACTCCGGCGAGATCAATCTGCTCGTCGGCACCCAGATGATCGCCAAAGGACACGATATTCACGGCGTCACCACGGTCGGCGTCGTCGGCTGCGATCACGCGCTGGCCATGCCGGACTTCCGCGCCGCCGAGCGCGTCTTTCAGCTGATGACCCAGGTCTCCGGCCGGGCCGGTCGTGGCACCCTCCCCGGCCGCGTCGTGGTGCAGACCTTCCACCCCGAGCACTACTCCGTGCTGACCGCAGCCCGCCACGATTACACCGGCTTTGCCGAGCGCGAGCTGCAGTACCGGCGCTGGATGCACTATCCGCCCTTCGGCTATCTGGCCAATGTGATCTTTCGCTCGCGGCAGGTGCAGGAGGCGGCTCATTGGGCCGAGCAGGCCAGCCAGTGGATGCGCTCCCAGGCGCAGCCCGGCCTGCGCGTGCTCGGTCCCTGTCCGGCTCCCATTGCCCGCGTCAAGGACACCTGGCGCTACCACCTCGTCCTCAAGGCCTCCAGCCGCAGCGCGCTCAACGGCCTGCTGCGCGGCTTCCTGCGCCAGTTGGACCCCCTCGGCATTCCCCGCCGCAATCTGGTGCTGGACGTGGACCCGCAACGGCTGATGTAGCCCGTGCAGCGGCCCGGCAGCTCCGCACGCACCCTGTCCGCAGGGCAGGGAACTGCCTGCGGGTGCTCACCCTCCCGCTGCGGGGATTTACTTTCGGGGATTCGGTTTTGCCGCGCTCAGGCCCGGGCTAATGGCTGGGCTCAGGCCAGCGCCGACTGCATCTCGGCCAGAATCTCGGCCGCAGCCTTCGCCGGGTCGGCAGCCTGCACAATCGGCCGGCCCACCACCAGATAGCTGGCTCCAGCCCGCAGAGCATCGGCCGGAGTGGCCACGCGCTTCTGGTCGCCCAGCGCCGCGCCTGCCGGTCGAATGCCCGGGATCACCAGCGTCGTCGCCGGTCCGCCCATCGTGCGCAGCCGCGCGGCCTCCTCCGGCGAGCAGACAAACCCGTCGATAGATC
>JAJZGG010000018.1 GCA_021804965.1 Acidobacteriota bacterium
CCCTCGGTGACCGTGATCTCGCGGGTGATGGGCAGCGGCTCGTTGCTCATGTAGGTTCCGCCCAGGCGCGGCGGCGGAACAAAGCCCTTCATCGGGCCTTCCTTGGTCTTGGGATACTGCTGACGACCACGGCCACGCGGCGGTCCGGAGGGTCGCTGCGGACGTGCCGAATCGCCGGGTGCCGGCATCATGGGCGCGGCACCAAAGCCACCCCCGGGACGCGGTCCACCCATGCCACCGGGACGCGGTCCGCCAAAGCCGCCGGGACGGGGTCCGCCGAAGCCAGGACGCGCACCGGGACCTCCGGGTCCGGCAAAGCCGGGACGGGTGGGATGCTTGGGACGGGGTCCGCCAGGGAACTGGCCGGGCGCTCCGGCAGGAGCACCAGGGCGCTGGAAGCCGCCGCCCGGACGCCGGTCAAAGATGGGCTTGCCGCGTTCCAGACCACCCTGCGCACCCGGAGCCGGAGCGCCCGGAGGCGGAACAGGAGCCTTGTAGGACGGGCGCGGTCCGGTCTGCGGCATGATGACGCGACGGACTGGCGCTGCCGGAGCAGCCGGAGCGGCAGCAGCGGCGACCGATGGGGCCGTCTCTGTCGGTTTGTCCGCTGCGGCAGGCGCAGCATCGACCGGGGCAGCCGGAGCGGCATCTGCCACGACCGCGGGGGTGACAGCGGCCGAAGCCACCACAGGGCTGGCCGTCACGCTGGCTGCCGGGCTGATGGGTGCTTCCGGAGCAGCAGGAGCTGCCACCGCGGCGCTGGAGGGCGCAACGGGCGCAGCCGGAGCTGCACTGGCGGCAGGCACAGCCGGGATGGCAGGCGCCGCGGCTGCCGGACGCGCCGGTGGTGCCACAACGACCTTGACTTCGGGGGCTTCTGCCGCCGGAGTTGCCGGCCGGGCCACCACCGTGGCGGCTGCCGGGGTTGCCGGACGGACCGCAGCCGGAGTGGCTGGCGGACGGGCAATAATTGTCTTTGCCGGTGGGGCCACGGCGATGGCCGGAGCCGGCGCAGCGATGACGCTGGGAGCCGGACGCGGCTGCGGAACGATGCGACGCGGCTCCGGCTTGGCCGGAACCACGGTGACCGCTGGCGTACGAGGCGGAGCTGCAACCACCGGGGCCGCTGGCGGCGCAGCCGGTTTGCGCACAGGGGGTTGCTCGGCCGCCTGCTTGCTGGCCAGAATGGCCTTGAGCGCGTCGCCCGGCTTGGAGATGCCCGACAGGTCGATCTTGGGGCGAATCTCGCTTTCGGTGCGCGAGCCTGATGCGCTGGAGGCGGACTTGCCGCCCTTCTTCAGGTGAACCCGAACACGCTCGGCCTCATCCTCCTCAATGGAACTGGAGTGGGTCTTGCCATTCCCCAGTTGCATTGCCTGCAGAGCGTCCAGAACCTGCTTGCTCTTGACCTCCAGTTCGCGTGCCAGATCGTTGATTCGAACCTTACTCATCCGCCTCTTTTCGTTGTACTGCTGCTACGGTTAACTGTTCATTGCAACCTCGTGGCCCTTGCCTGCCCGGTCGCTACCATTATCCCCTGAAACCACCAGCGCTGAAAGATGCGGGCTACGCATCGGGTGCGCCTGCCGGGGAATCTTCCTCTGCTGCCGGTTCGGCCTCCGTGGTCTCGGCTGCTGCCTCGGCCTGCGGAATGGACTCATCCGCAACTGGCGCTTCGGCAACCGGAGCTTCGGCCTCTGCTGCTGCTGTTTCCGGTGCTGCTTCTGTCTCTGCTTCGCCTGCGGCGGGGAGTTCGGCCTCCGCTGCTGCCGGCTCGGCGGCTGTCTCTGCCGTGACCGGCCTGGCCTCGCCTTCGGCATACTCGCCAAAGTAGTGGCGGACGGCGATGCTGATCCGCTCCAGCGTCTTCTCGCCGATGCCGGGAATCTCCTCCAGCTGCTCGGGCGTCATGTCGGCCAGAGCTTCGACGGTGGTGATGCCTGCGGCAACCAGCTTCTGCAGGATGGAGTCGCCCAGCTCGCTGATCTGTTCAATGGGCGTGGATGGGCCGCCGGACATGGAGGTCATCTGCTGCTCCACCTCCTGGCGCTTCTCCTCCTCGCTCTTGATGTCAATCTTCCAGCCGAGGAGCTTGGCGGCCAGACGAACGTTCTGTCCCTTTTTGCCGATGGCAAGCGAGAGCTGCGTGTCATCGACGATGACCTCCAGCTGCTTGTTGGCCAGGTCCACGATGGAGACGCGGCTGACCTTGGCCGGCTGCAGGGCCTTTTCGGCAAAGGTGGTGATCTCTTCGCTGTACTCGATGATGTCGATCTTCTCGCCGCGCAGCTCGCGGATGATGGACTGCACGCGCATGCCCTTCATGCCGACGCAGGCGCCGACCGGATCCACATCCTTGTCGCGGCTCATGACGGCAATCTTGGTGCGCTCGCCGGCTTCGCGCGCAATGGCACGAATCACGACGGTGTTGTCATAGATCTCCGGCACCTCGGACTGGAAGAGGTTCTGGACCAGCTCCGGTGCGGCGCGCGAGACGAGCACCTGCGGTCCCTTGGCC
This sequence comes from Acidobacteriota bacterium, assembly GCA_021804965.1. Taxonomy (GTDB): domain Bacteria; phylum Acidobacteriota; class Terriglobia; order Terriglobales; family Acidobacteriaceae; genus Acidicapsa. The sequence goes on from JAJZGG010000018.1 coordinate 2,519, forward strand.
GTGCGATCAACCTTCAGCAGAACGACGCGAATCCGCTCGCCGACCGTGAAGGACTCCAGACGGGACTGCTCGCGGCGCGGCATGCGGGCCTCGGCCTTGCCCAGGTCCACCACCAGATCCGGTCCTTCGATGCGCTTGACCGTGGCGGAAAGGACTTCCTTTTCGCGGTGGGCATACTCGTTGAAGACGGTGTCGCGCTCGGCGTCGCGCACCTTCTGAAAGATGACCTGCTTGGCCAGCTGGGCGGCGATGCGACCCAGCGGACGGGTGTCCAGATAGGTGCGCAGCTCGCTGCCGGGCTCCACTTCCTGCCCCAGTTCGGCCTGCGCATCGGCCAGCGTCAGCTGGTTGATGGGGTCGGTGATCTCCTCGTCCTGAGCCAGGACGGTGCGGTAGGAGTAAACGCGAATTTCGCCCGTCTCCCGGTCCAGTTCGCCGCGCATGGTCTGCTGGCTCTTGTAATACTTGCGGGTGGCCAACACGATGGCTTCTTCCACCGCGTGCACGACGATCTCCGGGTCAATGTTCTTCTCCCGGCTCAACATCTCAATCGATTGGTACAAAGCGCTCGACATGCTTGTGTGTCTTTCCTGTTCTGCTGCGCCGGATGGGGGAGCCATGCGGCGGTCATGCCTGAAACATCTCTTCGGTGCAGCCAGCGGCTGCCCCCCATGGTTCACTGCCGGGAATCAGATCTCCGGCAGAAGTTGTGCGCGCTCGACATTGCGAAATGCAATCTCAACGGTCTGCATGCCGGTCTTGCGCGTCTTGCTGTTTTGCCGCGTTGCGGCCAGGTCCACGGTAATACCGGAGTCGGTCACGGTGTTCAGCCGTCCCTGCCAGTGCCGGTTGTTGGCAATCGGTTCGAAGGTCTGGACCTTGACCAGAGCCCCCTGGAAACGCTCGAAGTCCGCCGGAGCAGAAAGCCTGCGGTCCAGTCCGGGCGAGCTGACCTCGAGGGTATATTCGCCGTCCGGCCCCAGATCCTCCACATCGAGCAACGTGCCGAAGTCGCGGCTGAAGGCGGCACAGTCCTCATGGGTAAGCCAGCTGAGGTGACGCACATCGGACACGCCGCCGGGCAAAGGCTCCTGATCGGGGTCCTGCTGCTGGCGGGCGATGGCAGCCTCACGCTGCTGGGGATTCTTCTCCAGATAGATGCAAAGCACGCGCTGACGCCCCTGGGTGGTGAAGGTGGCGTCGACCAGATCCAGCCCAAGCGAGGCGGCCACCCGCTGCGCTGCCTGCCGAATTGTCTCCATCGCAAATGCCATGCTGGATTCCCGGGCTGCCGCGGTCTTTACGGCAAATAAAAAGTGGGCTTTTGGCCCACTCCTCTCTCCGCGCCGGGTTGTGCCATGTGCTCAATCCAGAGCGGACAAATTCGTCTGCATCCCGAGTATAGCAGCTTTTGTGCTCCAGAATGGCGGCAAATTTGCCTTCCACCCCTCAGCAGACGATCTCTTCGCGGCGAAGCTGGACGCCGTCCAGCCGGCCGAGCATGGTGATGGCGATCTTTTCCGCCTGAAACAGGGTCTGGGCCATCTGCTGGACCTGGGCTGCGGTGACAGCCTCCAGCCGGTCCAGAACCTCATCGACGGTGAAGAAGTGATGGAAGTACATCTCCTGGCGGGCGAGGTTGGACATGCGGGAGCCGGAGCTTTCCAGGCCCATCAGGATGTTGCCCTTGACCTGCTCGATGGCGCGACGCAGTTCGTCGTTGCCGAGCGGCTCCTGCTTGATGCGCTGGAACTGGCCGAGGACGAGGGTGACGACCTCGCGTGCCTTGGCCGCCGAGGTACCGGCATAGACGCAGAGCGAGCCGGTGTCCGAGTAGGGGCTGAGGTCGGAATAAATGGAATAGGCCAGGCCGCGCTCCTCGCGGATGGTCTGGAACAGGCGCGAGCTCATGCCGCCGCCCAGCACGGTGTTCAGAATGAGGGTGGCGTAGCGGTTCTCATCGGTGATTGGCGGCGAGGGCACACCCATGCAGATCTGCACCTGCTCCAGCGAGCGCTTGTTGCGCAGCAGGATGGGCGCACTGACGACCGGTGGATGCAGCCGCAGCTCGGGCACGCCGGGAGCAACGGCCTGAAACTTTTCGCCAACCTGCCGGACGAAGTCGTCGTGATCGAGCTGACCGGCGGCGGCAAAGATCATGTTGCCGGCGCGGAAGCGATCCTCGTGATAGGCAAAGAGCGAAGACTGGCCGAAGCCGCGCACGGTCTCCGTGGTGCCGAGAATGGGCTTGCCCAGCGGCTGATCCTTCCAGAAGTTCTGGGTGAAGATCTCGTGGACAAGCACGTCGGGATTGTCCTCGTCGATCTTGATCTCCTCGAGGATGACGCCGCGCTCGCGCTCAATGTCGGTGTGGGCGAAGACGGGATGCAGGACCAGATCGGAGAGGATGTCGAGTGCGATGGGCACGTGGCCGGCCAGGGCCTTCACGCTGAAGCAGATGGTCTCCTTGCCGGTGTAGGCGTCCAGGTTGCCGCCAATGGCGTCCATCTCGCGGGCAATGTGCTGGGCGGTGCGCGATCGGGTTCCCTTGAAGAGCATGTGCTCGACGAAGTGGGAGATGCCGTTCTGCGGAGCGTCCTCGTAGCGGGAGCCGGATTTGACCCAGACGCCCATGGCCACCGAATGCAGATGCTCCATGCGCTCGGTGAGGATGACCATGCCGTTGGGAAGCACGGTTCGGCGCAGATTGCGGGGCGGATTGGCGTTGCGCAGCGGGTTTTCCAGATTCGACACGGAGGCTCCAGTCTGATCCTGATTGTAGACGCACGGGCGGCCTGCGTGGATGCCCGGCAACTGCTATTCTGATGCCGATGCCGAGCAAGCACCAGATCGAAACAGACCCGAATCCAGCAGGACCGGAAGCGGCGGGACTCGATACATCCGGCCAGAGCGCTGTCGCTTCTGCGGCTGCGGATCGCCGACTGTTTGGGCGCACGGCGGCGGAGCTGGCCGAACTGCTGGTGGCCGCCGGAGAAAAGCCTTATCGCGGCCGTCAACTGGCCGAGGCACTCTATCGCCAGCGCTGCAACGACTGGGCATCGATGACGACGCTGCCGGTGGCACTGCGCCAGCGACTGGCCGATGCCGGCTGGACGCCGGGCCGGCCGGAGATTGCCGAAAGCTTTCGCTCGGTGGATGGAACCGAGCGCTACCTGATCCAGACCGGGGAAAACACGGTGGAGACGGTGTGGATGCCGGAGGGCGACGGCGGTGCCGAGGACTCTGCCGGAAGCGATGCCGGCCAGGCTGGCGGCGAATCTGCCGAGGCGGGCGACGGCTGGAAGCGGGCCACAATCTGCGTCTCCAGCCAGGTGGGCTGCGCGGTCAACTGCCAGTTCTGCCTGACGGCCAAGCTGGGACTGCAGCGCAACCTGACGGCGGGCGAGATTGCCGGGCAGGTGGTGGCGGTGCTGGAGCGGCAGGGAGTGGTGCTGAACCGCAAGCGCATCAACCTGGTATTCATGGGCATGGGCGAGCCGTTCCTGAACTACGAGAACTTTATGGCGGCCGTCCGGCTGCTGCGCGACGAGGTGGGCATTGCCACGCAGCGGATGACGGTTTCGACCTCGGGAATCGTGCCGGCGATCCGGCGCTTTGCCGCCGAGGAGGACCGTCCCCGGCTGGCCATCAGCCTGAATGCGCCGAATGATGCGATTCGCGAGAGCGTGATGCCGATCAATCGCAAATGGCCGATTGGCGAGCTGATGGAGGCGGTGCGCACGATTCCCTTCCGGCAGCGGGAAAAGGTCACCTTTGAGTATGTGCTGCTGGACGGGGTGACGAACCGGCGCGAGGATGCCCGCGAGCTGGCGGCGCTGGTGGCGCGGCATCAACTGCCCTGCATGGTGAACCTGATCGCCTGGAATCCAGGGCCGGGCATCGCATACTCGAGCCCGTCGGCCGAGTCGGTGCTGGCCTTCCAGCAGCAACTGCTGCAGGCCGGCATCCAGACCTATATCCGGCGGCCGCGCGGGCGGGATATCTATGCGGCATGCGGACAGTTGAAGCGGACGACGGAGCCGGAGCTGGTGCGTCTGGGCTAGGCGTGCGGTGTCCACCGGCTGTTCCCACTTTTGGGCTGGCGCCGAAGGGAGGTTCCTCATTGGAACTTCTTCAATCTTTTCCCATGAGATCGCATGGCGCGGAAAAGCTTCTCTCTTAAGCTGGCCTTACAATGTTCCAAGAGAGTTGAATCCTACATGTCCATGAACGGTTATCCTTCGCGTCCTGCGCGTGCTCACGGTTTGCGCTCGCTTTTCAGCATGTTTTCCAGCGATCTTGCCATTGATCTGGGAACGGCCAACACGCTTGTCTATGCGGCCGGGAAGGGCATTGTGGTCAACGAGCCCTCGATTGTGGCCATTAACAAGAACACCGGCGAGGTGGAGGCCGTGGGCAAGGAGGCCAAGGAGATGCTGGGCCGCACGCCCGGCAATATTGTGGCCATCAAGCCGATGAAGGACGGGGTCATCGCGGACTTCAAGGTGACCGAGAAAATGCTGAACTACTTCATCCAGAAGGCGCACAACCGGAAGATGCTGGTGCATCCGCGGATTGTGATCGGTGTGCCGTCGGAGATTACGCAGGTGGAAAAGCGCGCGGTCGAGGACTCGGCCTATCGCGCCAAGGCCAGCGAGGTCTATCTGGTGGAGCAGGCGATGGTGGCGGCCATCGGTGCGGGGCTGCCCATTACCGAGGCTTATGGCAACATGGTGGTCGATATCGGCGGGGGAACGACGGATATTGCCGTCATCTCGCTGTCGGGCATTGTCTATTCGCGCTCGGTGCGCATGGCCGGCAACCAGATGGACGAGGCCATCACCAATTATCTGAAGCGCAAGTACAATCTGCTGATCGGCGAGCGGACGGCCGAGCAGATCAAGATGGAGATTGGATCGGCGTATCCGCTGGACAAGCCGCTGACGATGGAGATCAAGGGCCGCAACCTGATTGAAGGCGTGCCCAAGACGATTGCCATTGACGATAGCGAGATCCGCGAATCGCTGGCCGAGTGCATTGCGGTGATCATGAACGCGATCCGCGTGGCGCTGGAGCGGACGCCGCCGGAGCTGTCTGCCGATATCTCCGACCGCGGCATTGTGCTGACCGGTGGCGGAGCGCTGATCAAGAACCTGGACAAGCGGATTCGCGAGGAGACCGGGCTGCCGGTTTCGGTGGCCGACGATCCGCTGGCTTCCGTGGTGCTGGGAACGGGCAAGATGCTCTCCGATTTCCGGCTGCTGCGCAAGATCAAAATCGACTGAAGCCGCCCGAAGCGGCCGCCCCGGCTGCCAATGCCGGGGCGGCTGCCGGGAGGTGGATTCCAGTGCTGGTCTGTTTATTCTGTTGGGAGCGGCCTGAGCGTGGAGCTTTCGGCTGGGGACCGCTGCGAATGTGCCGCCGGGAGTGCGGCTGTGGATGGAATCGTTTTTCAGCCGACACCGTAACGTGCTGGTGCTGCTGGCCGTGCTGCTGGCGCAGATTATCGGCCTTGCCGTGCAGGTGCGTCGCCCGGCACGCAGGGCTGGTGGCGCGCAGCCGAATCGCGTGGGCGGGACGGTGGCAAGCGCAGGCGGCAGTGGAGATGGTGGCGGCGTGATGCTGCTGCGGCTGTGGGCGGCCGGACTGGTGACCCCGCCGGAGCGGCTGTTTCATGCGCTGAATCGCGGCGTGGTGGGCGTGTGGACCGGCTACCTGGACCTGGTACACCTGCAGCAGCAGAATGCCCAGATGCAAAAGACAATTGACCGGCTGCGGCTGGAGCAGGCCATGCTGGAAGAGGATGCGCGGCAGGGAGAGCGTCTGCAGGCGCTGATGCACTTTTCCCAGGGTTACCCGGGGCGGACGCTGCCGGCACAGGTGATTGGCACCAGCGGCAATCTGCAATCGCATCTGCTCTATCTGGACAAGGGCTCGGCCGACGGGCTGCGGACGGACATGGCCGTCATTAGCGCCGACGGGATTGTGGGCAAGATCCGGGATGTGTTTCCGCACACGGCGCAGGTGCTGATGATCAACGACCAGACCAGCGGTGCGGGCGTGATTCTGGAAAAGACGCGGATTCGCGGGATTCTGCGCGGGGATGCCAACGGGCAGACCGAGGTGGTAGGGATTCTGGCCGATTCGCGGATCCAGCCGGGCGAGGCGGTGCTGACGGCCGGCGGCGACCAGATTTTTCCGCGCGGGTTGCCGGTGGGCACGGTCACGCGCGTGGTGCGCGATCCGGATCGCAGCGCGTTTATTGATGTGATCCTGCGGCCGGCGGCGGCACTGGACCGGCTGGACGAGGTGCTGGTGCTGACCGATCTGCAGTCCGAGATGCCGCCTGCGATGCAGAAGGATATGGCGCAGAGCCAGAGCGAACAGGGTGCGGCAGCCTCTGCGGAACTGGCGCGGGAGCTGGCACGTCGCAAGGCTGCTGAAGAGATGGCCGAGCGGCTGCCGGGGTTGACGCAGCCGGGAGCCACGACGGCCAACGGTGCGCCGGGCAGCAATAGTGCGACCGGCAGTAACGGTACGCCGCCGCCTGCGCCGCGGCCGATTCCCACGCTGCATCCGGACCGCTTCACGCCGGGCTACGATCCCAACTCCGGCAGCAGCTCGACGCCGACCGAGCCGACCGGCGATGCGCCGGCTGCATCCGGCAGCGGAAAGCCGCAGAAGAGGAGCCAGCCGTGAGCGCGACTGATTATCGCCGGGAACTGGATATCCGGCGCTATCCGATGGCGGTGTATGTGCTGGTGCCGCTGGCGGCGCTGGTGCTGCAGGCCTGGCTGCCGCGCATTCTGGGCCGGTTTGCCTACTTTGACCTTCCGCTGCTGGTGGTGCTCTATTTTTCGCTGATCCGGCGGCATCCGATCCATGGAACGCTGCTGGGTGCGGTGCTGGGCGTGCTGCAGGACGGGCTGACGCAGGGCGCAATCGGGATTCATGGCGTGGCGAACACAGTCTGCGGATTTCTGGCAGCCTCGCTGGGCGTCCGGTTTGTGGTGGAAAATGCGCTGCTGCGCGTGGCCATGAACTTTGTGTTTACGCTGCTGGCCGAGCTGCTGGTGGTCTTTGTGACGACCGGTGTGCTGGGGCTGGAGATGCACTGGAATCTGCTGACGCAGGTGCTGGTGGCAGCCGGTAATGCGGTGATCGGGCTGGTGCTGTTTCCGCTGTTGGATCGTCTGCAAAGCAGGAACTGAGGCAGGCAGCGGCCGGAAGGGAGACGGGATGAAGGCGGATCGGGTGGAGCGGGGAAATCGCGAAGAGAAGCTGCCCGCGCTGAAGCTGACCCTGGTGCAGTACGGCATTCTGTTGCTGATGCTGGTGCTGGTGGCCGGGCTGTGGCGGCTGCAGGTGCTGGGAGCCGACAGCTGGAAGGTGCTGGCGGAGCAGAACCGCATTCGCAAGGTCCCGATCCTGGCTCCGCGCGGGAAGCTGTTTGATCGCGAGGGACGGCTGCTGGTGGACAACTATCCGTCGGTCTCCTGCTTCCTGGTGCGCGAGCAGGGGCATCCGGTCGATACCGATCTTCCGCTGATTGCGCGCGGACTGGATCTGGACCTGGACCAGCTGCGGGCCACGCTGCGGCGCTATCGCGGTGCGGCGGCCTATCAGCCGATTCCGATCAAGCAGGACATTACGCCCGATGAGCAGGCCTTCATTGCGGCGCATCGCAACGAACTGCCGGAGCTGGAGACGATTGACGAGGAGCGGCGGCTGTATCCACGCGATGGGTTTGCCGCGCATGTGATCGGCTACGTGGGCGAGGTGAGCGAGGACATGCTCAACGACCCGCGGTATGCCTACTATGAGCCGGGCGACGTGGTGGGCCGGGCCGGGGTGGAGCAATCCTACGACGAGGTGCTGCGCGGCGAGGATGGCTCGATGGACGTGATCGTGGACAGCCATGGCCGGGAGGTGGGCCGGGCGGGCATTCAGCCTGCGGTTCCGGGCCATGATCTGAAGCTGACGCTGGATATCGACATTCAGCGTGCGGCCGAGGAGGCGCTGGGCGCGGCCAATGGCGCGATCATTGCGATGGACCCGCGGACGGGCGAGATTCTGGCCATGGTCTCCCATCCCAGCTTCGATCCCAACGCCTTTGCGGTACGGATTGGCCGGGCGGAATGGAATGCGCTGATCACCGATCCCAACCATCCGCTGATGAACAAGGCGATTCAGGATCAGCTGGCGCCGGGGTCAACCTTCAAGATCATCATGTCGGTGGCCGGTCTGGAGCAAGGGATTGCGGAGAATCTGAAGGTGAACTGCGCCGGGGGCGGCACGTTTTATGGGCACTTCTTCCATTGCGACCATCACCATGGGCTGCTGAGCATTCATGAGGCCATTCCGGAGTCCTGCGACACGTATTTCTACCAGCTGGCGTCGATGCTGGGGATCGATACGATTGCCAGGTATGCCCATGAGCTGGGCATCGGGGTGAAGACCGGCATTGACCTGCCGAATGAGATGGCCGGGGTGATGCCGTCGACGGAATGGAAGATGAAGAACTACCACGAGAAGTGGTATGCAGGCGAAGTGATCTCGGTGGGTATTGGACAGGGAGCGGTTGCCGTGACGCCGATCCAGCTCCTGCGGGCGCTGAGCGGGGTGGCCTCGGATGGGCATCTGGTGCGTCCGCATCTGGTGAATGCCGATCAGGTGTCCGCGGATTTTGAGCGGGCGCTGCTGGACACCTATCCCGGCTCCGGAGCCAGGGATGTGCCGCTGCGGCCGGATACATGGATGACGATCACCGACGGGATGGCAGGAACAACGCAGCCGGGGCTGTATCACACGGCCGAGGGGGCACACCTGACGGGGATTGACTTTGCCGGCAAGACCGGAACGGCGCAGGTGGTCGGCGGCGGGGATACGCACAATCGCGGCGGGGCCAAGACGCCGAATGCCTGGTTTGTGGGCATGGCACCGCGACGGAATCCGGAGATTGCCGTGGTGGTGCTGCAGGAGCATGGCGACTGGGGTTCGGGATCGGCCAAGCTGGCCGCGCAGGTAATCACGGCCTATGTGAACAAGCAGCGCAGGCTGGCCAATAACCTGGTGCTGAGCCAGGCAAATCCGGGCGCAGCAGCGCCGGCAGCGGGGAATGGACAGCAGCCGGGCAGGACCGTGACCGGGCAGGCAGGAAATGGACGAGCCGGGCAGGCGGCCAATCGGCCTGCGGTTTCTGCGGGTGCCGGACGCAAGGGCGATGCGGTGGAGATGGCGGCGATCTGGGCAGGTCCCGCTGACCGTGGTCCCGCTTCGGATGGCCCTGCCGCAGCCGGGCAGCCCCCTGTCGCAGCCGAGCGGATGGGAGTGGGCGGATTCCGGATTGCGCTGGATGGATCCGGGCAGGTGGTGCCGATTGCCAGCCACAGCGAGACCGAGTCCCGACTGGCCGGGCTGCTGGCCATGACGGCGCATCCGCTGGCCGGGAGTGGGGGAAGCCGCTGATGCAGAAGGCGCTGGGGTATCGCGATTTTGACTGGCCGCTGCTGGGCATGGTGCTGGTGCTGTGCGTGCTTTCGGTTTTTGAGATTTATTCGGCGACCATGCATACCAAGTACATTGGCTTTCATATCAAGCAGATGTACTGGATTGGCGGGGGGCTGGTGCTGATGTTCGCGCTGGCCCGGCTGGATTATCATCGGCTGCTGGATTTTGCCTACTGGGCCTATGGAGTCTGCCTGCTGTCGCTGGTCGCGGTGCGGCTGGTGGGCACGCGGGTGATGGGGGCGCGGCGATGGATTCGTCTGGGGCCGATTCACTTTCAGCCCTCGGAGTGGGTAAAGCTGGTGCTGATTGTGCTGATGGCGCACTACTTTGCCAATCTGGGCTGCAAACGGCTGACGTGGCAGGATATCTTCAAGGCGATTGGGCTGGTGGGGCTGCCGATGCTGCTGGTGGTGACGCAGCCGGACCTGGGTACGGCGCTGACGTACTTTCCGATCCTGGTGGCGGGGCTGTTCCTGGGCGGAATCCACTGGCGGCAGGCGCTGCTGCTGGTTACGGTGGCGGTGGTGATGGTGGTGGGAGTCTGGTCCAGCGGCAAGGTGATCAAGCCGTATCAGAAGGCACGGCTGACCAGCTTTCTGAACCCGGATGCGGACCCGCGCGGGACCGGATACCATCTGCGGCAGTCGCTGATTGCGGTCGGTTCGGGGGGAATCTGGGGTCAGGGTGCGGAAAAGGGAACCCAGACGCAGGGGGATTTCCTGCCGATTCCGCATGCGGACTTCATCTTTGCGGCCTTCAGCGAAGAGCACGGCTTTGTCGGCGCATTTCTGGTTCTGCTGTTATACTTCGCTATATTGATGCGTTTGATCCAGAACGCTCAAACCGCAGCCGACATCTCCGGCTCCTTGCTGGTGATGGGGGTGGTGGCGGTTTTAACGTTCCAGATCATGGTCAATATTGGCATGGTAATTGGATTCATGCCGGTCACGGGAATTCCGTTACCGCTCCTGAGCTACGGCGGTTCTTCCGTGATGTTTACGTTTCTGGCGCTGGGTGTTGTGATGAATGTACGCATGCGCCGGTTTGTCAACTAAGTTTATGAAGTACCAGAAGATGCATTGCCGCTTCCTCGGCAGGCATCGAAGAAAACCACCATTACTGGCCGGCAGGAACACAGACCCATGGCCCCGGCAGGATTGGGATGAATGAAGAAGCAAAGACGGGAAGCTGGCAGCGGTAAGCCATCGAACGGAAGTGGGGCGCAGCGCAGTGGGATGGAAATCCTGAGCGTGGCGTTTGCGTTTCTGCTGCGGATGCTGCAACTGCTCAGCCGAACGGCATCGCCTGGGAAGCGGCTCCTGCAACGCTCAGCCACTGTGCTGGTGCGGCGGAGTGCCCAGGTTGGAATGGCCACAAACTCTTTGCCAGGCGATTGCCAACCACTCAACCCGGACGCAGATTGCGCCACGGGGTCAGCAGGCGGGTCCGCGATGCGGCACCGTGGCTGGGAGCGCGCGGCGCATTTCCGCTCCACCCTCCGGAAGCAGGGTGTTCGAGCGGCAGGGATCCCTGAAAGTTCACCTCCTCTTGTTCGAGTGTCTCCAGCGTTGTGTCTCCAGCCGGTTGTGCCCGCGGTAAAACCCGGGACAGAAAGGCACCATGGCCAAGGAGATTTGTATATCCAGCACGCCGCATGAGACGCGGCTTGCCATCCTGGAAGACGATCAGCTTTCCGAAATCTATTACGAGCGGGAGAACGAGTACACACTCGCCGGCTCCATTTACAAGGGACGTGTGACCCGGGTGTTGCCCGGCATGCAGTCGGCTTTTGTGGACATTGGGTTGGAGCGCGATGCGTTCCTCTATGTCACGGACTTTCTGGAGATGGAAGAGCCGGAAGATGCCGATGAGCTGGAGCGCGCCGCCACGCAGGGCACGCCGATCCGGGTGCAGAACGGCGAGGAAGGCGCAGCACCGCGCCAGGGCGGCGGACGGGATCGTCGCCGCAATGCCGGTGCCCAGCCGACAGCCGAGCCTGCCGGGACCATTGAGCTGACAAAGATTGCCGATGCCGCACCCGAAGCCGGGGCAGAAAATGGGCCGGAAGGCGAGCAGACAGGCGAAGAGGGCACCGAGGCCGGCACGCGTCGCTGGCGCGGACGCCGCCGCCGTCGCGGCAGCCGTCGCGAGGAGCCGGCAGAGGCAGGCCACTCCGAGCCGACGCAGCAGTCGGAATCCTATCCCATGCAGCAGGAGCCGATTGCGTCGCGGATGGAGACTCCGGCGGAGGCAACCGGCGAAGAAGAGGCACCGTTTGTGCGCCGCTCGCGCGGTCGATCTTCCGAGGGCCGGTCGCAGGAGTTCCGGACGCAGGAGATGCGGTCAGAGGTGAAGCTGGATGCCGGCGGAACCCGCCGCCAGTCCGAACAGCCAGAGGCGGCTCCGTTTGTGCTGCCCGGCGAATCGCTGGCCCGCTACGGTGCTGCTCCGGCGGAGGCGCAGGCAGCGCCGGTGGCAAAGAAGGTGGAGAACAAGCCGGTGGCGACCGGATACGTGATGCCCAAGCCGGCTACGCTGATTGAAAGAGAGATTCAGTGGGATGGCACCGGACTGCTGCCGGGCGAGTCGCTGGCGCGGCATCGCAGCAAGCCGCAGGCCGAAGCTGTGCCGGTGGAGCTGCACGAGGATGTGGCCGAGGAACTGGAAATGGAGCCGGTGGCCGCTGCCGAGGAGGAGTTTGGCGTCGAGTTCGAGCAGGAGGAGGAGATTCATGAGGCCTCTGCGCGGCACGATGTGGACCCGCTGCCGCCGAGCAACTTCCGCCTGAAGGACCTGTTTGGCGGCCGTCGTCGCGGTGAGTCTGGCGAAGACGCACAGAAGCCGACGGTTCGGGATGTCTCCGCAGGCAAGGGCGGTGCGGACGAGGAGGATATCGAGGTCGAGGAGTACGAGATTTCCCATCAGGGGAAGCGCGGCTCCGGCGTGAAGACTGCCTCAAATCGGGAAGACGATACGCTCTCGCAGCAGGTGCGCTCCGGCGTGATGGGCGAAATGCTGCACGAGGTGCAGATTGAGACGCATTCGCGTCCTGTGCGCGAAGGCGAACAGGGCGGGCAGCGGGATGGTCGTGGCCGCTCCGGACAGGGGCGGAATCGCCGTGGCCGTGGCCGGGATGGCCGCGATGGTCGGGACAATCGTGAAGGCCGCTCCGCTGGCGATGGCCGGGACAACCGCGAAGGTGGCCGCGAGCCGCGCGAAGGTGGCCGTGAACCGCGCGAAGGCCGCGAGCCGCGTGAGGGCCGCTCCGGCGGGGATGGTCGTCGTCCGATGACGCGCCGCGCCGCGCAGACCTCCGATCTGCCGATCATCAGTGACCTGCTGAAGCCGGGGCAGGAGATCCTGGTGCAGATTGCCAAGGAGCCGATTGCGCAGAAGGGGGCGCGCATCACGAGCCACATTGCGCTGCCGGGCCGTTTTCTGGTCTTCATGCCCACGGTGAGCCATGTGGGCGTCAGCCGCAAGATCGAGTCCGACGAGGAGCGTCAGCGGCTGAAGCGGATTCTGCTGAGCGAGCGCGGGGAGGCAACCGGCGGATTCATCGTCCGCACGGCGGCCGAAGGCGCAAGCGAAGAGGAGCTGCGCGCCGATCTGCGCTTCCTGATTCATCTGTGGACCGAGATTCGCCAGCGTGCCGACAGTTCCAAGCCGCCGGCGCTGATCTATCACGACCTGAACCTGATTGAGCGGATTCTGCGCGATCAGGTGAGCGACGATTTCTCCCACATCTGGGTGGACTCCGAGGCGGATTACGAGCGGATTGTGCGCTTCCTGAATCGCTTCTCGCCGGATCTGGTGCGGCGTGTGAAGCTCTATACCAAGGAGCTGCCGCTGTTTGAGCACTTCGGGATTCAGGATGAAATCTCCAAGGCGTTGCGCTCCAAGGTGTGGCTGAAGAGCGGTGGTTCCATCGTCATCAACCAGACCGAGGCGCTGGTGGCGATCGACATCAACACCGGCAAGTATGTGGGCAAGACGGCACGGCTTGAGGACACGATCCTGAAGACGAACCTGGATGCGATTCCGGAGATTGTGCGCCAGATCCGGCTGCGTGACCTGGGCGGCATCATCGTCATCGACTTCATCGACATGGACGAGCGCAAGAATCGCGCCCGCGTGCTGACGGCGCTGGAAGAGGCGCTGAAGCAGGATCGCGCGCCGACCAAGGTGCTGCAGTTCAATGATTTTGGTCTGGTCGCGATTACGCGCAAGCGCGTGAAGCAGTCGCTGGAACGGACGCTGAGCGTGCCCTGCCCGGTCTGCCAGGCGACGGGCATGGTGAAGAGCCCGACGACGGTGGCCAACGAAATCTACATCGAAATGCGGAAGATGCGTCGCCACTTCGAGCAGAGCGAGATCACGCTGCGCGTCCATCCGGAGACGGCCAAGGTGCTGAAAGGCGGAAATGCACGCTGGCTGGGTGAGTTCGAGGCGCTGACGGGCAAGAGCGTGCTGGTGAAGAACGATGCCACGCTTCATCCGGAGCAGTTCGATATTCAGGGCTGAGCAACCAAGCGCGGGCAGAGTGTTTCCAACGGGTCAGAGTGGAAACTCTGGCCCGCGCTTTTTGATGGCCTGAACGGAATGCTGCATGGGTGCAACTTTTCCGGCCCTTCCGTGTCCAACCTAGTGCAGTGCGCAGCATCAGAATGCAGTGGGAACGAAGTTCAAATACACTTTTTGAGGTGCATCATGTTACGACCCTCCCTGTTTCGATCCTTTCGCCCAGTGAGCACGGCCGCACTGGCTGCTGCAGTTCTTTGCCTGGCCACGCTGCCGGCGCATGCCGCAGCTGGCCCGGACAATAACGCATTTTCCAGCTCGACGGCAGGTCTGAGCGCTGACGGAGCCGCTGACCTGACGGCAGGATTGACCGCGTTGCCGGCTGCTCCGGAGCCGGCTGCCGCCGCAGGACAGGTTTACCACGGGTACAACCGGCACGCCATGGGATGGAAGTCCCACCTGACGTTTGAAGGTGGTGGCGGTGCGAATGCGCCGATCGGCGCCGACTCCAAGGTGATCACCTGGGGTCCGCAGCTGACGCTGGGCGCGGGCTGGAAGTTTACCAAGCATCTGAGCGCGCTGGTCGAGTACCAGTTCATCGACGACAAGCTGCCGGCGTACCTGACGCGGCAGGCCGGCTCGGTGAGCGGCAATGCCCACATCTGGTCGTTCACGGTCGATCCAGTCTATGACCTGTTTCCGAAGCGGGCCAGTGACATCTACATCACCGGTGGCGGCGGCTTCTATCGCAAGCTGACCAGCTTCACGAACCCGGTTCCGGTGCAGTACTGCTATTACTTCTGCTACGGCGGCTACACCAACGTGACGGTGAGCCACTTCTCCAGCAACCAGGGCGGCTTCAATGCCGGCTTGGGCCTGACGCATCGGCTGGGCAGCCCGGATATGGGCGGCGTGAGCCGGCTGCGTGTCTATATTGAGGCGCGCTACCTGTGGATCAACACCCCGGGCAAGGGCTCGCAGTATGGACTGGGACGGACGGAACTGGTTCCGCTGACGATCGGCTTGCGCTGGTAAGCGACCAGGGCTGTGAAGCTGGGCAAGGCCCTCCTGCGATGCGGGAGGGCCTTGTTGCGTCTGCCCGCGCTTAGCCGATGCCGAGCTGCCAGAGGCGCAGCATGCCGCCCAGAACAACGGCGCAGGGCGCAAGCGCCAGCAGCAGGAGCGCATACCAGATGGGTGCCTGGCCGCGCGTCTGGAGTGCGCTGAGTGCGCCGAGCAGCAGGACGATGAGTGCCAGGGCAAGCGCGTGGATGAGCGGATTGAGATGGGCCAGGGTGGCGGTGACGTAGCCGCCGACGAGCGCGGCCAGCAGCGTGGAGCCGAGGTTCCAGGCCAGAGCGATGGGGCGGTCGTGACCCTGCCCGGGTGCGGTCTGGTGCGTGGACGCGGCCTGGTGTGTGGGCACGGCCTGCCAGCCCAGAACGCGGGCCAGCAGCGTGGCCAGTGCCAGCAACAGGGCCATGGCGGCAAAGCCGGCCGCGAGGGTCAGGAAGGTATGCAGCACGATCATGGCTGTTCTGCCTCCAGCATGGCGAGAAACTGACGCGCCAGACGTGATTCTCCGGGGTTGGATTCGCCGTGCATGGAGCAGAGATCGAGGAACTGCTCGACGACGCGACCCTCTTCCAGATCGAGCCGCAGTTCGGCGAAGAGTCCATGCAGGGCAACGGCAAGCGAACGCAACTGGTCGGCCTCCTGCCAGGGTGCGTTGTGCGCAGCGGCAAAGAGGCCGACGCGACCCTGGGCGGATTCGGCAAGGCAGGCCGTCAACTGCGCGCGAAAGACGCGGCAGAGCTGCGCGATGTCGAGCGGTGAACCTTCGTCGCTCACCGGGCAGCCTTCATGGCCGCTTCCACGTGCTCGGCGGTGTGCGGCAGGCTGGCAATGAGGTCGATGAGCTTGCCATCCGGACCGACGACGAAGGTGTCTTCGATGCGGACGCCGAGTTTCTCCTCCGGGATGTAGACGCCGGGCTCGATGGTGAAGACCATGCCGGGTTTGAGGACGGCCGGGTAGTTGGCCGGATCGTGAACATCGATGCCGACCATGTGGCCGAGGCCGTGAATCCAGTAATCGCTGAGCGGCTCGCCGTGCGGCCCCTTGCCATGGTCGTGGATGTACTGCCAGGCGACGGTGTCCAGCGAGTTGGGATCCTTGTGGTAGGGATCGTTGATGGTGGATTTGCCGGCGACGAAGGCGGCAGCAGCGGCCCGCTGTGCGCCGAGAACCACGTCATAGACCTCGCGCTGACGGGCGGTGAAGTGGCCGGAGACGGGCACGGTGCGCGTAATGTCCGAGGCGTACATGCTGTACTCGCAGGCGGCATCGACGACGACGACATCGCCGGCCTGCATGGTGCCGGTGTTCTCGCCGTAGTGGAGCGTGGTGGAGTGGATGCCGGAGCCGACGATGGGAGCATAGGAGGGTCGTTCGCAGCCGTTCTCCATCATGCGGGCGATCATCTCGCCGGCAACGGCACGCTCGGTGACGCCGGGATGGACGGAGCGGAACATCAGCCGCTGGGCATCGATCGAGGCATTGGCGGCGCGGGTGAGCAGGGCAATCTCGCCGGGGTCCTTGACCTGGCGCAGCGGCATGGTGAGCTGGGTGAGGTCGTGGCTTTTGAGCGGGGCCGCATCGCCCAGGGTGACGGCCGTCCAGGGCAGCAGGCCGGCATCCTCGCCGGGCTCGGTCCAGAGATTGGCGGCAAGGCGGCGGTCGGCGGCGATCATCGTGTTCAGAATGCCGGGCAGGGCCGTCATGGGCATGACTTCAGCAATGCCGGACTGGGCCGAAGCGCCGGGCGTGGATGCGTCCATCTTGATGCCGGTGTACTTCTCCATGCGCAGATTGCGCGTGGGCAGGAAGAGAATTTCACGGTAGGGGCGGTGGCTGGCGGCATCCGGTCCGGCGATGAGCAGCGCGGCGCCCGGCTGATTCCAGCCGGTGAGGTAGTAGAAGTCGGCATCCTGCCGGTAGGGCATGAAGTCCAGCAGCGGCTCCTCGGCGGCGAAGAGAATGGCAACGCCGCCGTGGAGGAGATTGCCAAGCGCGACACGACGGCCATGGTAGGCCGGGAATGGCTGGCGCTCCAGCGCGGAGGAGTGGAGGGAAATCAGAGCCAGAACAAGGAGGGAAGGGAAGAGCAGCAGTTTCCGAAGCCGGGACATGCAAACAGGCTCGGCGATGGTTGCCGAGCCTGTCAAGTCTGCTGCGTGTGCCTGAGTCGAAAAGCGGGTCAGGCGGATGGGTGAGGCCAGCCGATCAGCCGGCCTTTTCGAGCAGGCTCATGGAGAGATCGCGCCGCTCGACCATCTCGCGGGTGATTTCAAGGTCACGCACGCGCTTGCTGTTGGGCAGGTGGTACATCAGGTCGAGCATCAGCTCCTCGAGGATCATGCGCAGTCCGCGGGCACCCACCTTGCGGCGCAGGGCTTCGCGCGCAACGGCAGCAACGGCATCGGCGGTGAAGTGGAGGCGGACATTCTCGAATTCAAAGAGGCGCTGATACTGCTTGAGAATGGCGTTCTTGGGCTTGGTGAGGATCTCGACCAGCGCAGCCTCATCCAGCTCCTCCAGCACGCCCATCACGGGCAGGCGACCGACAAACTCCGGGATGAGACCGTACTTGATGAGGTCCTGCGGCTCCACCTGGCGAAGCAGCTCGGCATCCCGCTGCGGGCGCAGGGCAATGGCACCCTCGCGCTCGGCCTCGCCGGCGGCCTTGAAGCCCATGGCCTTCTTGCCGATGCGGCGCCCGATGACGCGCTCCAGGCCGACAAAGGCTCCGCCGCAGATGAACAGGATGTTGGTCGTGTCCACGGCGGTGAACTCCTGATGCGGATGCTTGCGGCCGCCCTGCGGGGGCACGTTGGCCACGGTGCCTTCGAGAATCTTGAGCAGGGCCTGCTGCACGCCTTCACCGGAGACGTCGCGGGTGATGGAGGGATTCTCATCCTTGCGGCCAATCTTGTCGATCTCGTCGATGTAAATGATGCCGCTCTGGGCGCGGGCCACATCGCCGTCGGCGGCCTGGAGCAGCTTGAGGATGATGTTCTCCACATCCTCGCCCACGTAGCCAGCCTCGGTGAGCGTGGTGGCATCGACGATGGCAAAGGGGACGTCGAGCATCTTGGCCAGGGTGTGGGCCAGCAGCGTTTTGCCGGAGCCGGTGGGCCCCAGCAGCAGGATGTTGGACTTGGCCAGCTCCACGTCATTGTTGCGCATGCGGTTCATCTGGATGCGCTTGTAGTGGTTGTAGACGGCGACGGCCAGCTTTTTCTTGGTCTGGTCCTGCCCGATCACATACTCATCGAGGAAGGTTTTGACCTCCTGCGGCTTGGGCAGGTGAGTGGGAGCGCTGGAGGGATTGGCCTCGGCGCGATCATCCTCGAGAATCGAGTTGCAGACGGCAACGCATTCATCGCAGATGTAGGCGCGGGGATAATCACTGGGGGAGGAGATCAGTTTGGCGACTGCATCCTGCGATTTGTGACAGAACGAACAGCGGAGTGTATCTTCCGGTCCCGAACGCGTTTTCATCCTTCAACCCCCACCAGGCTAAGCCTGTTCCCGATTCGATCCCGAGTGCCCATGAACCCCTGCCGGGCACTGACCCATGCCGAGGCACGGATCAACTGCGCGGCCTGTCGATGATTTCATCGATGATACCGTACTCCTTGGCCTGCGGAGCGGTCATGATGAAGTCGCGCTCGACGTCGCGCTCGATGCGATCCAGCGGCTGGCCGGTGTGCTTGGCCATCAGCGTATTGGTGATGTCGCGAATGCGCAGAATCTCGCGCGCATGGATGTCAATGTCCGTGGCCTGCCCGCTAAGTCCGCCCATGGAGGGCTGGTGGATCAGGATGCGGGAGTTGGGCAGGGCGAAGCGCTTGCCCTTGGTGCCGGAAAGCAGCAGGAACGCTCCCATGCTGGCAGCCTGACCAATGCAGTAGGTGACCACATCATTCTTGATGAACTGCATGGTGTCATAGATGGCCAGCCCGGCGGTGATGGAGCCGCCGGGGGAGTTGATGTAGAGCTGAATATCCTTTTCCGGATCTTCGCCGGAGAGAAAGAGCATCTGCGCCACCACGAGGTTGGCAATCTGGTCATCGATCGGGGTGCCGAGGAAGATGATGTTGTCGCGTAGCAGACGGGAGTAGATGTCGTAGGCGCGCTCGCCGCGACTCGTCTGCTCAACCACCATGGGAACCAATGCCATTGCGTTATTCTCTCACTTTGCCTGCTGGTCTGTCGCTTGCGGGCGACAGAGGATGCTGGTTGGTAACGGACTGCCGGTGAACCAGAGCTGCCCTAAGCGGCAGGCATACGCTGGTAAAGGGCACTGGCAGTCTTTTCGCGCTTGATCTGTTCTCGGATTCTAGCCAGTCCACCGTCATCGGTCAAACGCTTGCGAAGTGCCTCCAGCGGCTCGCGGGACTGGAGAGCCGCCATTTGCAGCTCGCGCTCCAGTTCCTCCTCGCTGACCTCGATCTGCTCGGCCTCGGCAATGCGGTCCAGCAGCAGAGCGGTGCGAACCTCCTGCAGTGCGGCATCGCGCTGGGCGGTGCGCAGGCGGTTGAAGTCGAGCTTGCGCATCATCTCCGCACTCATGCCCTGGGAGGCCAGGGCGCGCAGTCCGCGGTCCAGCCGTGCATCCACCTGCTGCTGGACGAGGGTCTCCGGAACGGGGAAGCTGAAGCGCTCGGCAAGCTGGGCAAAGAGGTCTTCGCGGACCTGCTGCTCGGTGTCGCGCTGGCGGGTGCTGAGCAGGAACTCGCGGATGCGGGTCTCGAGCGCAGCCATATTCTCGTATTCGCCCAGCTCCTGGGCAAAGGCGTCATTCAGCTCGGGCAGGGTCCGCTTCTTGATGGCCTTGACGTCGATCTTGTAGCGGACGGTCTTGCCGGCCAGACGCGCTTCCTGGTAGTCGGCCGGGTAAACGACCTCGGCTTCCATCTCCTGTCCGACGCAGGCGCCACGCAGGGCTTCCGTGAAGGCAGGCAGGGTCTGCTCGCCGCCAATCTCGACCAGCGAATTCTCGCCGCTGATGGGCTCGGCACCCTCCTCGGCAGCAACGCCGGAGAAGCTGATCTCGGCCCAGTCGCCATCGACCAGCGCACGCTCTTCGTCGACGGTTTCAACGGTGGCGCGCGACTCCTGCAGCTGCTTCAGCTCGCGCTGGAAGTCCTCTTCGCTGATGGTGATCTCCGGACGGGGTACGGTGACCTGATCGTAGCCGTCAATGGAGATGGCCGGGATGACCTCAAAGACTGCGGTGCCTTCGAGCGGCTTGCCTTCCTCGAGGGTGAGCTGGGTAAGCTGCGGCTGCGAGACCGGCACAACTCCGGCAGCCTGAATGGCAGCCTGAAAACGCTCGGGCAGCAGGCGCTCGACAACATCCTTGCGGATCTGCTCGGCAAAGCGACGCTTGACGACCTGCTCGGGCACCTTTCCGGCGCGGAAGCCGGGGATGCGGGCGTACTTCTTGAACTCGCGAAGGACGCGGCCAAAGGCGGCATCGACGTCTTCCACGGAAGCCTCGATGCGGACCTCGCGCACGCATTCGGGATTGAGCACCGGCGCGTGGCTGTGGCCGCTGTGATCGTGGCCGTCGTGGTCGTGACCCTCATGATCATGACCTTCGTGGTTGTGGTTTGGGGTCAATTCCTGGGCAGTGGCCTCAGCGTTGGGGGCGGTATCCATCGTTTCTGCAGAACTCAAAGTGTGTGCCTTCCAGTGTGCGTCCGTCTTTGCCGGGAGTTTGCTCCACGTGCCCGCCCGCGGCAGACTGTAGCCTGCAGGGACGGCACTGCGCAGTTTCCGTGCAGGAAGACGTCATCTTCTATGGTATGAGCCTTGCCGCAGGCGGTCAAACCGCAGGTGCCGGTGCATGGGGAGCGGGGCGGAGATGTATGCGGGTGGATGCCGGCCTGATTGGGCCCGGTGTGCTGCGCGCCTGTGCCGAGCTGGAACAGCATCGGCTGCGCCGAGGGGCGCAGCCGATGCGGAAAAGCAGACTGGTTAGGGGCCGGGTTTGGGCGGCCAGGGCTTGGAGATTCAAGGCTGGAGCAGCTTGAGCCGTACCTGCCAGCGGGTGCTTTTGCCGGGAGCCAGCGTGACCATGCCGGTATTCATCGTTCCCCACTCCTTGCCGAAGGGGTCGCCGAAGTTGTACTGATCTTCCACGGCAACAAAGCTCTGGGTGGGCGGTGCGTAGACCTGCACGGTGCGAATCTCCGGCGAGATGCCGTCGATCTCGACGCCGTAGTGGGCTGCCGGGTCCAGCACCTTGACGACGACCTCGCCGTGGGTGCGTTCCAGCGAGCTGAAGTTGTCATCGAGGAACTGGCCGCCGAGGGCCTTGCCGTTGGGAGCCTGGAAGTCATAGGCGGTGCCGGCGACCGGGACGAGCTTGCCGGTGGGGAAGACGTTGTCGTAGTTGTCGACGGTGGCCAGCACGCTGCCGGGAATGTGGAGTCGGGCCTGTTTGCGGTCCTTGCTGGGCAGCGCAAAGTAGGGATGCCAGCCGAGCGCGACCGGTTCGCTGGTGTTGCCGACGTTGCGGGCGGTGATGGAGAACTCCAGGCTGGAAGCCGAGAGCGTGATGGTGTATTGCAGGTCGCTGCTGGAGAACCAGTGTCCGCCAAAGTTGCCGCAATGGAGCAGGCCGGTGATGGTGCCGCCGGTCGCCGTACGCGTGATCTGGACATCGCCGACATGGGCCTTCAGGATGAGCCCGTGCATGGCGTGGCGTTCGGCACCAGGCAGATGGCCGATATTGTTTGCCGGGATGGTGATGGATCGTCCGTTCCAGACGGCGGTGAGCATTTTGCCGTCGGGTGTCAGCTTGCCGCGGATGCGATTGGGGTAGGGAAAGAGAAAGGCAGCGCCAAGCCGGTAGCCGAGATCGCCGTTGGGGGTGTCGCGGTCATTGAGGATGGTTGCGGTCTGGGCCACATCGGGCGAGGCGAGCACGTTCATTTCGCCCTTGCCCGGGAACCAGGCGGTGATCTGCTGCACTTCCATGCCGCGGCCGGGCATGACGGTGATGCCGGTGAACTCCGGATGCGTGGCACCGGGGGTGTGGCGCCGGGTGAGCGTGACCGGGGCGACGCCGTTGATGAGAACTGTGGATTTGGCCGCCTGAGCCGACGCAGCCTGTGCGAATGCGGTGGGTGCAGCAACAAGGCCGGCCAGCAGGGCCAGCGCAACGGTATAAGACAGGGTCTGTATGGGTTTCATGAATATCCGCCTGATGAGGTGTAGCCGACTGTGGGGGGAAGGCCCGCCACGCCTCGCCATTGTACGCCATGGGGGCTGCGCCGCCGCCGCGTCAGGAGTTGGCTGCCCCTACAATACGGGTATGCCGAGCAGGAAATCGGGGATGGAAGTGGCAGGCGAAAAGGCAGGCGGCGAGGCGGACGGCGAAGTGCAAGCGTCGGCTGCAGCTCTGGCCGCGCTGAATGCCGAGATCACGCAGTGCGACCGCTGTCCACGCCTGCGCGAGCACTGCGCGGCGATTGCGCGCGAACGTCGCCGCCAGTGGCGGGACTGGGAGTATTGGGGAAGGCCTGTGCCCTCGTTTGGCGATGCCTCCGCACGGGTGGTGGTGGTGGGGCTGGCACCGGGCGCGCATGGGTCCAATCGCACCGGACGACCGTTCACCGGCGATGGCTCCGGGGATTTTCTCTATCCGGTGCTGCATGAGACCGGCTTTGCCTCGCAGCCGGAGTCCACGCATCGCGAGGATGGGCTGGTGCTGCAGGATATGTGGATTACCGCGGCTGCGCGGTGTGCGCCGCCGGGCAACAAGCCCACGACGGACGAGCTGCGACGGTGCGCCCCGTGGCTGGATGAGGAACTGCGACTGCTGACAGGCATGCGCGTCGTGGTCTGCCTGGGACGGATCGGGTTTGAGGCTGTGGTGGCGGCGCTGGTGCGCAGCGGCGCATTGGCTGCGCGCAGCGGCATCCAGTTTGCGCATGGGGCCGAGTATCGCCTGCCGGACGGGCGATTTCTGCTGGCCAGCTATCATCCCTCGCTGCAGAATACGAATACCGGAAAGCTGACGCGGAGGATGTTTTGCGCGATTTTTGAGCGGGCAAGGCAACTGGCTGCCCAGCCCTGAAGTAAGATCGGCCGCAAGATGGGCCGCGAGAGCGGAAGCGGGAAACAAGAAAGCCTGCCGGATGCGATGCTGCCCGGCAGGCTTATGTCTTTTTCCAGTTCATTTTTCAGTCTGGATTAGCTGTCCTTCTGCGCTGATTTTTTGTGGTGATGGAAGACATGGTGCGCGATGTCGGGATAGAACTCGCGGAAGACGTTGGTGAGCGCATCGCGACCGACGGCGTAGCCGAATTTGCTGAAGTAGGACGAGGGCGTTGCCACGGCGGAGGGATAGTAGGTGAGCGAGACGGCCTGCGAGACGCCGCGCCCGAGAATCTCCGCCAGGTTGACGGTGTTTTTGCCGTGGTAGTTGGGGGTGATGAAGACGGACATGCTGGAGTATTCCACGCGCTTCCAGAAGCTGCCCTGTCCCATGGCAAAGTAGCGCTCATCCTCATGGAAGAGCGTGGGGAAGGCAAAGATGATCAGGTAGTCGCCGGCGGATTTGTCGATGTAGCCGCGCCAGTAGTAACTCCAGTATCCGCCCACGCCTTTGCCGAATTCCGGATGGGTGTTGCTGCCCTCGGCCATCAGCGAGGTGAGGCCGACAAAGACGTACTGGGAATAATCGAAGTTGTTTTCCGTGGCAATGATGAAGGACTCTTTGGCTCCGGGCGGCGGTGGGCGGACGCCGGCGCTGACGGCGCGATAGTTGGGCATGAGGCCGAGGATGCGCTTTGGCTGCTGCTCATCGGCAGGAACGGTGGCCTTGCCGGAGTCATCGCGCTGGGCCGGAGTGCTGTTGCTTTGCGCCTGGGCTGCGTTGCTTTGCGCCTGGGCCAGGGCAAGCCAGCTGGAACTGCTGTAGCCGGATTCGCCGGCGGCAGGCAGTGCAGGATTGCCGGAGGCCAGAGCGGGATCGGCTGCGGCCAGCAGCAGCTCCGGTGCAGCCGACCGATCCCCAGCGATGCGATGCGGGGTGGGTGCATTCGGCAGGGAGCTGGTGGCGGAGCGGGGAAGAGATTGAGCCTGGGTGGTGAGTGCGGTTGCGCACACGAGGAGTACAGCCGGAAGACGCAATGAGCCTCCAAACAATCTGGGTTCCTCCGTTAGATGCGGAAACGGGGCCGCTGGGTAGCAGGGGATTGTGAACTCTGCGTCATCTGGAGCGGGTGTGGCTGGGGATCAGGGATGACGGTGCAGGATGTGGACAGCGATGTCGGGCCAGAACTCCCGGAAGGAAGCGGTGATGGCGTCGCGACCGACGGAGTAACCGTAGCGGGCAAAGAGTGCTCCCATGGTGTTGTCGTGGTCCGGGTAATAGAACTGGGAAAGCCCCTGGGCGATGGCGCGACCGAAGACTTCTGCGCCGCTGAAGGTGTTCTGCCCGTGGTAGTTTTTCGCGATGAGCACGCTGGAGGCCGCGTGGAACTCGCGGCGCTTGAAGCCGCCATGGCCCATGGCGTAGTAGCGGACGTCCTCATGCAGGAGAGTGGGCAGCGCAAAAACGACCATGTAATTGCCGTCGGTCTTGTCGAGAAAACCGCGCCAGTTGTAGGCCCAGAAACCGGGCACACCCTTGCCGAGATCGGGATGGGTGTTGGTACCCTCGGCCAGCATGGAGGTGAGCGCGCCGAAGACGATGGCCGAGTAATCGAAGCTGTTGACGGTGGCCAGCTCAAAGGCCTGACGGGCCGAAGGCGGAGGCGGAATCTCTCCGGCACTGACGGCGCGATAGTTGGGCATGAAGCCGAGGATGCGCTTGGGTTGCCTCTCGTTGGGAGCCACATGGCTGGTCGAGGGATTTGCTGCGGAATCTGTTGCGGGATTTTGTGCAGGATTTGCCGTCGAGCTGGAGGACGTGCCGGGCTGCGGTTTCTCGGTCGTCTGGGTTGCGTCTGTCTGCGGCTTGGCGGAGGGGTCTGCCGACTGCTGGCTGGCGGGCGCAGCGGCAAAGTCTCCCCACTCCGCTGCGGCTACCTGAGCCTGCGCGCCCTGCGGAGCCGACTTCTCCCTGGCAACTGGATTTCCCTGTGCGGCAGGGGCAATTGCCCCGGACCCGGTCGCGGACCCGGTCGTGGTCCCGGCCGCGGACCCGGTCGTGGTGCCGCCCGGCTGCAGGGCAGCAGCAGGAGCATCTGGCAGGGGGGAACATTGGCTGGAGTCGCTCTGTCCCAGGGCGGGAATGGCGCACAGCATTAGGCAAAGCCACCAGATATGGCGCAAAAAGAACTCCTGATTCTTCCTTCGATTCGGAATCAAAACATTTGATGTTCTGTGCCGGTCCCGATGGACCCCATACACATTTGGAATTGCTACTTTGATCTGACGAATATTGGATTCCTGCGCTGACACCGGGGCTTCAGCTTTTCTTTCTTTTTTGCACCCGGGTTACCCTGTCCTTCAACCTGCCGCGGCGCATCCGGGATTCGGAATATGAAGTCCGGGAGCGGACGGCTGGGAAGGAATTCATTTAGGCGGGAACGCCTTATCCCTGAGGAAAAACGACCCAAGCGCTTAAGCATAGTTTACTATTTGCCCATGTTTTCGCGTCTCATTTTTATCCTTTCGTGTGTGGCCTGCTGCGTTTCGGGCTGCGCGGTGATGGCTGCGGCTCAGCCGGCCGGCGGGCTGCCGGAGCATTCCGTGATCGTGCTGCATGCGGCCCATGTGCTGAATGTGGAGCAGGGCAGTGTGCTTTCTCCCGGCGAGGTGCTGGTGCGGGATGGGCGGATTGCCGAGGTGGGCACGACGGTGACGCATCCGTCCGGGGCAGCCGTGCTGGACCTGGGCGCGACGACGCTGATGCCGGGAATGATCGATGCGCACGTCCACCTGTTTCTGCATCCGTGTGCGGAGGATATGCAGACGGTGGTGGAGTCTGTGCCGCAGCGCACGGTGTATGCGGCGCTGGCAGCGAAGGCCGATCTGATGGCAGGCTTCACGGCCGAGCGCGACATGGGGACCGAGGGTGCCGGTTCGGCCGATTCGGCAATCCGCGACTCGATTGACGCCGGGCTGATTCCCGGGCCGCGGATGCGCATCAGCGGCAATGCCATCAGCATTGTGGGCGGCCATGAGGATGCGATTCACTTCAATCCGGCCGAGCACATCTCCTCGAATGCGACCTATGCGGGTAATGCGGATTCGCTGATTGCGGTCATCCGCGAGCAGCACAAGGAAGGTTCCAGCTTTGTGAAGATTTACGAGACCGGCGCGGACAGCTATGTGCATGGCGTCTTTCACACGCCGTGGCAGTTCAGCGAGGCCGAACTGGCGGCAGCGGTTGCCGAGGCCCGGCGGCTGGGAACGACGGTGGGGGTGCACTGCACCGGCGAGCCGGGCGCACTCTACGCCGCAACTGCAGGCGTGGCCTCGATTGACCATGCCTACCAGTTGAGCGATGCGACGATGCAGTTGATGCGCGAAAAGCAGATCTATGCCGTGCCCACCTTCGCAATCAGCGAATACTTTGCCGCGCATGCCGGCTCTGCCGCGCTGGCGGCTCAGGAGCAGGCCGAGCAGCAGTTTCACGTGGAGCAGTTCCATCGCCAGCTGGCGGCAGGCGTGCCCATGGCGGTGGGCTCCGATGTGGGTCCGTTTCCGCATGGCACGCAGGCGCGGGAGCTGGTGCTGATGGCAAAGTACGGCATGGCTCCGGCCGACGTGCTGCGGGCCGATCTGCTGCACGGCGCGCGGTTGCTGGGCTGGGCCGAGGAGATCGGCCAGTTGAAGCCGGGCTACCTGGCGGATGTGATCGCCGTCGAGGGCAATCCGCTGGAGAAGATGGATGCCGTGACGCATGTGGTCTTTGTGATGAAGGGTGGCGTGATCTATCGCAATGACGCAGGCACTGGAAACCCTGTCCGCAAGGACGCCAATCCCGCGACGAGGTAGGATGAATGCAGCTTTTCCGCAAACGTATCGCTCTGGCTGTACCGCTCGCTTTTCTGGTTCTCATCTCAGGCTTCGCCGTCTCGGCAGAGGCACAAACATCCCGACCAACCATGACTGGACCAATCACGCCCCGGCAAAATCGCTCGCAGCACAAATGGGCCGTGGTGCTCCACGGCGGAGCTGGCGTGATTGAGCGCAGCTCGATGACGCCGGAGGCGGAAAAGGAGTATCGGGCCGGGCTGGCTGCGGCACTGCAGGCTGCGGCCACGGTGCTGGACCGCGGCGGCTCGTCGGTGGACGCAGTGGAGGCGGCCATTCGCCTGCTGGAGGACAATCCGCTGTTCAATGCCGGGCGCGGCGCGGTTTTTGCCGCCGATGGCACCAATCAGCTGGATGCGGCCATCATGGACGGGCGGACGATGACGGCCGGGGCGGTGGCCGACGTGATGCATACGCGGCATCCGATTTCGCTGGCACGCGCGGTGATGGAGAAGTCTCCGCATGTGCTGCTGGTGGGGCCCGGTGCGGATGCCTTTGCGCGTTCGGTGGGGCTGGAGCAGGTGCCGCAGTCGTTCTACTTTACGGAACATCGCTGGCAGAGCCTGGTGCAGGAGCTGAAGCGCGAGCACCTGCCGATTCCGGCCCGTCCGGCCGGAGCGCCACCGGCACCGCAGCATGAGGCGGCATTCTTTGAAACCCCGGAGAACCATAAATACGGAACCGTCGGCGTGGTGGCACTGGATCGGGCTGGAAACGTGGCGGCAGGAACGTCAACCGGCGGACTGACGGCCAAGCGCTGGGATCGGGTGGGGGATTCACCGATTATCGGAGCCGGTACGTATGCCTCGAACGAGTCCTGCGCGATCTCCGGCACCGGGATTGGCGAGTACTTCATTCGCTACACGGTGGCACGGACGATCTGCGCACTGGTGCAATACAAGGGGATGAAGCTGCAGGATGCCGCTGATGCAGTGATCCAGAAGCAACTGGCGCCGATCCACGGCGACGGCGGGGTGATTGCCGTGGCCCCGGATGGCCAGATGGCCTGGAGCTTCAACACGCCGGGAATGTTCCGGGCAAAGATGACCGAGGGCGGGAAGGCCGAGATCGGGATCTATCGCGACGAGCCTTAGGGCCTGCAAACACAGCATGGGTTGGCGGCCTGGCAAGAGCGGGCCGGGCCAAGACCAAGCCTGGCAAGACTGGGCCAGGCCGGAGTGCGTCCGTGCGGGGAATTACCGAATCGATTTAGTGATATGGATTTCGGGTTTGGGGGACATCTGCGTTCGGATGGGATCGGTATGGTCAGACCATTCGGTGAATCTGAGATTTCGGGGCAGGGGATGTCCAAGGGCGGATGGGTGCCAGTGGCAGCGCAAAAAATCTTTCTATCGGCCTATTGACAAGCGTTCTTTCGTCCATAGACAATTCACATCGCTGGTCAAGAACTCTCTGCAGCAATTCTGTATTCAAAGGATGCCAGGCATGCACATGTACCCGAATTGTGGTTTCCGACTGGTAGGACCACTTCGCTCTCTGACAAATCGCGCGGTCTATCGACTCGCTCGGCGCGATCGTTTCGCTTCCCTCCGGCTTTCCGCGCTTTTGAGCCTGATCGTGTGTGCTCTGGGGCTGCTGGTACTGCTGGCAACCAGTGCGCCGATGGTCCATGCGCAGGAGTTTCGCGGCACCATCTCCGGCACGGTGATGGACACGACCGGAGCCGTGATTCCGGGCGCCTCGATCACGCTGCGCGAGGTGCACACGGGCACCATGAGCCACACGGTCAGCGACGGAGCCGGGCAGTACGTGGTTCCGTTTCTGCTGCCGGGCGAGTATACGATTCGCGCCACGGCCAAGGGATTTGAGGCCGTGATCCGCAACCAGGTGCCGCTGGAGTCGCAGCAGCATGAGGTGATTGACCTGAAGATGACGATTGGTGCTGCGACCGAGTCTGTGACGGTGACCGGTGCGCCGCCGCAACTGGATGCCGCCAATGCGGCGATTGGTGCGGTCATCAGCACGCAGTCGGTGGCGGACCTGCCGCTGAATGGCCGTACGCCGACGACGCTGGCCGAACTGGCTCCGGGCGTGATCAACACGGCGGCTCCGCAGCAGATTCATCCTTTTGACAACAATGCGGGAAACTCGTGGTCGATGGGCGGCACGCCGAACCAGGTGAGCGAGGTGCTGCTGGATGGTTCGCCGGATATGACGCTGCTGGGAGCGTTGGCCTATGCGCCGACGGAGGATTCGGTGGCCGAGGTTTCGGTACGTCCGTTTGATACCGATGCCAGCTTTGGGCATACGATTGGCGGCGTGTTGAACCTGGTGACGAAGGGCGGCACGAACGAGTTCCATGGCACGGCGTATGAGTTTGGCCAGATCTCGGGCATTGACGCCAACACCTACTTCAACAATCGCAGCAACAAGCCGACGCCGGTCTTCCACTTCAACCAGTACGGCATGAGTGTGGGCGGTCCGGTGCGCATTCCCAAGCTCTATGACGGGCGCAACAAGCTGCTGTTCTTCTTTGCCTTTGAAGGGCTGAAGGACTCATCGCCGAACACGGCGACGATCACGGTGCCGACCAACAGCGATCCGCTCTTCAGCAGCGCTGCGGGCGGCGAGCGCGGGGGCGATTTCTACCAGACGCTGGCGGCCGGCTGTCCGGCGGGCTTTGCCAACGATCCCGGCTCGGCGGCGGCGATGTGTAATCCTTCGGGCAAGTTCACGAGCCCCTATCCGGATCCCAACCAGCTGTACAACCCCTATCAGGTGACGGTGAACGGCTCCTCGTACAGCCGCGCTCCGATTCTGAACAACCAGCTGACCAGCGTGGGTCCGCTGAACTCGATTGCACTGAACTATCTGAAGCTGTTTCCCTCGCCGAACAACACGGCCAATGCTGCGGCCGATGGGCAGGACAACTACATTGCCAATGCCCCGAGCATTGACAACTACGACAACGAGTTTGGCCGGCTGGACTACAACGTGAGCGCTGCGGACCATGTGTTCTTTGACATGCGTCACAACTACCGGAGCCAGACGAAGAACAACTACTTTGGCAACGGCTCGACGGGCACGATTCTGG
This sequence comes from Acidobacteriota bacterium, assembly GCA_021804965.1. Lineage (GTDB taxonomy): Bacteria > Acidobacteriota > Terriglobia > Terriglobales > Acidobacteriaceae > Acidicapsa. Next base: position 32,673 of record JAJZGG010000018.1, read on the forward strand.
TGCGCGAAAACTGGGGCGCATCGCTGGACAACGTCTATACGCTGAACGCGACGACGATCTTTGACACGCGCCTGAACTGGACCTTCTTCAACGAGGTGCACAGCACTCCTGCGACGGTCTACAGCCCGAACAGCCTCGGATTCCCAACCTATATGCAGGCGGCGAGCGAGCTGGTGCAGCTCCCGTTCATCAACTTCCAGACGGGAAGCAGCTGCGGCAGCCACACAAGCTACCAGTGCCTGGGCGATACGGGTTCGGCGCTGGACCCCAGCACCAGCTACCAGATCTTTACCGACATGGTGAAGGTGATTGGACAGCATACGCTGAAGGTGGGCTTTGACGGACGCCAGTACCGGATCAGCATCCAGAACTTTGGCAACTCTTCCGGCAGCTTCAACTTCAACTCCGGCTTTGTGGAGAAGGGAACGGGCGCATCGCCGCAGACCTTTGGCGGCGATCTGGCCACCTTCCTGCTGGGCCTGCCTGCCGGTGGCCAGTTTGATCTGAATGCGCGTGCCGATTACCACCAGTACTACGTGGGCACGTTTGTGCAGGACGACTGGGGCGTGAGCAACACGCTGACCCTGAACCTGGGTCTGCGCTATGACATTGACACGCCTTTCCGCGAGAAGCTGGGACGCACGGTGAATGGCTTCAACCCAACGGCGGCGATCAACTATGCGGCGACGCCGAACTTTTCGCCGGTCACGGTTTCGGCCAACGGCGGCAGCTACAGCCTGAACAGCATCAACACGCTGGGCGGACTGACCTTCCCGAACCGCACCAATGGCGCAGTGTATGCGACCAACAATGGCTTCTTCAGCCCGCGCTTTGGCTTCTCCTGGAGCGTGACGCCGAAGACGGTGGTTCGCGGCGGGTTTGCCATCTTTGTGCAGCCGGAGACGCTGACCAACCTGAGCGCGCAGGGCAAGTACTCTTCTGCGGCACTGTCGAATCAGGAGGGCTTCAGCGCTTCAACGCAGTATCTGGCCTCGACCAACAACGGACAGACTTCGGCGGGCACCTTCAGCAATCCCTTCCCGAATGGATTCCAGCAGCCGCAGGGCGCATCCCAGGGAGCGAATACCTTCCTTGGACAGGCGATCAGCTATCTGGCGCCGGTGCAGCATGATCCGTACTCCGAGCGCTGGAACGTGAGCGTGCAGCGTGCGATTACCCACAATGATCTGCTGGAACTGATCTATGTGGGCAACCATGCGCTTCACCTGCCGGTGGAATCGCACAACGTGAATGCGACGCTGCTGCCATATCTGGCGACGAATCCCTACCGGGATCAGAGCGTGGCCAAGGCGTACAGCGAGTCGGTGACCAACCCGTTCTATGGCACGCTGGGCAGCACCAACACCACCAGCGTGAACAAGTCCAAGACCATTCCGTTCTCGGCGCTGCTGGTGGGCTTTCCGCAGTTTGGAGCCAGCAACATTACCGAGGAAAACCAGACGATCGGGCAGTCCTTCTTTGAAGAGCTGATTGCGCACTGGCAGCACCGGATGTCTCACGGGCTGACGCTGACGGCAAACTACAGCTTCGCCAAGCTCATCGAGCAGGATACCTACCTGAACGACGAAGACTCGTCGCTGACGCGACGGATTTCGCCCTTCGACTTCTCGCACCATGTGACGATTGGCGGCACGTATGCGCTGCCCTTCGGTCGTGGCAAGATGTTCAGCTTTGGCGGCAGCAAGCTGTGGGATGAAATCCTCGGCGGCTACGTGATCAACTCCATCTATCAGTTCCAGACCGGAGCACCGATTGAGTTCTCCAGCGACATTCCGCTGCAGCCGGGCGTGACGCTGCGCCAGCTCTCCAACCAGCATCGGAATACGTCGCCTGTGGGATCGGGCACACCGGCCTTGAACACGGCGGATTTTGTGACCGGCAACTCTTCGGCGTGTCCGACGTCGGGAGCCTGCGATGGCAGCCAGTTCATCAACGGCCAGTATGCCTTCCACCTGCGCACGCTGCCGCAGACGCTGTCCTGGGTGCGTCAGGATGGATTCAACAACCTGGATGCCTCCATCCTGAAGAACTTCAACCTGATGCATGGTGCGTACTTCCAACTGCGCTTTGAGACCTTCAACACGCTGAACCACGCTGTGTTTGCGGCTCCAAACGTGGGCAATGCAACGGCCAGCAACTTTGGCTACATCACCAACACGGCGCAGAACAGCCTGCCACGGCAGGTGCAGATCGGTGGCCGTATCGTTTTCTAACGGTGGTCGACTTTCCTTGGGCGTGGAGCACGGTGCGGCTCCACGCCTTCTTTTTCCGGGGTGAAAAAGTCGGAAGCAATCGGCTGCCAGTCCGGAGGGAAATGTGCGATTCTGTCTGCGATTTCGAGTTGGGTCGGACGGGGATCCGAAAACAGAATGGGAGAATCCAGCATGCGTGAATTTGATGCCTTTCGTCGTCGTTTTCTGAGCCATGGCGCAGCGGGTCTGGCGGCTGTGTCCTTGCCTGCCACTGCGTTTGCCGCGGCGGCACCGGGGGCAACGGCAGAGGGTCTGCGGACGGAGGGAGTGTTTTCCGTGCGTCACTACGGGGCGAGCGGGGATGGTCGCACGCTGGATACGCGTGCGATTCAGGCGGCTGTGGATGCGGCGGCAGCGGCTGGCGGCGGCGTGGTGCTGTTTCCGGCGGGGAGCTATCTCTCGTTTTCCGTGCGCTTGCGCAGCCATGTGCATCTGCACCTGATGCAGGGGGCAACGCTGATTGCCGCCGACTCACCGCTGCCCGGCGAGCAGACCGGATACAACGGTGGCCGCTATGATGCTGCCGAGCCGAATACGGCCTGGAATGCGTATCAGGACTATGGGCACAACCACTGGCACAACTCGCTGCTGTGGGCCGAGGACGTGCAGGACTTCAGCATTACCGGCAGCGGACTGATCTGGGGGCGCGGGCTGTCGAATGGTCGCGACCGCAAGGGCGATGGTGTGCCGTTCATTGCCGAGCAGCCGGGCGTGGGCAACAAGGCCATTGCGCTGAAGAACTGCCGCAACCTGCTGCTGCGCGACTTCTCGATTCTGAAGGGCGGGCACTTCGGCATTCTGCTGACGGGCGTGGACAATGTGACGATCGAGAATCTGAAGATCGATACCGATCGCGATGGCATGGATCTGGACTGCTGCCAGAATGTGCGCGTGAGCGGGTGCACGGTGAACTCGCCCTGGGATGATGGCATCTGTCCGAAGTCCAGCTATGCACTGGGCTATGCGCGGCCCACGCGGAACCTGACGATCTCCGACTGCTACGTGACGGGCTGCTATCAACTGGGCTCGGTGATGGACGGCAGCTTTCGGCGCTTTGCGGATGCGGATCGGGTGCCACGCACCGGGCGCATCAAGTGCGGAACGGAGTCCAACGGGGGATTCCAGAACATCACGATCACGAACTGCATCTTCGAGGGCTGCCAGGGGTATGCGCTGGAGTCCGTGGACGGGGCGCTGCTGGAGGATGTGACGATCACCAATACGACGATGCGCGATCTGGTGACGGGTCCAATCTTTCTGCGGCTGGGTTCGCGGCTGCGTGGACCGGCGGACAAGACACAGGTGGGCACGCTACGACGAATCCTGATCAGCAACCTGGTTTGCCACAATGCTCCGGCGCGCTTTGGCTCGATCCTGACGGGGATCCCGAATTCCTCCATTCAGGATGTGAAGCTCTCGGATATCTTCATTGAGACGGCGGGCGGCGTGTCGGCTGCGGTGGGCGATCTGCCGGAGAACGAGAACCAGTATCCGGACCCCAACCGCTTTGGCGAGACTCCCTGCTATGGCTTCTATCTGCGGCACATGCGCCACGTGGAGATGAGCCATGTGGAACTGGCACCGATGCTGCCGGATGTGCGTCCGGCCTTCTCGCTGGTGGAGGTGGATCGGGCGGATTTTTTTGCGATTACCGCGCCGCGCGCCCATGGGAATGTGTTTGCGCTGAACAACGTGACCGACCTGCGGATTGGCTGGAGCCGCGCGGCCGAGGATGTGACGCTGGCCAACGTGGCCTCGCGCGTACTGTAGCGGAAGCCGCACAGCCCACGGCAGAATGCTGCCGTGGGCTGTGCGCGTGGGCGTTGGTTACTGCGCGTGGCTGGTTGCCGCATCCACCAGCGTGCGCGCCCGCTGCATGGCCTGGATGCGGGCCGTGCGTTGGGTCTGGTTGACGGGTTTGCGCCAGTCGGAGTGGGCAAACTGCTTCTCCATGGCGGCCATGCGCTGGTCAAAGTCGCTGCCAACCTTGGCGACGGCATCGTGGGCGGCAGCAAGGCTGGCCTGAAAACCATCCAGCTCCTGGCTGGCGGTCTCCGGGTGATAGCCGAGCCGGTCGCCGGTCTGCATGGCACGGATGAGGGCATCGGGTGGCTGGGCGGCCGGCCAGGTCTGCTGCAGAGCCTGGTAGGCGCCGCGCAGCCGGGTCATGGCTCCGGCAAAGCCATCAAGCTCCGCGCGATGGGCCATGGCCTGGCTGGTGCGCGTGACCTCAATGACGACCTGCTGGTGGACGCTGCGGCGGCTGATGGGAATCGAGGTGGTCAGCGTGTTGCCATCGAAGCTCCACCCGTCATGGCCCAGAACGTCTGCCTGACGAACTGCCTCACCGTTGACGGTGACGCTGGCCGGAGGCCAGTCTGCCGGCAGGCGCAGCTGATAGCCACGCTCGGTGAGCATGCCGGGGAAGCTGCCCTCCACCGGCCCGATGGTCACGCGCAGCCGATTGCCCTGCTGCGTGGCGGCGATGGGAACGCGGGTGTAGGAGCCGTACTGGTAGGCCACGGCCTTGCCGGAGTCTTCATAGACGCGGTAGCTGGAGCTTTGGCCTGGCTCAAGCGGCCACACGTTCACGATGAGCGGATCGACCGGCTTCTGGCCGGTGTAGAGCATGGGCGGCTCCATGGGAACGATGGCTCCAGCCTTGAGGAAGACGGGAGTCTGATCGATGGAGTAACTGCGGTGGAGGGTTGCGGGTCCGGTGAAGTGCTGACCGGTGGGCCACTCGATCCACTCGCCCTTCGGCAGCCAGATGGATTCCGTGGCCAGGCCGCTGACGGGGTCGCCGGCCTGGACGACGGGGGCAACGAGCATCTGATTGCCGAACATATACTCGTCGCGGCTGGAGTAGGCTGCATCGGCCTCCGGCCAGTCGTAGTAGAGCGGATGGACGAAGGCCACACCGGTGTCATAGGTGCGTCGCGCCTCGGTGTAGATGTAAGGCTGCAGGGCGTAGCGCATCTGGAAGCTGCTGCGCAGGATGGAGGAGTAGGGCTCGGGATAGGCCCAGATGCGCCGCTCCGACTCCGGATTCTTGGTGGTGTGGGTACGGAGAATGGGGCTGAACTCGCCGAACTGGACCCAGCGGGTGTAAAGCTCGGGAGCAACGGCTCCGGGCATGTGTCCGCCAATGTCGTGGCTCCAGTAGGCGTAGCCGACGTTGGCGGCGGTGGCGGTGAACCAGGGCTGGAAGGCGAGAGAATCCCAGACGGAGATGGTGTCACCGGAGAAGCCGATCTGGTAGCGGTGATTGCCAAGACCACCCCAGCGATGGAAGAGAAGCGGACGCTTGCCTTCGCGCTGCTGGTCGGTGAAGTGCACATAGTTCAGCCACCAGGTGGGATTGACTCCGGGCAGGC
>JAJZGG010000019.1 GCA_021804965.1 Acidobacteriota bacterium
CGAGGTGCTCAAGACCCAGATCCAGCGCGGCTTTGCCGGCATCACCGCAGAGCAGGCAGCACCCATCGTCATCGCCTATGAGCCGGTATGGGCCATCGGCACCGGCAAAACCGCCACGCCAGAGATGGCCGTCGATGCCCACCGCATTGTGCGCGCCGAGGTTGCAGCCATTCTGGGCAGCGAGATTGCCCAGGGCATGCGCATCCTCTACGGCGGCTCGGTCAAGCCGGACAATGCCTCTTCGCTGCTCGGCCAGGAAGAGATTGACGGCGCACTGGTCGGCGGTGCCAGCCTGGTTCCCGCCTCGTTCTCCGCCATCGTTCACTACTAGCAACCGCGTGCCGGGGGCCGCTCGATTGCGCCTCCGGCACACTTCTTCTGCAGCCCAATCTGCCACACCCGCCATGCCACCCAAAAGCCCCAAGCATCGGAAACAGAAAGCATCGAAGGCGGGAGCACCCCAACCGCGTGCCTCGCAACGCGCTTCCCAGCAGCAGCCCGCACATCGCGCAAGCTGGCAGGATCTGTCCTTCGATCCGCGCCGCGCCGACCCTGCATTTCCCAACGTTCCGCTGCGGTGGCTGCTGCGTGCCTTTGCCTTTACGCTGGTGGCTGTCGTGGTCTGCGCCTGGGCTTTGTTTGGCTATCTTTACTGGCAGGGCAGCTGGCAGTTGCTCTACCATCCGGTGCGCACCGTGGAGCGCACACCGGCCAGCCGTTCCCTGCCCTTTCAGTGGATTCATCTGGATGCGGACGAGACGGGCGTCGCCCATCTGACCGCCTGGTGGATTCCAGCCGGAGAATCGATTCCCCAATCCGCCGTGCTGGTTCTGCATGGAGCCGACGGCAACCTCGCCGACACCCTGCCGCTGGACACCTGGCTGCATGCGCAGAACCAGAGTGTCCTGGCCCTCGACTATCGCGGATACGGCAGCAGCAGCAACGGCAAGCCCTCGGAAAAACAGCTTCGCCACGATGCGCTTGCCGCCCTGCACTGGCTGGCCGACACCAAGCATATTCCTCACGGAGCCATTCTGGTCTGGGGCTCCGGCATCGGCGCAGACCTGGCAGCGCAGCTGGGCAGCGACCCGTCCCTGATTGGCGGCATCATTCTGGACCAGCCCGTCGCGCATCCGCTCGATGTGCTGTGGAATGATCCGCGCAGCCGGTTGGTTCCGGCGCGCCTGCTGCAGCCGGACCGCTACGATCTGGAGCACGATGCTGCCGGGATTGCCGTGCCTTCACTATGGCTGCTGCCCAACGGCGCGCCGCGACCCGCTGCCTACGAGCACGTGGAGACGCACAAAACAGCGGTCTGGATGCAATCGCCCTTTGAGGACGATGCGAACGCAGCCAGCACCTTCACGCGCTGGCTCGATGGTATTTCCAGCGGGCATGCCATGCCCCGGATGGCTACGCAGCCTCGATAGCCGCGCACCCTACCACTGCTCGAAGTGAACGCCCCGCGCCAGGGAAAAAAGGGTGTGCCGATTCTCATTCTCCGCTAGCTTCTTGGGATGATCCAGCCGTGCATGCGCTCCGCGACTTTCCCTGCGAGCCAGCGCACACTGCAGCACCGCTCGGCCCACAGCAGCAATCGACATCGCCTCCAAACCCTCGCGCCAGGGCCTGCCTGCACGGCAGCGCTGCCGCAACTCTGCCGCCATCGTCTCCAACTCCGCCAGGGCGCGACGCATCGTGGCTTCCTCGCGAAAGAGTCCGGCGGCGCTCCACAGCATCTGCTGCATGCGCGTGGTGGACTCGGCAGCGAATCGTCGATCCGCATCAGTGGCAGCAAGCATGGAACATTCTGATGCAAAGATTGCGCCATCCTCCGCTACCGGTAGCAGAGCGGTATCGGCCAGCATCGCCTCAGCGGCTCGCGCACCAAAGACCAGCCCTTCCAGCAACGAATTCGAGGCCAGTCGATTGGCGCCATGCACCCCGGTTGCTGCGACCTCGCCTGCGGCGTAGAGTCCCGGCACCGTCGTTCTGCCTGCCAGATCGGTCCGCACACCACCCATCAGGTAGTGCGCCGCCGGGTAGACCGGAATCCGATTCTTCGTCAGGCTGAGACCATACCGGGCAAGCACGGCGCTGATCGTGGGAAAGCGCTCGTTCCAGGCAACGCCCGGAACCGATCGCATATCCAGATAGATCTCCTGCTGACGATCGAAATCTCCGGCCACGCTCTCCTGCACAATCGCGCGCGCCACCACGTCGCGCGGGGCCAGTTCCAGCAGCGGATGATGGCGCCGCATGAAGCGCTCGCCCCGTTCATTCACCAGCTGCGCACCCTCGCCGCGCAGTGCCTCCGAGAGCAGAAATCGCGGAGCACCGGCCAGATGCAACGCTGTCGGGTGGAACTGGTAGAACTCCATGTCCGCCAGTTCGGCTCCGGCCTGCAAGGCAAGTGCCAGGCCGTCGCCGGTGGCCACGGCAGGATTCGTCGTCTCGCAGTAGATTTGCCCGGCGCCGCCGGTGGCCAGCAGCGTGGCCTTTGCGCGTACGCTGTGCACCTGCCCGCTCTCATCCAGCAGATCGGCACCCACCACACGTCCATCCTGTTGGTGCAGCGCCACGGCCATCTGCCGCTCGGCAATGCGCACCTTGCGATGTGTGCGCACCCGCTCCCGCAGTGCGCGGCCCATCTCGGCACCGGTGGCATCGCCAAAGGCATGCAGGATGCGGGCGCGGCTGTGTGCGCCTTCGCGCGTACGCATCCAGTCCCCGTCTTCGCGATCGAAACGCGCCCCCCATTCAATCAGCTCCGCCACGCGCCGCGGACCATCCTGCACCAGTGCCTCCGCCGCAGGCCGAAAGACCAGCCCATCGCCGGCCGCAATCGTGTCCTCCAGATGCAGCGCAACATCCGCATCGCCGTCCATGGCCACGGCAATTCCGCCCTGCGCGTAATGCGTGTTGGATTCGGCAACCGCATCCTTGGCCACCAGCAGCACAGTTCCCTGCTCCGCCAGTGACAGGGCTGCCCGCAGCCCGGCCACACCTGCACCCAGAACCAGAAAATCCACATGCGTTGCTGCAACAGAACCCGGAATCGTCATCGACTTTGAGCCTATCATCGCGTGGCTGCCGAAGCCTCCGCATGCCCACCATGCTTGCGATACGATAAACATATGCAGACCATCCAAGTGCGTACCCCGTCGGCTGCCTACCCTGTCCACGTTGGCCATGGACTGCTGCAAAAGCTCGTGCCGCTGCTGGAAAAATCACTGCATTCCAACCCGGACACTCCGAAGCGCAGCCGCCTGCCGCAACGCATCTTCGTGCTCACCTCGCCGGAGATCTGGGCCCTGTGGTCGGCGACATTTCTGCAAAGCTTTTCCACCCCGCCGACGGTGCTTTTTCTGCCCGCCGGCGAGCGTTACAAGACTCTGGCCAGCATGGAAAAACTCTGCCGCCAGCTGGCCTCCGCCGGTGCGGATCGCAGCTCCCTGCTGATTGCCTTTGGCGGCGGCATTGTCGGGGATGTGGGCGGCTTTCTGGCTGCCATCTACATGCGCGGTATTCGCTTCGTACAGATTCCCACCACTTTTCTCGCGCAGGTGGACTCCTCGGTCGGCGGCAAGACGGGCGTGAACCTGCCGGAGGGGAAAAATCTGGTCGGCGCCTTTCATCATCCTCAGGTCGTCGTTGCCGATCTGCAACTGCTCTCCACGCTGCCGGAGCGGGAGCTGCGCGCTGGTCTGATCGAGAGCCTGAAGGCGGGCATCATCCGCGACGCAGCCCTGTTCCGCACCATGGAAACGCAAGCCGACGCCCTGCTGCAGTGCGATCCAAAGCTGCTGCAGAAGGTGATTGCCGCCTCCATCCGCATGAAGGCCGAGGTGGTGAGCGCCGATGAGCGTGAGAGCGGTCTGCGCATGATTCTGAATCTGGGCCACACCCTGGGACATGCACTGGAGGCAGCCACCGGCTATCGCAAGCTGCTGCACGGAGAAGCCGTGGCATGGGGCACCCTCGTTGCCCTGGAGATTGCGCTGGAGCGTGGCACCATCACTGCCAGCCAGCACGGCAGAATGCAGAATGCCATTTTGCGCTATGGACCGTTTCCCGCACTGCGGCTGCGCGCCCACACGCTGGTCGCGCTGACGGCACGCGACAAAAAGCACCTCGGCGAACTGCGCCGCTACGTGCTGCCGGTCGGCATCGGCGATGCCACCGTGGCTCAGGATGTCTCACAGGAGGAGCTGATCCGCGCCACGCAGTCCATGCTCCGGATGGCTGCCGTCGGCAGCACCGGTGTGTCCGCATGAGCAGCCCCACACCCGCCTCCGGCGCACAACCGGCAGGAGCACAGGACGAGCAGAGCGCAGCCCGGTCGGTGCGCGCCATGTTCAACTCGATTGCGCCCAAATACGACCTGCTGAATCATATTCTCTCCGCGAATATCGACCGCCTCTGGTGGCGTCGCACAGCGCGCCGCTTCCGTACCACGCTGGCGCAGCCGACTGCGGTCGTGGTGGATCTCTGCTGTGGCACCGGCGACATGACCATGGCCCTGCTGCGCCATCGCCCGCAATCGCCGCAGACGCATCCGATCCTGGCCATCGACTTTGCGCATGAGATGCTGCGTCGCGGGGCCGACAAGTTCCGCAGCCACGGTGCCGTTGCCATTGAAGCCGACGCCCTGCATCTGCCGCTGCCCGATGCCTCCGTCGATCTGATCACCACGGCATTCGGCTTTCGCAACCTTGCCAGTTATGACGGTGGCCTGCGTGAGTTTGCCCGGGTTCTGCGCCCTGGCGGGCAGCTGGGCATTCTTGACTTCAGCGAGCCGGACGGTCTCTTCGGCAGGCTTTACCAGTTTTATTTCCGTCGCATTCTGCCGGCCATTGGACGCCTGCTGTACGGGCAGGCCGGCCCTTACGAATATCTGCCGGACTCGGTGCATCGCTTCCCCGCTCCCGCGCAGATGCTGGCCATGATGCAGGCGGCAGGCTTCCGCCAGTGCCAGTGGAAGCCCTATTCGTTCGGGATTGCAGGGCTGTTCACGGCCGTCCGCAGCACCGCAGATGCCGCAGACGATGCCGACACCGCGGCATCCCACACTGGCCAATTTCATCCGTAAGCGATAGCCTGAGATTCCCATGTCGACCTCCATCCAAATGGCTACAGCAGATCGAGGCACCGAATACAAGCGCAAAGTCGCGCTGTCTTCGCTGCTGGCCGCAGCCGTCATGACGGCGCTGAAGCTGACCGCAGGCCTGCTCAGCGGCTCGCTGGGTGTGCTGTCGGATGCGGCGCACTCCGGGCTGGATCTGGCCGGGGCTGGCATCACCTTTGTCTCCGTGCGTGTCTCCGACAAGCCGGCCGACGAGGACCACACCTATGGCCATGCCAAGTTTGAGAATCTCTCCTCGTTTCTGGAAGCCGTACTCATGGCCATCTCCTGCGTATGGATTCTTTCCGAGGCCATCCACAAGATTCTTGCCGGTGGCACGCATCTGCAACACTCGCTCTGGCCGGTGCTGGTGCTGCTCACCTCGATCGCCGTGGACTGGTGGCGATCCCGCGCACTGCGCTATGCCGCCACGCAGTATCAGAGCCCGGCACTGGCCACCGACGCCTTTCACTTTGCCTCCGACATCTGGTCCACGCTGGCCGTTCTGGTTGGCCTCACGCTCAGTTGGGCGGGAGCGAAATACCACATCCAGTCCCTGCATTTTGCCGATCCGCTGGCGGCAATTCTGGTTTCGCTGATGATCCTTCGCTTCACCTGGCATCTGGCGCTGGAAACCACCGCAGCCCTGCTCGACGCAGCCCCGGCAGAGACGCAATCCCGCATTCGGGAGGCCGTTGCCTCCGTTCCCGGCATTCTGGCCGTGGAGCAGGCGCGCGTCCGCCACGCAGGCTCCGAGGTCTTTGCCGACCTGACGCTGGCGCTGCCGCGCTCGTTCACTTTTGAGCACAGTGGCCAGCTTGTGCGCGCAGCCACCCGCGCCGTGCATGACGTGATTCCCCGCGCCGATGTTGTCATCCACACCGTCCCGCGCGAAACCCCGACCGAAAGCATCTTTGACCGCGTCCGCGCCGTGGCTGCACGCAACAACGTGGGCGTCCATGAGGTCAGCATCCAGTCGCTTGGGGACAAGCTTCGCGCCGAGCTGCACGTGGAGCTGAATGAAAATCTGAGCCTGGCCGCTGCGCACAGCTTTGTCACGGAGCTGGAGGCCGAGATCCTGCGCGAGATCCCCGAGCTGGCCGCAGTCCTCACCCACATCGAAAGCGAACCGGCCACCATTGAAGCACCCACCGTGCTGGACGAGGCGGCCGACAGCCACGAAAAGAACGAGGCGCGACGTCTGGAGACTGCGCTGCTCCATACGGCCACAGCCTTCCCCGAGGTTCTCGACGTGCATGCCATTCGCATGGAGCGCAGCGGCGACCACCTGCAGGTCAGCTTCCACTGCACCATGCCGGATGCCCTGCCCATGCTGCGCGTGCATCAGGTTATCACGGGCCTGGAAGACCGCTTCAAGATTGCCTGTCCCGAAGTCTATAAAGTACTCATCCATCCCGAGCCGCAGACCGACAATCTGCGCTGACTGGAGTTGCCCATGATTGCACGCAGCGAATGGAAACCCGAGCAGGCCAATCCCGACGCCTTCACCGCATACTCGGAGTCAGGCCACAGCCTGCTGCTGGACACCAGCGATGCCCACGCCGACGGACCCAGCCCGGTGGAGGCCGTGCTGATGGCCCTCTGCAGCTGCACCTCGGTGGATGTGGTCGGCATCCTGCAGAAGAAGCGCCAGCCGCTGGCCGGCCTGACGGTCACGGCCCACGCCGAGCGTCGCGCCGAGCATCCGCGCTCCTTCTCCACCATCCGCCTCGTCTATCGCGTACGCGGCATCCTCAGCCGCAAGGCGGTCGAGGACGCCGTTGCGCTTTCCAAGAACAAATACTGCTCCGTATCCGCCATGCTCTCCGGCAATGCCGAAATCCACGCGGAGATTGAGCTGCCGGACGGCGAACAGCCGTAGCGGTAATTCACCAGGAAACCACCATGGCGATCCGCACACTGCGCAATCTCTTTCAGGCCTTGTTTCTGCTGGCAGCGCTGCTGGCCACCAGCCTCCTGTTCGCCCTGCTCACCATGCACTTTGCCATTCACGGAGCAGAGGTTCACGTTCCGTCCCTGCGCGGCATGACGCTGGAGCAGGCGCGAAGCCAGACCGCCGGTCTTGACCTGAATCTCGCCATCGATCACGACTACTACTCCACCGATATTCCCGCAGGACGCATCGTGAGCCAGTCGCCGCCGCCGGGAACCGTGGTGCGCCGCGAGTGGCAGGTGCGCGTGGCGCAGAGCCTGGGTCCGCAGCGCGTGCAGGTGCCGGATGTGCTCGGCATGCAGCAGCGCACCGCCATCCTGGCCCTGCGCAACAGCGGCCTGCAGACCGGACCTGCCGCCGAACTGCCGGACACTGCCGTTGTCCAGGGCACCGTGCTCGCGCAGGACCCGCCAGCCCATGCGCAGGACATTGAACAGCCATCCATCCACCTGCTGGTCGCCGTGCCGGACACCAGCGAGGCCAACGGCTTCCTGATGCCCGATCTTCACGGACTTTCGCTCTCGAACATTCGCGTGCAGCTGACGCGCGTCGGCATCCGGCTTGCTCCTGTACGCTTCGAGCAGGCCTCCATTCCGCAGGTTGCCGCGGTCTCCGGCACTGGCACCCGACTGGCACCGGTCGCGCCCGTCACGCTGCCCGGGACCATCCTGCATCAGGAGCCGGCAGCCGGCAGCAGAATCGCCGTCGGCGACTCGGTGCAGCTCACGGTTGCCCGCTGACAGCAGGAACGGATCAGGAATTCTGCTCCAGAATGGCCAGATAAAACCCATCGGTCCGGATCAGGCTGCCATCGGCGGCAGGGCGCGTACAGATCCGCAGCGAGCCATCCGCCTGCAATCCCAGCCGCAGCCATTCGGCCCCGGTCGGTGTTAACCGTCCCTCCGCCAACAGCACAGCAATGGCATCCGCTGCGGAGATCTGCCGCCACGCACACTGCTCCGCGAGTGCTGCGCGCACCACGTCCTCATTCTCCTCGCGCTCCAGCGAGCAGGTGGAGTACACCACCCGACGCGAAGAGGCGCGCATGGCCGCCTGCAGCAGCTCGGTCTGCCGCTGCGCCTGTCGCGCAAACTCCTGCGGCTGAAGGCGATGGCGAATCTCCGGATTGCGCCCGATCGTTCCGGTTCCGCTGCATGGGGCATCCACCAGAACCAGATCCCACTGCCGCTCCCCGGTCCACGTTGCCGCATCGGCCGTATGCACCGTTATCTGCTGCGACCAGGGCAGCTGCTGCATCGCGCTCAGGCGGCTGCGCATTGCCTCTGCGCGCGCCGGACTCACCTCGCAGGCATCCACAGTTGCGCCGGAATTCCGCTCGGCCAGAATCATCGTCTTGCCGCCAGGCGCAGCACAGAAGTCCAGAATGCGGCTGCCGTGCCCGGCAATCTCCGCCACCAGCTGCGATCCCTCATCCTGCGCTCGAATCCGTCCTGACTTCCAGGCTTCGCTCTGGCGAATCTGCCCCAGTCCGGATTCCCCCGTCCGTAGCGTGCGCACAGCAGTCAGAAGCGGCGCGGACTCCAGCGCAATCTGCATCGCCGCCAGCTCGCTCCCGGCATCGTCGTCTGCCAGGCGCAACGTCAGCTGTGGTGGCTGCTGCCCGTGCTCGCAGAGCCACCGCGCCTGCTCCAGTCCGAAGGCCTGCACCCACCGCTCCACCAGCCATGCCGGATGCGCCGCGCGCTCGGCCAACTCGGCGGCATTGCCGGCCTGCTGCATCGTCTCATCATCGTTGTGCGGCGCAGCAGCCAGCCGACGCAGCACCGCATTCACCATGCGCGAGGCGTGGCCATGGCCGGCCATGCGGCACAGGGCCACGCTGTCGTGAATTGCCGCATGCGCCGGAATCCGATCCATGAACTTCAGTTGGAAGACACCCAGCCGCAGGGCCACCTGCACCGGAGCATCGAGCCGCGCACCGGGCCGCGCCAGCTGCCGCCGAATCCACGCATCCAGCCGAATATGCCAGCGCAGCACGCCCATCACGAGCGCCGTTGCCAGATCCAGATCCTGCGCGTGCATGGACTCCGACGCAAGCTCGCGCAGCAACGCATCGGCATGCTCCTGCTTCCGGTCCATGCGCTGCAAAATGCGAAATGCCGCCACGCGCGCCGCACTGGCAGCCTGCATGGGCCGGGCTCGGGATCGTTCGGAATCGGCCAACGTTACGCCTCCGACTCAGCCGGTGTGCCGAATCGTATCGCGGATGCATCCGGCAGGCCGCGCAGAAACTCCTCCGCACGCACGCGTCCGCGCCCCTCCAGTTGCACTTCCACCAGTTCCAGCCAGCTGCCGCCTGCGCAGGCCACCAGCAGTCGCTGCCCCGCACTGCTCCCCGACGTGCTTCCCTGCACGCGCACCTCGCCGGGCTGTGCCGTTGCTGCCAGTTCTGCCGGGCGCAGCCGATGGACGATCAGCTTGCGTCCCTGCCAAACGGTGAAGACGCCAGGCCACGGCTGGAAGCCTCGCCAGCGATTCCAGATCTCTGTCGCCGTCTGCTGCGCAAACTCGATGCGCCCATCCTCGCGCGTCAGCAGCCGCGCCAGGGTTGCCTGGCTGGCGTCCTGCGCCTGCGGCACCAGCGTGCCCGCAGCCAACCCCTGCAGCGTTTCCACCATCAGTGGTGCGCCGCGCGTGGCCAGCAGCGGAAACAGCTCCATCGATGTCATTTCAGGTGTCAGCTCCACGGTCTGCTGCAGCAGAATCGGCCCGGTATCCAGCCCCGCATCGAGCAGCATGGTCGTATTTCCCGTCACCCTGTCGCCCAGCGCCAGCGCCCACTGGATCGGCGCTGCGCCACGATGCCGGGGCAGCAGCGAGCCATGCAGATTGATGCATCCCAGCCGCGGCAGCTGCAGCATCCATTCCGGCAGAATCCGCCCATAGGCCACCACCACAATCGCATCCGGTGCCAGAGCTTCCAGGCGGGCGCGTAGCGGCTCATTGCGACGGATTGTCTCCGGCTGATCGACCGCAAGCCCCAGCTCCAGCGCGCGCAACTTCACGGCCGGCGCGGTCATCACCTGCCTGCGTCCCACGGGACGATCCGGCTGCGTCAGCACGGCTGCCACTTCGTGTCCGGCATCCACCAGCGCCTCGAGCGTGGGTACGGCAAACTCCGGCGTTCCGCAGAAGACCAGCCGCAGCGGCTTCACCACTCACCCGCCCGCTGCAGCTTGCGAATCTTGCGTAGCGCCAGGTCGCGCTTCAGTCCGCTGATGCGAAAGAGAAACAGCACCCCGTCCAGATGATCGATCTCGTGCTGCAGGCAGCGGGAGAGCAGCTCTTCACCTTCTGCCTCAAACCACGTTCCATGCTCGTCCTGCGCTCGCACCTTTACATAGGCCGCGCGCACCACCTTTTCCCGAATCTCCGGAAAGCTCAGGCAGCCTTCCTCTTCATAGATCCGGCCCTCGCGCTCCACAATCTCCGGATTCACCAGCACCATCTTCTGCGCCGGATCCTTGCCGCAGCTCAGGTCGATCACCGTGATGCGGCGCGAATCCCCCACCTGCGGAGCCGCCAGCCCAATGCCCTGCGCGGCATACATCGTCTCAAACATGTCCGCCACAAAGCTGCGCAGCGCATCGTCAAAGACCGCCACCGGCTCGCCCGGCTTCTGCAGCACAGGATCAGGATATTTTCGGATCGTCAGTATCATGGTGCACTTCCCGTTTTCTTCGCAACGCCGCGCTCAGTAGCGGCGAATCTGTTCCAGGTATCCGTCAAAGTTTCGCTTCAGCTCCAGTGCCGAATCCCCGCCAAACTTGCCCAGCACCTGCTGCGCCACCACAAAGGCCACCATCGCCTCAGCGGCCACACCGGCAGCCGGCACCACGCAGATATCCGAGCGCTCATAGCTGGCCGACGTCGCCTCGCGCGTGTCAAAACGCACCGAGGCCAGCGGCTTGCGCAGCGTCGAGATCGGCTTCAGATAGCCGCGCACAATCACGTCCTCGCCATTGGAGATACCGCCTTCAATACCGCCGGCATTGTTCTGGTGGCGCAGGAAGCGCGTGGCGCGTCCTGCATCGGCCTCACCGTAGTGGATGGCATCATGCACAGCCGAGCCGAAGCTCTCCGCCGCCGTCACTCCGCGGCCAATCTCCACGGCCTTGACCGCCTGCAGGCTCATCACCGCCCAGGCCAGCAGTCCGTCCAGTCGCTCATCCCAGTTGGCATAGGTGCCCACGCCCGGCGGCAGTCCGTGAACCACCACCTCAAAGACGCCTCCGACGGTGTCCCCGGTCCGCGCGCACTCGGCCACCTCTTCGCGCATCCGCGCCTCGGTCTCCGCATCCACGCAGCTCAGCAGCACCTCATCCTTGCGCGAGACGGCCACCACTTCGTCCCAGGTGGCTTCGCGCTCCAGCGCCACGCGTCCCACGCGGATCACATGGCTGGCAATCTCAATGCCCAGATGCCGCAGCAGCAGCTTGGCAAAGGCACCGGCAGCCACGCGCGAGGTGGACTCCCGCGCCGAAGCCCGCTCCAGCACGTAGCGCGCATCCGTGAAGTTGTACTTCAGGGCACCCGGCAGGTCGGCATGTCCCGGTCGGGGCGAGGCCACCACCTGGTGCTTCTCCGGATCGCCGGTCTCCACCGGCAGCTTCTCCTGCCAGTTGCTCCAGTCGCGATTCACAATCTCAATCGCAATCGGCGAGCCAATCGACCGGCCATGTCGCACTCCGGAGAGCACATGCGCCTTGTCGGTTTCAATCTTCATGCGGCCACCGCGCCCAAAGCCCTGCTGGCGGCGCCACAACTCACGATTCACAAACTCCAGATCTATCGGAATGCCCGCAGGAAGCCCTGAAAGTAACGCAATCAGTGCCTCGCCGTGGGATTCCCCGGCCGTATCCATTCGCAGCATATCTCTCGATTGTAACGAAAGACCGGCCTCCAGCGCCTCAACCCACCAGCCAGGCCCACTGCTGCTCCGTGAGCGGAACCACCGAAAGCCGCCCGATGATGACCAGCGGCGACTGGGCAAAGAGCGGATTGGCCTTGATCTCGGCCAGCGTGCGGGGCATTTTCAGCGCCTTGCCCACGCGGACGCGCACCACCGGCACCTTGGGGTCCGTCGGGTCCACGCTCAGCACCGTACCGGTTCCCACCGCGCGCCGCTCGTCGCCGGTGTGGTAGAAGATCCACTCGGTTCCGGCCTGCATCTCGCGCAGATACTTCACCGCCTGCGGATTCGTCACCCCATCCCAGATCGTCTCCTTGTCGCGCTGAAAATCCGCAAAGGAATAGACATCCGGTTCCGTCTTGAAGAGAAAGTAGGCCATCCCGAGCCGCTCCTTAGGCCGGACCATGGGCCGCGTGGCTTGGCAGCCGAGTCCAGATCTGCGGATCTTCGGTCCCCAGCACCCAGGCGCAGAATCCCTTGATCCCATTCTGCTCCGCCAATCCCACCCGGTCCGCAAAGGCCCGCGCATTCGTGAAGTATACCCACTCCCGCATCTGCTGCCGATAGAAATAGAAGTACGGTGTGTGGTCGTCGGCATCCCAGTCCACCCGGCCGCCGCGATAGCTTTTCGCCAGATCCATCGCGCCTTCCGTATCCACCTGCTCGGCCGTCAGGTTTGGCGTCTCGTCGCCATCGCTCTCCGTGGGCGTGTCAGCATACCAGTGGTAGCCATAGAGGGGAATGCCCAGCACCAGCTTGTCCTTGGGCACAAACTGCAGGGCATATTTCAGGTTGTCCTCGGTCCACGCCCAGCCGCCCACCGGTCCGGGCATCGTCCAGCGCGTGTGCTGGTCATAGGTCATCAGGCTGATCCAGTCCACAGACTTGCTCAACGCGGCCAGATCATAGACCCCGCGCCACTGCCGAAACATCCAGCCCTCGAACCCATCCTTGCTGGTCACATGGCCGGGGGCATTGGGGATCGTGGCAATCGTCAGCTTCAGCCCGGCCGAGTGCATGGCCTGCGCCGACTGCGCCACCAGCGCCGACAGCAGATCCCGATCCGTCCAGTCCAGGTGCTCAAAATCAATCTGGAAGCCCGAGTATCCATGCGCCTTGCACTCCCGGATCATGGCTGCGTTCATTTCCGTCTGCGCCATCCGGCTGGTGGCCAGGTCATGGAAGCCATCGGCGTCAAACAGCGCCACAATCGGCATCACGTCCACGCCGCTCTGCCGCGCCTGCTGCATCACGCTCTCGTTGGGCCCGCCGCTCAGCAGCCCGTCGCCATCCACCTCATACCAGGTGGGAATCAGCAGATCCACCTTGCCCGCATGCCGGGCAAAGGAGGCTGCCGCCGCCGCACTGTCATCCATGTAAAAGACCGCATACGGCTTGGCCCAGGCCGTCATGCTCATCGCTGCTGCTGCCATCCACAGCGCCATCCATCGCAGTTGCTTCATCGTCGCCTCGCCTGGCAGCAATGGGCGGCTCCGCTGGCCGTGGGCAGTGCCCCGGCCGCCAGAGTCCTGCCTCTGTTGCCTGCAATCCCGCTACAGGACCCCGAAATCCAGGGCCCCGCATTCGCTCACTTGGATGCAGAATCCGCCTTTGACAGCCATCCCTTTCGCAACAATAATTCCCTCAGATGACTCCCCACGCCCATGCCATGCTGCGCGAAATCCACCAGCAGCCGGACGTGCTCGAATCCCTGCTTGCCCACTACACCAGCGGCAACGCGTTTGCCCCTGCGGCCTGGCAGCACCTGCACCCCTCGCTGACCGCATCCGGCCCGCTGGTCATCGCCGCCAGCGGCTCCAGCCGCCACAGCGGTCTGGTGGCGGAGCTGCTGCTGGAGGAGCTGGCCGGGGCCACCGTCGATGTGGAGTATGCCAGTGAATTTGCCCTGCGCGCCCTCGATCCCAGTTCCGTGGCCTCCGTCCTTGTGCTCTCGCAATCCGGGGAAACCGCCGACACGCTGGCCGCACTGCGACTGGCCCGCAGGCAGGGGCTGCGTACGCTGGCCATCACCAACCCCCCCGAATCCACGATGGCCCGCGAAGCCACCCTGGCACTGCCGCTGCTGGCCGGGCCGGAGCAGGCCATCCCGGCCACCAAAAGCTTCCTCTGCCAGCTCATCGTCCTCTACCTGCTCGCGCTGCATGAGGCCGTCGCGCAGCAGCGGATGGCACCGCACCGCCTGCAGGACTGCCTGGCCGAGCTGCACACCCTGGCCGGTCACCTGCGCACCCAGCTCCCGGAATGGGATGCGGCAGCCGCACGGCTGGCCGCGCAGACCGCCGACGCGCAAAGCTTCCTCTATCTCGGTCGCGGCATCCATGCTGCCATTGCCCGGGAAGGCGCGCTCAAGCTCAAGGAATCCTCCTACGTGCACGCCGAGGCCTACCCGACCGGCGAGCTGCTGCACGGGCCCAATGCCCTGGTCAGCCGCGCGGTTCCCGTGGTGCTGCTGGCCACCTGCGATCCCTCCAACCCGGAGTCCATGCTGCGCTATCGCCGGACGCGCGAGATCCTCGACCACCTGCTGCGGCAGCAGGCACGCGTGCTCGCAGTGGCCAACCGCGACGATGCCGAGGTGCACAGGCTGGCCACGCACTCGATCCCCATCGATCCGCTCAGCGAGCTGCTGCTGGCGGCCTCCGAGGTTGTTCCGCTCCAGCTGTTCGCCTACCACATGGCCGCCCTGCGCGGCATTGACATGGACCACCCGCGGCACCTGCAGAAGGCAGTCCTGAACGCGGATTCAGTCCTGAACACGGATGCAGTCCTGAACACGGATGCAGACAACAGCGGAGACCGCGCATGAGCCGCCCGTCACGCTCCACCGGCTCATCCCGGCTGCTCTACTCCCGCTACCTGCTGCTGGTCTCCGGTCTGGGCGGCCTGCTCTACGGCATCGATGTCGGCATCATCGCCGCTGCCCTGCTCTACCTGGACCGGACCATCCATCTCTCGCTGCAGCAGACATCGGCCATCGTAGCTGCCGTGCTGGCCGGCGGCGTGGTCTCTTCGCTGGCCGGTGGCCTGCTGGCAGATCTCTTCGGCAGGCGGCGCATGATGATCCTCAGCGGCCTTTGCTTCCTGGCCAGCATCGGCATCATCGTCCTCTCGCAGAGTTTTCTGCCGCTGCTGCTGGGCCGTCTGCTCCAGGGTATGAGCGGCGGCATCCTCGGCGTCGTCATTCCGCTCTATCTGGCCGAGACGCTCAGCGCCGAAACCCGTGGCCGCGGCACGGCCATCTTCCAGTTCATGCTCACGCTGGGCATCGTCGTTGCCGCCTTCACCGGCCTCTTCTTCACGCGCCA
This sequence comes from Acidobacteriota bacterium, assembly GCA_021804965.1. GTDB lineage: Bacteria > Acidobacteriota > Terriglobia > Terriglobales > Acidobacteriaceae > Acidicapsa. Next base: position 15,339 of record JAJZGG010000019.1, read on the forward strand.
GGCAGAGGCCGCCATCACCGCTGCACACGGCAATCCCCTGCTCATCCAACAGGCGGCCAATCATGCCTGGCGAGGCATGTTCGCCTCCGTGCTGCTGCCCGGCATCCTGTTCACGGTCGGCTCGCTGTTTCTCAGCGAATCCCCGCGCTGGCTGGCCCTGCGCGGACGCCATGCAGACGCACGCGCGGCGCTGTTGCGCAGCGTTCCGCCGCAGGAGGCCGAGCTGGAACTGGCCGCGATGCAGCCAGCTCCGGATGCTACCGGCACGGCCCACGCTGTGGCACCTGCGGCAACGCTGCGTCAGGAAACCCTCCTGCAGCGCAAATACGTCCTTCCCTTTCTGCTGGCCTGCTCCGTGCTGGTGCTCAACCAGACCACCGGCATCAACTCCATCCTTGCCTACCTGGTCGTCATCCTGCGCCAGGCCGGACTCAGCGCCAACCATGCCGCGCAGGGCGATGTCGTCGTCAAGCTGCTGAACTGCCTCATCACCCTGCTGGCCATCTGGCTCGTGGATCGCAAGGGCCGACGCTTCCTGCTCATTATCGGCACCACCGGCGTCACCATCGCACTGGCCCTCGGCGGGCTCGTCTTTCTCCATGCGGAGAACCAGATGCGCGACATCACCGCCGCCGTGCAGCAGCAGGTCCACCATGGCTCGCTCCAGCTTTCCGCCGCCCACTGGCAGGCATCCGGCAGCCACTCCACGCAGGTGCTCACGCTGCTCTACGCGCTCGACGGCAAGGAGCAGATCGCCACCCTGCGCAGCAGCGATCCGCCGCTGATGCTGGCCTCCGCGCAGCCGCTCACCATCCGCCGCGCCCGCATCGGTCCGCTGCCTGCGCCAGCCACCGGATGGCTCATCACGGCAGCGCTCAGCCTCTTCATTGCCTCCTTTGCCATCGGTCCCGGCGTCGTGGTCTGGCTCATGCTCTCCGAGCTCATGCCCACCCGCATCCGCGCCGTCGGCATGGGCATTGCGCTGCTGCTCAATCTCGCCGTCTCCACGCTCATCGCCGATCTCTTCCTGCCCGTCGTCGATCACTTCGGCTACTCAACGATGTTCTTTTTCTGGTCAGCCTGCACGCTGCTCTACCTGGCCATCTCGCTCTTCCTGCTGCCGGAGACGCGCGGCCGCACACTGGAGGAGATTGAGCGCGGCTTCAGCCAGTCCTGACGGCACAACCGCTCCTTCAGGGCCTGCCCATCCGGCCTATACACTGGAAGGGTGATCGTCCGCGTCTCCATCTCCGCACTCCTGCTGGGCCTGGCCTGCTCGCCGCTGCTGGCGCAATCGGCACCGGCGGGAGCCACCGCTGCCACCCCGCACCCCACCAACACCACCCCGACGAATGCCGGCCAGGCCGACGCGCGCAATGCCGAGTTTGCCCGCGCCGAGGCCGCACTGGCCAAAAGCGACTGGAAGACTGCCGCGCCGCTGCTCGATGCCTGGCTAGCCGGTCATCCCAACGATGCCCGCGCCCTCTTTGACGCAGCCTTCGTCGCCGACGAGCAGAATCGCAACGACGATGCCGTTGCCCTCTATCGCCGCTGCATCGCCGTGCAGCCCAAAAACTTTGCCGCGCAGGCCTCGCTGGGGCTGCTGCTGGCGCGTATGAACAAACTGGCCGAGGCCCGCCCCGTTCTGCTGGCCGCAACGGCGCTCGACCCCGGCATCTCCGGCAAGGCTGCACTGGCCCAGATCTGGCGCGCCCTGGCCCAGATTGACCGCACCGGCATTGACGGGCATCCCGACTACGCCGAAGCCTCCAGCGACCTGCTGCAGGCGCTCAAGCTTTCTCCGGAGACCGAGCAGGACACCCTGATGGCCGCCGGACTGGCCGAGGCCAACGGTGATGCCGACGGAGCCGAAGCCACCTACAAGCGCCTGCTCGCCGCCAATCCCGACTCGCTGCAGGCCATCGGCGGACTGGCCCATCTGCTCATCGCGCAGAAGAAGTATCCCGAGGCGGAAGCCCTGCTGCGGCCGGCGCTCGACAAGCATCCGGACAGCGTGCCGCTCACCGCACAGCTAGCCGCCGTGCTGGTTGCCGAGGACAAGGCCGAAGCCATTCCGCTGCTGGAAAAGCTGCATACCGGCAACCCCGCCAATGAAGAGGTCACCCGCATGCTGGCTCGCGTCAAGGCCGATGCCGGAGACTTTGCCGCTGCCGATGCCCTCGATCAGGCGCTGCTCAAGCTGCATCCCCACGATGCCGACCTGCTGACCAGCCATGCCCAGAATCTGATCCGCCAGGGCCAGACCCAGGCCGCCTTTGGCGTCTTCGAACAGGCCGCAGCAGCCGACCCGAAAAATGCCGACTCCTGGACCGGACTGGGCTTTGCCGCATCCGAACTGCATCGGCCCGATCTCACCATTCAGGCCCTGCTGCAGCGCAACAAGCTGGTACCGGAAACGGCTCCGGTGGATTTTCTACTGGCCACGGCCTATGACCGTATCCACGACAAAAAATCCGCCATTCTCTACTATCAGCAGTTCCTCACGCTCGACGGCGGCAAGCTCAAGGATCAGGAGTGGCAGGCCCGCCAGCGCATCGACCTGCTGCAGCGCGAAAAGTAAAGCCGGTTGCAGAGCAAGCTGTTGCATCTATGGATCGACTCGCAGCCAGCCACAGCCCCTAAGCCAGCAGCTTCATCCATCCGGTCGGCGGCAGGTCCGGCACCAGAATCTTCCGCGTATCGCCCTGGCTGCGGCAGATTGCCTCCGCGGCCAGATACCCGCTGCGCACCCCACCCTCCATCGTCGCCGGCCATCCGGTCTGCACCCAGTCTCCGGCAAGAAAGCACTGCGGCCACGGAGACGCGGCGTCCGGCCGAATCGCGTCAATGCCCGGCGGCACGCCAAAGGTGGCACGCACTTCCTTCACCAGCACGCTCTTCACCACCCGCGCCGTGCTCACCGCAGGAAAGAACTCCGCCAGCTGCTGGAGGGCACGCGCAATGGCCTGCTCCCGTGGCAGCTCGGCAAAACTCCGCGAGGCACTGATCACGAGCTCCACATAGCTGCCCTCGCCACTCCTCAGCGGCTGCCAGCGGGATTTGTGATACATCCAGTGAATCTCCCGGTCCAGCAGCACCGCGTGGTCCAGCTCGGTAATCGTACGATCAAACCACAGATGCACGCTGCAGATGGGCCAGTGCGTCAGTCGGCTCAGCCGATCCCGCAGTCCCTCGACCCCGGCCAGTTGCGGCATCGCCGGCAGCAGCTTTGCCATGGCCTCAAAGGAAAGTGCCGGCACCAGATAGCGCGTCTCCATCGACTGCCCGTCGCAGTCCACCGTCCATCGCCGCCGTGCGGCATCCCATTGCGCGCCGCGCACGCTGCGCCCATGCACCAGCCGGCCGCCGCGCTCCTCCAGATAGTGGCCCACCCCGGCATACAGCTCGCTCAGCGGAACCCGGCTCATGCCCATGGCACCGGCCTGCGCCGAGTTCAGAAACAGCTCGCGAATCACCTTCTGCGCGTAGCTGACATCAATCGCATCCAGATCGGCATTCAGCGCGCTGGCAATCACCAGCTCCCAGAATCGCCTGCGCGCGCCCTCCGTCTGCCGTTGCGCCTTCAGCCACTGTGCCAGCGACTGGCCCGCGCGCTGCTCGCGCAGCATCATCTGCCCCATCGCCCAGATCAGCGCAGCCTTGTCCGCAGCGGAAAAGCACTGCGCCCGCAGAATCCCCGACAGCCCGTGCATCGGTGCCGGCAGCCCCGTCGGCTGCAGCACGGATCGCCTGCCGCCGGGCTCGATCAGCGTCATCCGGTCATCCCAGAAGATCTGCTCCTCCACGCCCAGCCGCCGATACAGGTCCACCAGATTCGTGCAGCAGCCAAACAGCACATGCTGGCAGTTGTCGATCGTCTCCCCGGCGCCGGGATGCAGATACGACGAGGCGCGACCGCCCAGGTATCCGCGCCGCTCCACCAGCGTCACGGTAAAACCGGCATCCGCCAGCGCGCAGGCAGCTGCAATCCCGGCCACGCCGCCGCCCACCACCAGAACAGAATTATCGCGTTTCTTCCCTTGCTGGCTGGCCATCTGTCCGCTATCCTCTGCCCGGCAACAGGCGCACGCCGCCCATCCACACCAGCCCCACCGCCAGAATCAGCAGCTTCTGCCAGGTGGGCACGGAGATGCGTTGCGCCATCACCTCATAGCGCTGGCTGCGAATGCGCCGCAGCAGCCGATGATAGATCGTCACCAGCACCCACAGCGCCGGCCGGCTGATCCGGTCAATCCGCGGCAGCAGTTCCTGCGCCGCCCCATACATCTGCTCGGCCCGCTCCGCCACGGCGGCCAGCAGCGCGCGCTCGGCTTCGGTTACCGTCCTTGCCGGATGATGCAGCAGATCCTCGACCGCCACTCCGTTCCGCTCCAGCTCGCGCAGCGGCAGATAGACGCGATTCCGCTCCGCATCCTCCCGCACATCGCGCAGAATATTCGTCAGCTGGAAGGCAATGCCCGTCTGCTCGGCCAGCTTTTCCGCTCCCGCATCGCGGTATCCAAAGATGCGGATGCACACCAGCCCCACCACCGATGCCACCAGATAGCAGTAGCGATCCAGCTCCACATAGCTGGGGAAGGTATCCGGTCGTCCGGCACGGCTTGCCTCCGTCTCGTCCAGATCCATCGTCGTGCCCGCCACCAGCTCATCCAGCAGCGAATACGGAATAGCAAACCGACGCGCTGCATCCCGCACCGCCACAAAGACCGCATCCTGCGTCTGCGCTCCGTCGCGCACCCTGCGCCAATCCTCCAGCCACGCCGCCAGCATCTGCCTGCGCTCGGCACGCGCAAAGGATTCATCATCCGACAGATCATCGGCCCGCCGCATAAACGCATAGATCGCGCACATTGCATCCCGACGCGCCGCCGGCAGCGCCACAAAGGAAAAGTAAAAGTTCTTGGCCTCGCGCCGGGCAATCGCGCGGCACTCGGCATACGCGCTGGCCAGGGTCACCGGATCCACGCCGCCACTCCGCGCCACCGTCTCGCTGGCTGCACTCATGCCGCTCGGCCTCGCAGTCGCAGCCCCGGCAGGAACTTCCCCGTCACCGCCCGCAGCGCAAGCGCCAGCTTCGTGCGTTTGGAGATCGCCGGTCGCGCGCGCAGCACGTCGTAATCCGACTGCTCAATCGCGCGCAGAATCTCCAGTCCCCCGCGGCTGAACAGATCCAGATCCACCGCCAGATCCCGGTCCACCTGCCCGATCAGCGGCAGCCCCTGCTCAAACATTGCCCGCGCCGCATCCGCCATCTCGCGCAGCAGCGCACGAAAGGCATCCGTGGCCACATGGTTGGCCAGCATTGCCTCGGTCACCCCATGCCGCGCCATCGCATCCTGCGGCAGATAGATTCGTCCGCGCTGCTCCAGATCCGGCCGCACATCCTGCCAGAAGTTTGCCAGCTGCAGCGCCGAGCAGGTGAAATCCGAAAGCCGGAAGCGCTCCGCATCCCGATATCCGCAGACGTACAGCACCAGATGCCCCACCGGATTCGCCGAATACCGGCAGTACTCCAGCACCTCATCCATCGTCCGATACCGCGTCACCGTCTGGTCCTGTCGAAAGGCCTTCAGCAGATCGGCAAAGGGCGTGATCGGAATCTGGCAGGCGCGAATCGTCTCCGCCAGCGCCACAAACACCGGATGCCGCACCTGGCCGCGATAACAGGCCTCCAGTTCGCCCTGCCAGAAATCCAGCAGTGCCAGCGCCTGCTCCGGGCTGCTCACCTCGTCGCCCAGATCATCCGAGACGCGGCAGTAGGCATAGATCGCATGAAAGTGCGGCCGCAGCTTCTCCGGCAAAAACCACGAGGCCACATGGAAGTTCTCATAATGCGTCTCGGCCAGCCTGCGACACCAGGCCATCGCCTCGGCCACAGTCGGCGCAGCCTCCGGCATGCGATAGCTCTCCGGCAGCGCCGCCCATCCCTGCCGCAGCAGTTGCTCGCGTTCGGCCTCACCCGGCATCGTCGTCTCCGCAGCACTCATGCCTTTATCCTACCCTCTGGCCCGCCCGGCAGAATCACGGTTTTCAGCCCCTTCCAGTCGTGAAACAGCTGCTGCAGATCGGCAAGTCCCGCCTCGCCGCTCAGCAGCATTCCGGCCCGGAAGCGACCATCGGCCAGCAGCGCCAGGGCGCGTCGGCAGACCTCCGGCCGATGATGAAAGGTTGCCTTCAGCGTCAGGTCGCCATAGTGCAGCCGATTCGTATCCAGCGTCACCACCGTGCCCGCCGCAGGCCCGCCAAAAAAGTTCACCGTCCCGCCGTTGCGCGTCATGGCCACGGCCTGCTCCCAGGTCTCGGGCGTTGCCACGGCCTCAATCGCCAGATCCACACCGCGCTGCTCCGGAGTGCAGTCGCGCACGGCCTGCACCACATCCGTGGCCACACCCGTCTGCACCACCTCGGCCGCGCCCAGCTCCCGCGCAAGCGCAGCCTGTCCGTCATGCTTCACCACGGCAATCAGCCGGCATCCGGCCAGCACCGCCAGTTGCATCGCCATTAGCCCCAGCGGTCCGGCGCCAATCACGGCCACCGTATCCCCGCCGCGCGCGCCCGAATCCTCCCAGGCATGCAGCGCACAGGCCAGCGGTTCGGTCATCGCCGCATGCGCCATCGTCATCCCCGCCGGAATCCACAGCATATTCCGTGCCACAATCCGCGCCGGAACCCGCATGTACTCGGCATACGCGCCATTGTGAAACAGCAGATCGGCACAGAGATTTTCCTGCTCGCGCTCGCAGAAGTAGCAGCTCCCACACGGCGCCGAATTCAGCGCCACCACCGCATCGCCCAGCGCGAAGCCTTCCACCCCGGCACCCAGCTCCACAATCGTCCCCGCCACCTCATGGCCAAACATCGTCGGTGGCTGAATCATCTTCGCGTGATAGCCCCGGCGAAAGACCTTGCGATCGGTCCCGCAGGTCAGCGCCGCATCCACGCGCAGAATCACCTCGCCCACGCGCGCATGCGGCGTCTCCACCGCCTCCACGCGGATATCCTCGCGTCCATACAGCACCGCCGCCTGCATCCGCTCCGGCAGCCCGCCGCGCACCGCCTCCATCCGCTCGCTCACCTTGCCTCCGGCTCAATCATGATCTTCATCGACTGCGCGCTGGGCTGCGAGGCCACGCGAATCGCCTCCACCGCATCCTCCAGCGAATAGCGATGCGAGATCAGCCGCGTCAGATCAAAGCCATTGCGATAGCCCTCAAAGACCAGCGCCGCGCCCTCGGCCTGAATATCCACCGCCGCCGAATACGATCCGATCATCGCCTTCTCATCCATGCACACCGCGCCCGGATCAAAGCTCGCCTCGCCGTGCTGCGTCTGCGCAAACAGCAGCACCTTGCCGCCGGGCCGCACCGCCGCCATCGCCGTGGCAATCAGCGCATGGCCGCCCACCGCCAGCAGTACCGCATCGGCACCGCGACCCTCCGTCGCCGCCCGCGCTCGCTCCACCACATCCTCGCGCCCGGCGTCGATCGGATGCTGCAACCCAAAGCCCGCTGCAATCGCATGCCGCTCCGGATACAGATCCGAGGTAAGCACCGTTGCCCCGCTGCGTGCCGCCAGCGCCGCCAGCAGAATCCCAATCGGTCCCTGCCCAATCACCAGCACCGTCTCATCCGGCTCCAGCGCCAGCATCTTCACGCCCTTCAGGCAGGTGTTCACCGGCTCCACAAACGCCGCCTGCTCCAGCGGAACCCCATCCGGCACGCGTACCACGCCGCCATCGCGCACAATCCAGTCCATCACCCGCACGTACTCGGCAAATCCGCCACCGGCCGGCTCAAAGCCCGCCGTCACGCCCACGCGCTTGTACACCGGGCACTGCGCAAAGGTCTTCTTGCGGCAATAGAAGCAGCTTCCGCAGGGAATGTGGTGAAAGACCATCACGCGATCGCCTACGGAAAACTGCGTCACTCCTGCGCCCACCGCAGCCACCGTTCCCGCCGTCTCATGGCCAAAGATGCGCGGCGCCGCATGCGATCCGGTATGAATCTTCTTCAGGTCCGTCCCGCAGATACCACAGCTCGCCACGCGGATCAGAATCTCGCCCGGCCCAATCTCCGGCACCGCAACCGTCTCCACGCGCACATCGTTCACGCCGCGATAGACCGCCGCGCGCATCGTCTTTGGCAATTCCAACTGCTGTGCCATTCCGCTCCTCGCTCAACTCTCCAGACTCGTCACTTCCCGCATCGCCGCCCACAGCCGCTCAGCCGCCACACGGCTGCCCCGGGCCATCTCCATCACCGGCCGCCACAGCCGCGGATGCCGCGCCACATGCAAGCCAAAGGCTGCCTCACGCAGTCCGCCCTCCGCCGTCACAAACCTGCCCATCTCCGGCATCTCAAACCCGGCATCGTCGGAGATTGCCTTGATCGCCGCAAACGGCAGCTCCCGCGCCTGTGCCAGCCGCGCCACCGCTGCCGCTTCCATCTCCACCGCCGCTGCCTGGTAGCTCTCCGCCAGCCGTCTCTTCTCCTGCCGGCCAGCCGGAGCAGCCACCGTCACCACCGGGGCACGCAAACCAATCTCCCGCTCCATCTGCGGGAAAAACCGCTCCCCGGTCCGCGCATCAATCACCACATCGGCCTCCACAATCTCGCCCACGCGGATCGATGCGCGACACGCTCCAGCCCACCCCACGGAGATCAGTCGATTTGCCGGGCCCAGGCTCAGGGCAAAGTCCGCCGCCAGCACTGCGCGCGCAGCACCCATTCCGGCGCAGGCCACCGTCGCCGCCCCATGCACAAAGCAAAGCTCCCCGCGCGAACCACGCACCTGCTTCCATCCGCGCACCAGACCGGCAACCTCCCGCTCCAGCGCCGCCACAAACACCACGCGTCCCGTGCTCATGCCCATCCGCCCATCCGTTCCCGGTCAGCCCTCGGCCGGAGCATACCCGTGCGCACGAAACCAGTCCACCGCCGCCCGCATTGCCGGATACACCGGCGTCAGCCGAAACCCAAGCTCCTGCTGCGCCCGCGCCGAGGAGGCAAACATCTTCTTGCGCCCCATCTTCACCTCTTCCAGCGTCGCCCGCGGCTCCCGGCCCAGCAGTCGCCCGGTTATCGTCTCTTCCACGCAGGCATATCCGGCTGCCACCCAGAACGGAATCTGCATCGTCGGCGACGGAATCCCCGTCATCGCCGACAGCTTGTCCAGAATCTGCTTCAGCGTCAGGTTCTCCCCGCCCAGAATGTAGCGTCGGCCCGGCGTTCCCACCTCCAGCGCTGCCGCATGCGTGCGCGCCACCTCGCGCACATCCACCAGGTTCAGCCCCGTGTCCATGTACGCCGGAAAACGTCGCAGCAGAAAGTCCACCACAATCCGGCCCGTCGGCGTCGGCTTGCTGTCGTGCGAGCCAATCGGCGTCGTCGGATTCAGGATCATCACGGCCTGCCCGGCCTCGGCAGCGCGCAACGCCTCCTGCTCGGCCAGAAACTTCGACCGCTTGTAGTGGCCCACCATATCCTCCAGGCTCACCGGCGTATCCTCGTTCACAATCAGCCCATCGCGCCGGAAGCCCATCGTGGCCACGCTCGAGGTGTACACCACGCGCCGCACGCCTGCCTCGCGCGCCAGGCCCAGCAGCGCACGCGTTCCCTCCACATTGGCCCGATACATTGCCTGCGGATCACGCACCCACAGCCGGTAATCGGCCGCCACATGCACCACCGCCTCGCAGTCGGCCACGGCCGAGCGCAGCGTCTCCGGCTGGCTCAGGTCGCCCACGCAGACCTCGCAAGCGCCGCCAATCTCGTCCAGAAAGCGGGTGTTGCTCGACTGCCGCGTCAGCAGGCGCAACTGCGCCCCCTGCGACGCCAGTTCGCGCGCCACATGGAAGCCGACAAAACCCGTCGCTCCCGTCACAAAAACTCTCATCTGCGCGTTCTTTCCGCTCTGCTCAGGCCGGGCTAGTCGAGCGCTTCCGGGTGCAGGCCGATATTCTTCTCGCCGGCCGCCTTCTTTTCGGCATACTTCTTCACCCACGCCTCCCAGTGCTTGCCGGCGGCGCGATCCTTGCCCGTGAACTCAATCCGGGCAATCTCCGCATAGCTCACGCGACGCTTCTCCGTCGACTGCACCGGATACATCTGCACAAAGGAATCCCGCAGCGTCGCACCGGTCGTCCGGTTAAAGAGATACGCCTCCAGCCGCTCGCCCGACTTCAGCGTCAGCGTCACGTCGCCGCGATAATCAAACGCCTTTTCCAGCGCCTGCTTCAGGTCGTCCTCGCCGGCCAGCTCCGGAACCCAGCCCTCCAGATTCTCGTGGGCAAAGCCGGAGACCACTTCCAACTCATCAGGATTCTGCACCGTCTGGCTCATGCGCGCGTCTCCTCCATCTGCACCGCCGTCGGCTCAATCTGCACCAGCTTGGCATGCTGCGGAGCAAAGCTCGCATCGTTCAGCAGGTTCAGCGCGCCCTGGTCCTCATAGCGGCTGAAGAGCGCAGCCTTGGCCATCGCAAAAAATCCCGACAGCGAACCAAACCCGTGCGTCACCGCCGTCGGCTCATAGCCGCAGCTCACCATGCAGTTGGCGCACTTGGGATTCCCGCTCTTCGTCCCGTACTCCTCCCACTTGGTCGTCTCCATCAGCTCCTGGAAGCTCTCCGCATACCCATCCTGCAGAAGGTAGCACGGCTTCTGCCAGCCGAAGATGTTGTAGGCCGGCGACCCCCACGGCGTACATTCGTAGTCCCGCTTGCCCATCAGAAATTCCAGGAACAGCGGCGACATATTGAACTTCCAGCTCTTCTTCCGGTTCGACAGGATCGCGCGGAACAGCCGTCGCGACTTTGCCCGGCCCAGGAAGTGCTGCTGGTCCGGAGCCTTGTCATAGCTGTAGCCCGGCGAAAGCACAATTCCCTCCACGCCCAGGCTCATCACCACGTCAAAGTACTCGCGCACCATGTTCGGGTCCGTGCCATCGAAGAACGTCGAGTTCGGCGTCACGCGGAAGCCGCGCTTGACCGCCTCACGAATCCCCTCCACGGCCATATCCCATCCGCCTTCGCGGCAAACGGAAAAATCATGATGATCCCGCAGTCCGTCCAGATGCACCGAGAACGTAAGATACTTCGACGGCGTAAACTCGTGAATCCGCCGCTTCAGCTCCAGCGCATTCGTGCACAGGTAGATGTACTTTTTGCGCGCAATCAGCCCGTTGACGATCTCCACAATCTGCGGATGCAGCAGCGGCTCACCGCCGGGAATCGAGACCATCGGCACGCCGCTTTCCTCCACCGCGCGGAAGCACTCCTCCGGCGACAGCTCCTTCTTCAGAATGTGAGGCGGATACTGCACCTTGCCACAGCCGGCACACGCCAGATTGCAGCGGAACAGCGGCTCCAGCATCAGCACCAGCGGATACCGCTTCTCGCCCTTCAGCCGCTTGCCAACAATGTAGCTTGCCACCGTCCACATCTGAGAGATGGGCACACCCATAATCCGTTTCCTCCTGCGCCGCCCTCGGCGCTGCGGCCCTGCCGCCTGGTCTGCAATCCCTGCTTCAGTCCGCTGCGTCCATCGCGCGTCGATACGTGGTCAACGCCAGCAGCGGGAAATAGTTCCGATACATGTGATACGCCAGATAGAACACGCGCGGAAAACCCGTTCCCGTGTAGAGTGCCTGCCGCGTCACACCCTCACCCACCGTCTCGTCCCACTCGCCGTTCGCGCCCTGCCGCTCCAGCAGCCAGCGCACACCCTTGGCCACCGAATCGCTGCGCGTGTCGCCGGCCGCCAGCAGCCCCAGCAACGCCCAGGCGGTCTGCGATGGCGTGCTCGGACCCACGCCGCGCTGCACCGGATCGTCGTAGCTCAGGCAGCTTTCGCCCCAGCCGCCATCCGGGTTCTGGATCATCCGGATCCACTCGGCCGCCTGCTGAATCTGCGGCTCGTTGTGGTCCATGCCCACCGCCTCCAGCCCGCGCAGCGCCAGAAACGTCCCGTAGATGTAGTTCACGCCCCAGCGGCCGAACCAGCTTCCATCCGGCTCCTGCTCCCGCAGGACGAACTGCACCGCGCGCTCCACCCGCTTGTCGGCACGCGTGTATCCATACGTCGACAGCATCTCCAGAATCCGCCCGGTAATATCGACCGTCGGCGGATCGAGCATCGCGTTGTGGTCGGCAAACGGGATGTACTGGAAGATCATCTTCGTGTTGTCCTTGTCGAAGCTGCCCCATCCACCGTTGCTGCACTGCATCGCAAACAGCCAGTCAATCGCCCGCTGCGCCACCTCATGCTGGTAGCGCTCGCGCGGATTCTCCACGCAGCTCAACGCCAGCAGCACCTGCGCCGTATCGTCCGTATCCGGATAGAACTCGTTGTTGAACTCAAAGTACCAGCCGCCCGGCTGCGTCTTCGGAACCTTCACCGCCCAGTCGCCCAGGTGACGCACTTCCTTGCTCAGCATCCAGTCGGCAGCCTTCACCATGCGCTCGTCCGTGCCCGCCACCCCGGCCTGCCCCAGCGCAAACATCGCATACGCCGTATCCCACACCGGCGACATGCACGGCTGCATCCGGAAGGTCGGCTCAGGATGCTGCTCTCCGGCCGGCGACTCAATGCCCAGCTTCTCGAACTCATCGCGTGCGCGAATCACCTGCGGATCGTCATCGGAATACCCCAGGCAGCGCAGCGCGATAATTGCATTCATCATCGCCGGATAGATCGCGCCCAGCCCGTCGGACATCTCCAGCCGCTCCAGCATCCACGCCTCGGCCTTCTTCAGCGCCAGCTTGCGCAGCGGCCGGATGTACACCGCCTCAATCTTGTGGAAGATCCGGTCCGTCAGCAGAAAGAAGTTCCGCCAGCTCAACCAGTTCTTGCGGTCATACTGCAGCCGCAGATCCGAGTTCTCGCGACCGCCTACAAACAGCTCGTCAATCCCCTGCTCGGCCGGAATCTTCTTGAACGGCTTCTTGGCATAAATGATCGACAGCGGCACCAGAATCGCCCGCGACCACGAGGAAATCTCATAGATGTTGAAGTAGAACCAGTTCGGCGCCAGCACAATCTCCGGCGGAATCGCCGGCACCGCGCTGTAGTCATACTGGCCCAGCGCACACAGGTAAATCTTCGTGAACGTATTGCACGCCACCACCCCGCCATGCGCCAGAATCCACTCCCGCGCACGCACCAGGATCGGATCCTCCGCAGACATGCCCATCAGCTTGCAGGCAAAGTAGCACTTCACCGCCAGCGAAATATTGCCCGGACCGCCCGGATAGATGCTCCAGCTTCCATCCTCATTCTGGTACCGCAGCATCTCCGTCAGCGCGCGCTGCATCCGCCCCGGATCGCCGCTTTCCAGCAGCACATGCATGAAGATGTAATCGGCCTCCAGCATCGCGTCGGCTTCCAACTCGCCGCACCAGTAGCCATCCGCATGCTGCTGCCCAAAGATCTGCCCAATGCTGCGATCAATCGCCGACTCCACCAGCGAAAGATCCGCATCCAGCCGGCCAAAGCGCGGCTTGGCCGCCGCAGGCCTGTTTGCTTGGATCGTCTCCACCTGTTTCATCCTGTCGCCGAAGCCTCGCTTTCCTGCCTGGCCCTGTTCTCGGCTCCCGACTGATCCTGGGAGCCATCCCGGGGCTTTTCCCTCGCCGCCTGCCCACACCTGTCCTCTGGGCACGGCCGCGTTTCGCGCCTTCTGCTTCGCGCCAGACTACTGCACCGGTACCGGCGCTCCACCATTGGCTCCGCCGATCGCCTGCACAATCTCAGGCGGCAGCCCGAATCGCACATTCTCCGGCATGATCTCCACTTCCTCCACGCTCGAATACCCGTTCTGCAGCAGGTATCCAATCACGTCCTCCACCAGAACCTCCGGCGCCGAGGCACCCGCCGTCACCGCCACCGACTCCACGCCCACCAGCCATGCCGGATCAATCGCCTTCGAGTTGTCGATCAGGTACGCCTTCGTCCCCAGGTTGTTCGAGACCTCCACCAGCCGGTTCGAGTTCGAACTGTTCGTCGAGCCCACCACCAGCACCACATCCGCGCCCGGAGCCACATTCCGCACCGCCACCTGGCGGTTCTCCGTCGCATAGCAGATATCCTGCGTGTGCGGTCCCACAATATTCGGGAACTTCACCTTCAGCGCCTGGATAATATCCCGCGCCTCGTCCAGGGACAGCGTCGTCTGCGTCAGATACGCCACGCGATCCGGATCGGGCACCACCAGCGCCTCCACCTCGGCCACATTCGACACCACCTGCGTCGCCTCCGGCGCCTCGCCCAGCGTGCCCTCAATCTCGTCATGGTCGCGATGACCCACCAGCACCAGCGAGTAGCCCTGCTTGGCGAACTTCACCGCCTCCACATGCACCTTCGTCACCAGCGGACAGGTCGCGTCAATCACCTTCAACCCACGCGCCTTGCTCGCCTCGCGCACCGCCGGCGATACCCCATGCGCGCTGTAGATCACCCGCTGACCCTCCGGCACCTCTTCGATCTCATGCACAAAGATCGCACCCTTTTCCGCCAGTTCGTTCACCACAAACCGGTTGTGCACAATCTCCCGCCGCACATAGATCGGCGCGCCAAAGGTCTCCAGCGCAATCTTTACAATGTCAATTGCGCGCACCACGCCAGCACAAAACCCACGCGGCTTCAGCAGCAACACACGCTTTTGCCCGGCAACCTTCGCCACCGGACCCGGATTGGAAACGGATTCCACAGCACTCTGCATACCCTTCAGTATACCAACGAACCGACTTCCACCCCCACCCAATCCATCCCTGGCCCTGTTTTCCCTTGCAGCACCCCCACCCGGCAGCCAACCCCGCAATCAACCCCGCTGCAAGCCCGGCCAGCAGCTCGTCACAAGCAGCCGCTGGCATACCGCCCGGACGCAACCGCCCACGCCCTCCACCCATGGCCCAACCGGGGCACACGCACCCACCGCATGCCGCTCCAAAGGACAACCGCACCCCGGCACCCACGGGCCCACCCACCCGCAAACACACCCTCCCCACCGCCACGCCAGGGCTGCTTTCGCACCGCAGACAAGGCAGCTCTGCCACCGCAACCCGAGCAGCTTTCGCGCAGCAGAGTTTTTTGTTAGACTCCAAAAAGGGATGGCGCTATCGTCTAGGGGTTAGGACGTGAGATTCTCAATCTTAAAACACGGGTTCGATTCCCGTTAGCGCTACCAAAACCTTGCATCCACAAGCCCGCTCAACCAGCGGGCTTTCGCTTTCTGCGGATCGCCTCTATGCACTGGGCGGGTGGCCCACTCAAGCTTCTTTTACTTGAGTGGGGTCGCAAATGAACGGGCATTATCGCCTCGCTACCCTCTCGCGCTTGTTTGCCATCCAATCCCATTCAATTCCATGGCGGAACCGCCGAAGCCGGTTGGCATGGAAGAAAGATTACTCCTGTCCCCCACTCAAGCACGCTTGAGTGGGCCACCCGCGGGAAGTACGCGTGCTAACGGAACGCTGGCGGGTCTACTTCAACACGGAACGCCCACACTCATCGTTGGGTTACAGACCTCCGGCACCAGAGGCATGGCTCATAAAGAACATGGGGTGTGGAGAAGTGGGAAGCGCGTAGCGTTTTCCACTTCTCCACACCCCCGACGGCGGCGGGATAGATTCACCACCCGTTGCGCTACACTAACAATCTCGCTGGTACAAATTACCGGGCAGGCCACGGTCATCCCCGGTCCCCAAGCGAGGGACCAAGGGCACCGTCAGCTGAATAAAATGCCCTTGAGGTTGTGGCCACCCGCCGCTGCTTGTTGGCCTGCTGCCGCAGGTTCACAATCCGAACAAATGCCAGAGATGAGCACCAGCCTCTGCAAGCTCATGGCCTAGTACGACGCTCGCCATGAGATTCTTGGCTGTTTCCAGCCAGTTCAGCATTAGCGACTCATCTGGCTCAGCCTCACTGGCGAGTTCTGCGCGGACTTTCTCTAGATTGCGTTCAGCATTGGTAAGAACGGCTTTCTCTTCCTCAGCCGCCCCCAATTTTGTTATTACATCGTCAAGAGCGGCGATTTGTTCTTTCTTTTCGATGAAAGATTTACCGATCTTGACGGAACTATCGGTCAGAGCGTTGTAGTCACCTTGAACGATGTTGCGTGAGTTCTTTGCGCTGTAGCTACGAGAATCCAACTGATGCCTCGTTTCCATGTTGCCGCCGGTCTGGACTATGACGCTCGGTGCGGACAGGGCCGGAAAAGCGCCAAGACTATCGAAGAAGTTCTGATACTGCTTAACCGTCTTCTGCGAAATCGCATATCTCGCCTTCAGGTACTGCATGTGATCTTTGAACATTCCTAACAAAAGCGTGCTCTCTGGAGTTGGAAATACGCCAGAAAGATCTTCCAAATCCTCAAAATCTCCATCGCGGAAGTGTTGCATGTATTCTTTTAAGTCTCGCCGGACCTGATCAGGGCCAACTGCAAATCCCTCATCCTTAACGGTGAACTTGAAAGCAATTCGATCCACGTAGGTGGCGTCGATAGAAAACGCAATTGAATATCCCTTTAGTTTCGCGTAGTCTTCGAATCCTTTAAGCAGATCGTGGAAGAGCGATCGATCCTTTTCGGGCATGTCGATGATTATGAAGCCGCCGGAACCCGCACCCGAATTTGTCGCTGCCGTCACTTCGCGTTGAATTGCAGCTGCCCGGTGAGCGTCTTCCCTCTGAGCTCTGGCGTTCATGTTTGCAAGCTCACGCTCCATCGCGATGCGCTCACTTTCCAAAGAAGCGCGCCGTAATTCAATATCGCGTTGCTGTGCCGCTGCTCGCTCAGCTCTTTCAATATCCTCCAGTCGGCGTTTTTCCGCCAGTTCGCGATCTTCCGCGTCACGAATTTCGCGTTGCCGTTGGTATCGTCGCCACTCCATAAAACCTAACATGGCGACAGTCAACAAAATAAAGGTGAGCGCGAACGAGGTTATTGCCTGAAATTGTCCATACATGGGAGTCTGTAGCATCATAACACTCATCTATGCGGGCCAAACCTGTCTCCCCCGCGTCAAGCCCTCCGACGCGGCGGATTTCTCTGGTTCACCATGCGAGCAGTTTTCTTGATCTTCTACGATGCTATTCCCAAGCGTAAGATATTAGCAGAATCAGTCAATTGGGCGGTTCACATGTTCCTGAGTCGTAGCGCCACTTGGCGGGTGGCCCACTCAAGCGTCTTTTGCTTGAGTGGGGTTGCAGATGAGCGCACATCGTCGTCCCGCAGCTCGCCCGCCTGTGTGCCTGGGATGTATGCTTGTCTGCGATGGCTGCGTCTGTGAAGAGACCAGCAGCAGTTGGCCGAGTCAGGAAGGGAGTGCCATGAGCAACCCCATGCAGAATCCCGGGCGGCGGACGGTTCGCCATTCCCCCATGGAGCACCCTGCGCACCAGTATCCGCAGGAGACGGCAGCGCTGCAGGAGATTGCCCGCAGTTGTGGCCTGGTGGAGGCCATCAAATGGGGCAAGCCCTGCTTCCTGCATGCCGACCGCAACATCGTCCTCATCCAGCGATTCAATGACTACATCGCGCTGCTCTTCTTCCAGGGAGCGCTGCTGCAGGACCCGGAGCAACTGCTCATGCGCGTTGGCCAGCAGCAGGCACCCCGCCAGCTACGCTTCCGAACGCTCAAAGAGATCACCCTACGCATGGCAACGATCCGGGCCTATATTCTCCAAGCCATCGCCCTCGAAGAATCCGGGGCCAGGGTTGCGCCCAGACCGGTCTCCGAGGTGGCTGTTCCGCAGGAGCTGCAAACCAGACTCGACGCAGAACCGGCCCTGAGGCAGGCCTTTGCCCGGCTGACACCCGGACGGCAGAAGGGCTATCTCTATCACATCTCCTCGGCGAAGCAATCGAAGACGCGCACCTCCCGCGTGGACGCCTGCATCCCGCGAATTCTGGCCGGCAGGGGCCTGAACGAATAGCCGGAAAGACTACGCCATCCACTCCACTGCATCCCTTCTATACCGTTCGGCAAGGACGAGGCAGCCATCCCCAATTGCACAGTGCAATAGCCCCAAAAGAACAATACATATTTTCAAATTCATTCCTCATCTTTGCGATGACTTTGCCGATGACTTGAATGAGACTTTTCTCATTGGGAGACAGTATGGACCTTCAGGAAGCCATGAAAGTGCACGCGCAGTGGCGCATCAAGCTGCGGACTGCAATCGTCAAGAAAGAAAAGCTGGATGCGGTAGCGTTGGCCAAAGACAACCAGTGCGAGTTGGGGAAATGGCTATATGGGGAAGCAAAACAAAAACTTGGCAGCAATCCGATACACGCAAGCTGCGTGAAGGCCCATGCAACGTTTCACAAAGCTGTGGCAGAAATTGCCTCCGTGGTCAACACCGGGGAATATGCAGCCGCAGAGAAATTAATGGGGGCAGGATCAGCGTTTTCGCAGGCTTCCAACAGTGTCGGAATGGCACTGATGGCGATGGAGCAGGCAGAACGATCCGCAAAGTAGAGCGTCGCGAAGACATGACCCCGTAAAAGACTCCAGGTCCCGCTGCATCCCTTTCATTCAGGTTGTGGCTAACTGGCGTTCCCAGGCCGTGCTGTGCCTCATGGAGAGGTGCAGACGGCTTTTTTCGTGCCTTTGCAACCCGACGGAGAGCTGCGTCTGCTGCGCTTTTGCGAAATGCAATTGTTCAGGATTTTCGCATTTCCCGCATATGCCCCACGTGGCGACGGCTGTGCTAGGGGACGAGCATGGGACGGAGGGCGTGCTGATCGTCGTACTGGAACAGGCCCGTGGGTGCGGTGACGGTGGAGGGCTGCGAACGGAACATGTAATGAATGCTGAAGCCGGCGATGACGGAGGCGTAATTGCGGGAGTTGTTGGCGCTGAGGAAGCCGCCGGCAAACCAGTGATCACTGATCTGATAAGCCGTCTGGCCGACCAGATCGTAGTTGGCACCGACGCTGGTGAGCGCGGGAATGGCCAGATTGCCAACTGTGGTGGTGGCCGTGGTGCCGGTGGCAACGGTGGTGCCCACCTCCAGCGCCTTGTCCAGCGGGAACAGCGGGGTGGTGTCGTTGTTGAAGGCCTGAATGCCGACGCTGCCCAGGATCGAATAGTGCCAGCGGGTGAGGTAGTGGCCGGTCCAGGTGAGCGGAATATTGGCCAGGAAGTAGGTCTGCGGACTGAAATATCCGCCCTGGCCGTAGGTGAAGGCCAGTTCGTTGTTGGCGTAGCCCATGGCGAAGAAGTTCGCACCGACGTTGAGCGTGCCGTACTCGGGATACTCCTTGGCACGCCAGTAGGCACCGAGGGAGCCGTCGAAGCGATGGTTTGTCAAGACATGATGACCGGTAATGTATTGCCCGCCGATGCCGACGTAGAGGCCGGAGATCTGGTCACCGTGTGCGTACTGCAGGGTGGCCTGGTTGGCGACGACACCGCCCCAGATGTTGCCAGGGAAGATCTGCGTGATGGAGCCGGGATCGTACATGCCAGCCCAGGAGAGCTGGGAGTCACGGATGGAGTCGCGGACCAGATTGATGGAAAAGGGTCCATTGCGCGGACGCCAGAAGACGCGGCCCAGCAGGTTGGAGACGGGAAAGCCGTAGGGCGTGGTTCCGGCGGCCACGGCGAAGGTGGAAAAGGCGAGCTGCGCCTCGGCACCGATGCCGACGGCGTTCTGCTGGTTGGGCACGGAGGTGTTGGTGGCCAGATCGGTACCCAGCGGCTCCGGCTGCAGTCCGACAGGGGTTCCGCTGAGGGTTCCAAGCTGGACGACGCTGTTGCCGGTGGCCTGTCCGGAGTCCAGAAAGACCGGCTCGGCGATGGCAGTGAAGCGGCCTGCGGTGCCGAGAGGCGCGGAGATCTCAAAGGGAGATTCGAGTGCGGAGAGATTGTCGAATCCGGGCTGACCGGAGCGATAGTCGATGATGCCGGCGCCGCCCAACCATCCACTGTAGCCGCCTTCAATCTCGCGCAGCTGGTTCTCGGCCTCTTCCCGTGGGCTCAGCACGCGCGGGGCGCGACGAACCTTGACCCAGGAGCCGCGCAGCGGGGGCAGGTTGCGATCCTGCAGCTGCTGATCGGTGAGCCCGTCGGGAAGCGGCGCACTTTGGTCCGGCTCCTGCACGTCCGGCTGCTGGGCCTGCACCATGGGCTGGACGATGGGTTGCGGCTGCTGCTGCGGAACGACGGCGGGGGTGGTTTTATGCCGGCGACGACGGGGAATGTAGGTCTGGGTGGCCGGTGGCTGGCTCTGCAGCGGCTGCATTTGCTGCATCTGCTGCTGACGCTGCTGCTGCTGGCGGGCCGAGTAGGCGGCGGCGGCGGCATCCTGCGCCGATGGCGTGTACTGGGCGTCGCGATAGCTGAGGGTGGCCGCATCCGGGTTGCCGCTGTTGGCGGCCAGCGCGGTGGAAGAACCGCTGCCGCCGGGCAGGAGCATGCCCTGCATGAGCTGGGAGTCGGTCTGCTCGGCCAGCATGGCCTGGGTGCGGGCGGCCAGTGCGCCCATGGGCTGCTGGCTGATGCGCAGGCCCTGAGTGAGCGACGCATTTCCTGCGGAATCATGTGGATACGGTGAATTGCCAAGCGAGGCCTGTGGCTGGGAGATGAGCGGTGAGGTCTCCAGTTGCGGCTGGTCGGGATTCTGGGCAGGATTCTGATTCGGGTTCTGGTCGGGCGTTTGCGTCGTGCCAGGCATCGGAGTTTGATCGGGAGCCTGCTGTGCCGGCTGCTGGCTTTGCGCCGGAATGCCGTCGGTCCCGATGGTTTGCCCGCCGGCGGGCAGGCGCATCTGGCCGGAGTAGCGCGAGGCCGAGGGTTTTCTGCGGCGACGGCTGGATGGGGGTTTGCTGCCGGTGGTCGGGGTGTTGGTGGTGGATGTCCCCGGAGCCGGTTCGGCCACAACGTCCGGCTGCGGCGCGCTGCTGTTGCCGGCAGCTGGAGCAGCAAGTGCCGGAGCGACCGACTGGCCGTTGAGCGGCGGCACCCAGGCGGTGACCGACTGCTGCTGGGGCAGGGCGGACTGGACGGCAGTGCCGGTATTGGCCGGGCTGCCGTAGGTCTGACTGGCCGCCATCTGCTGAGGCGGATTTGCGCTTTCCGGATTGACCTGGCTGGAGGCGGCTCCGAAGGGTGCGCTCTGTTCCATGCCCTGCGGAACGCTGCTGTCCGGCGTAACGCTGTTGGCGGGCGTGGCGCGGCTGCCGGGCAGCGTGACCGGAGCGGTGCCGTCGTAGGGATCGTGTCCGTAGGCGGGCAGCGGAGGCAGAACGACCGTGCTCTGGAAGGACTGATCCTGGGGATTGAGCAGGGCGGCAAGCTGACGCGGCGTGTTGGCCTTCCAGACGGTGGTGCTCTCCTCGGGCCGGACCAGTTCGTGGGCCAGCGTGTCGGTGGGAGTGACCGGGGACATGGCCTGCAGCGAGGCGCGCCAGTAATCGGCGGCGCGCGCATGATCTCCGCGGGCCTGCTCGAAGCGGGCGGCGGCACCGAGGATGGAGGCGTCATGGGGATAGAGGCTGAGAGCCTGGCGCAGCCACTCTTCGGCCTGGTTGCGGTCGTTGGCGGCCAGTGCGGCTCCGATGGCTCCCTGATAATCGGCAGCGGTGGCGTTCTGCATGCCTAGGCTGCGGAAGAGCGAGAGCGCCTCGCGGGAGTGGCCAGCGGTGACGTAGCCACCGGCGACGGTGCGGAGGACGTCGGGATTGTTGGGGAAGGCCTGGGCAGTGGCATCGAGCAGCTCGGTGGCGTGGCGGGTGTCTCCGCGAGCGACATCGGCGGCGGCGCGGCGGGCGGCCCAGTTGGCCCAGAGTCCCTGCACGGTTTTGCGCTGGGCGATGGTGAGGTCACTGCGGGAGCCAAGCTGCATGAGTGCCGGGTAGAGGTCGCGGTCCTGATGCGCGTTGAACATGAGATAGGCGCTTTGAATCTGGGCTGCGGCCGGCATGGGCTGGTGAATGGAGGCGTAGTAGGCCTGGACGCGCTTGAAGTAGGTGGCGGCCAGTGCGGTGTCTCCGGCCGAGGAGTAAAGGCTGGCCTCGGTCTGGATGAACTGGATGTGCTGCTCAAGCTGGGCGCGGACGGCCGGCGGAATGAGCTGGATCTGCTGCAGGGCCTCACTGGTGTGGTTGGTGCTCTGGAGGGTGCCGATCAGCCCCTGCCAGGCCTCGAGATCATCGGGGTGGGCAGTGAGTATCTGGCGGTAGATCTGGTAGGCCTGCTGGGTGTTGCCGCGCAGCATGTTGATGCCGGCAAGCTGGGTGAGGATGGCCTGGGTGGGCGGCAGGCCGCGCTGCGACTGAATGCGCAGGGAGCGCTCCAGCAGGCTTTGGGCTATCTCCAGTTGGTTGGCCTGCTGGTAGATGGCGGCCAGCATGGAAAGGAAGTCGGCGTTGCTGAGGGCGGCGTCATAGGTGGACGGCTGCATGCGCTCGACGAGCTGGATGGCGGCTGCGTCCTGGCCCATCTGATGGTAGACCGAGGTGAAGATC
>JAJZGG010000020.1:0-32124 GCA_021804965.1 Acidobacteriota bacterium
GCGTGAATCTTATCGAAAAGCTGGAAGCACGAAGTTGTGCCATGAAGGTTGCGGAACTATGCGAGCTGCTTGGCGTGGACGACAAACACATCTATCGCATGGCTGCCCGTGGCTCGCTACCAAGTTTCCACGTTGGCGGTGCAATCCGTTTCGATCCGCAGGAGGTCGCCAAGTGGCTTCGGCTGAAGTACGGGCTTGACGATACTGCTGCGAAGCGACCACCTGAGCGTGTCAATGCTTCTCGTGGCGTCGGTGAACGCATTGCGTAGTCTCAGGATTCGATATTGCGAAGCGTCATCACTTGTTCACAAGTGATGACGCTTGAATCGGACTGTCTCTCCTGGCTTTAGTAAAAGCTCTCGCGGGTAAAAGCTTCATCGGGAAGTTGGGGAATGCGGTCGGAGAACTGTGTCAAAGAATCGAGCCATTCACGAACCTCTGCTGGCTTTCTCGACAACCGGGGCATCCTGTGCCGATGAGGGTATGCGCTCTCGATGATATTGGCCGCATAGACGGATGGCTCCATGCACTTTGTTTTAGCTTCGGCAAGGAGCTGAGCTTCGACTTCGGGCTTGAGTTCAATCTGAATCATCATCACTGCTTCAATTGCGAGTTTTAAGGTTTCAATCCGATAGGATCGACGTTGTTTCTAGCCTCGATCAATGCGGACGCTAGAGCAAACTCCTTGTCCAGTACCTCATATTCAGCGACGTACTTTGGATCTTCCTTCCATTCGCGGAAGGACTCTTCAGCCGGGATAAACTTGCGCTTCATTCGACCTCCTGCGGTTGAGTTTTACCTGCATTGTCCAAGTTTACGGTCTGGAGATACCGTAAAATCAAGGATGGCGCTTGTGAAGCCCGATATGAGCTTGAATCTCAATACTCTATGCGAAAAAATCCAGACCCTCAGTGCCGAGCAAATCAGCGAGGTGGAGGATTTCGTGGAATTTCTCCGCGTGCGGGGACAGGAACGGGAATTGACCCGTACTGGCGCAGCAGTGAGTGCTCCTGCGTTCGCGGCAGTCTGGAATAACCCGGAAGACGAAGCCTACGATTGAGAGGCATTCGTCATTTGGTAAATCATTGATTCTATGCGACATATCTAATCAAGTGATTGTTCCGTTGCGAGAATCCGCATTTTATGTTTGCATCGTTGGCCGGTGCTGAGGCATCATATGAATGTCGGGATATAAGTGCAGCGGCCTAATGGCCGTGGTTCCGACCCCGCCAGCAATGGTCTCCACGAGCGTAGGGATAAAAGAGGCGCATGGAACTCTGAAGCGGCTCTCCAAACGGAGAGCCGCTTCTCCTTTTAGGACCGGATTTTAATACCGTGCAGAGTGTTGTGCAGGATGATCCAGAATCGGATCGGCTTTCCTGTAGGGCGACTTGATTGATAGCCGGGATCACGGACGAATGCGGTTTCGACAATCATTTCCAGCTTGCCTTTGCCTAGCTTCTTCACCTTGAAAAAAATGTCGTACTCAATGGTCTGTCCGTCATCTGTGATGACCTCAACCGTGAAGAAATTTCTTCGGTTGCTGTTGTGATACGGCTTCCTGGTCGGAAGCGCCTGGATGATCTCAGGCAAACGCTTTGACAGCTCGTAGCGGCGAAAGTCGAAAAGACGCTCCTCATAGTCGTCTCCGGTATACACAAGTTGCTTGTCGTACACCTCACCGTCCTTCGGGCCTCGCGTAAAGCAGTGGGAAGTGAAGATTGTCTCTACGGTGTAGGTCTCGGCTGGCTTCTCTCCCTCAGCAGGCCGTTCAAACCGATACGTGCAGGGATGCAGGTGCGTGAGACCGTAGGTTCTCCCGTCGTGTTGAAATGATTTCCACTTCAATAAGGTGATCCTCTTTGCCGCACGACGCTACAAAGCGATGTAGCTCGAAGCGCAAAACTACCAGCTAATTTCCGCAATGCAATTCTAAGAGTTCATGACTCTGCATGTCCGGCGCAGGGAAAGCCACCTCGCGGGTGGCTTTTTGCATGGTGGCGTCAGCTACGCCACCATACTCGCCAGCTCACCGTTGTTGACCTTGTGCGCGGCATCTTTGGAACGGATGCCCTTGAGATAGACCATCGTGGATTTGATGTCGCGGTGTCCAAGCCATGCCTGCACGGTGCGGATGTCTACGCCGTCGCGCAGGTGATTGGTGGCGAAGGTATGCCGGAACTTGTGCAGGAAGAAATTCATGCAGTACGGACCTTCCGCGCACTTGTTGCCATGCTCGGTCACGCAGCGGCCACAGTTCAAACCGGCGCGTTCCGCGACGCGCTTCACCACCGTATCCATCTCGCTATCGGGATTGCCTCGGGTGTTGCCGAAGATGAGATCGTGAGGCCGGGCCTTCTTGCGTTCCTTCCTCTTCGTCAAACGCTCCATCAGAACATGCGGCAAGGGCACGATACGCTCCTCCCAATTCTTCGGAGTGAAGTCCCATTCCTTCTTGGCCGTGACGCGCACCAGATCGTGCTTGGAATCGAGATCAAGATATTCGACGTAGCGAATCTCCTGGTCGCGGAAGCCGGAGCCGAGGATGAACTTGAGCATGTCGGCCTCGTCTTCGGTCGCAACCTTGAACATGGCGGTTATCTCTTCCGGCTCATAGATCGGCCGGATGGTATCGACGAAGCTGGGCCAGTCGCCCTTTTCGAGCAGCCTCTCGCGGCCATGCCGTTTGAAGAGCTGGAGCACCGTCACCAGCTTGTCGTAGACGGTGCGTGCTCCCAAGCCCTGCTCGTAGCAGTACGTCATGAAGTCGATAGCGTCCTGCCGCGTTGCGTCCTCGGCATACTTCTTCTTGTACGCAGCCCGCAGGAGAACGTCGAGCGTGTAGCGATAGGTGAGAAAGGTCCGCTTCTTCCGCTGCATCTTGACGTACTTCAGATAGGCGTCGATGGCGTCGCCGATAGACGTCTTATCCGCAGCCACAGGCGGCGGCTCTGGCGCGGCAATGAGACCGTCACGGATGGCGGACAGTTCGAGCGCCTTGCGGCGTGCGGCGTCGATGGCTTCTTCTTTGGCGACGGGAGTGCGATAGCGGTGACCGCTCCGACCGCCGACGCGCCACTCGATGTAGTACGCGCCTTCCGGGTGCGTCTCGATCTGGCCGTTGACGCGCACACGGTCCTTGAGTCTGCCGTTCGCTTCAGGGACGACAGGAGCGAAACGCCATCCAGCAGCGGTTTTGATTTTCTTGATGAGGTTGACGCGCTCCGCGTAGTCGGGAGCATTGAGAAGAGTGCCGAGAGGCTTGGGAGCAGGCATCCATTGATCCTCCTCTGAGGCTTCATAGCCTAGCAGAATTGGGTCAGGGTGGACACCATCGTGGACACCAAGGAACTAAGTTGTTTGTTTTCTTAGTCTCGGTTAGAAGGCAGCGCTCTAACCAACTGAGCTACGTCCCCACTGGTGCGGCTCAACAGAATCGGAGCCGATGCAGTGTCGGAAGGATTGTCTGCGTCGTTCGCCTCTCGGTGCATCCGGCGTCCTACGCATCGTCCGCATGGCTGCAGACGCATGAGGCTGTCACCACCCCACTCGATTGAGTGTATCAGAGATTCCCGCCCACGAAAACTGGTTTCCTGCAGGCCAAAATTGCCGCAAACTTCCCGCGCACCCGGATGCAGGGCGCACGAACCGTTCCGGCGAAACCGTATCCGCCTCTCAGCCACCTGCCTGCGCCGAGCCTGCCAGCATGGAGCGGATGCCGCGCAGAGCCTGCCGTGTGCGCTCCTCGTTTTCAATCAGCGAAAACCGCACATGCCCGTCGCCATATTCCCCAAATCCGATGCCCGGACTCACGGCCACCTTGGCCTCTGTCAGCAGCCGTTTGCTGAACTCCAGCGAACCCAGGGCCCGGAACGGCTCCGGAATGCGTGCCCACACAAACATCGTTGCCCGTGGCAGTGCCACCTGCCAGCCAATCCGGTTCAGGCCCTCCACCAGCACATCGCGCCGTTTGCGATAGGTCTCGCAAATCTCCGTCACACAATCCTGCGGCCCTTCCAGTGCCAGAATCGACGCCACCTGAATCGGTGTAAAGGTTCCGTAATCAAAGTAGCTTTTCAGCCGTCCCAGCGCTGCCACCAGCGTCGGATTGCCCACCATGAAGCCCACCCGCCAGCCCGGCATGTTGTAGCTCTTCGAGAGCGTAAAAAACTCAACCGCCACGTCCTTGGCGCCCGGCACCTGCATCACGCTCGGCGGCTTGTACCCATCAAACGCAATATCGGCATACGCCAGGTCGTGGATCAGGTAGAAGCCATACTCCCGCGCCAGCTCCACCAGCCGCGCCAGGAACGGCAGCTCCACGCACTCGGTCGTCGGATTGGAAGGAAAGTTCACAATCAGCGCACGCGGCCGCGGCATCATCCTCGGGATCAGGTTCTCCAGCTCCGCCAGAAACTGTTCCTTGTTCTGCACCGGCACGCTCACCACATGGGCCCCTGCAATTGCCGGACCATAAATATGGATCGGGTAGCTCGGATTCGGCACCACCACCGTGTCATTGGCATCCAGAATCGCCAGGCACAGGTGCGAGATTCCCTCCTTCGAGCCAATCGTCACAATCGCCTCGCGATCCGGGTCCAGATCCACCCCATACCGCGTCTGGTACCAGTTCACAATCGCCCGGCGCAGCCGCGGAATTCCCTTCGAGACCGAGTAGCGATGCGTCACCGGCTTCTGGGCCGCCTCCACCATCTTGTCCACAATATGCCGCGGCGTCGCCCCATCCGGATTCCCCATCCCGAAGTCGATAATGTCCTCGCCGCGTCTCCGCGCGCTCACCTTCATCTCGCCCGTAATATTGAAAACATAGGGCGGCAGGCGTTTGATCCGGCTGAATTCGCTCATGGCATTATCCTAGCCCAGCGCCTCGCGTTTTTCCCGCATCCAATCGAACAGATGGACTCTTCCCGGCAAACACTGCTTCCCCATCCCGATGCGCCGTACAATCAGAGTGTGCTGCTGCGGGAGATTCCCACCTCAAACGCGCCGTCTTTCCCTGCCGCCACCGCCCAACCCAGCCCCGGCCGACTGCTCATCTGGTGGCATCTCACCAGCCTGGACGCTCCCACCGTCGCCGTCTGCTGGTGCCTGGCGCTGGCCCGCGTCACCCATGTCCATCTGCCGCTCTGGGTCCCGGTCGCGCTCGGCCTTGGCACCTGGTCCATCTACCTCGGCGATCGCCTGATGGACGCCAAGCGCGCCCTGGCCCCGCTGCGCCAGCGCCACTGGTTCCACTGGAAGCACCGCCAGATCCTGCTGCCCGCCGCCATTCTCAGCCTCGCCGTTGCCCTCGCGCTGGTCCTGCGCCGCATGCCGCCCGCCATCCGCGACCGCGATGCGCTGCTGGCCCTGGCCGCCGCCGTCTACTTCCTCGCAATTCACAGCCGCAGCGCAGCGTCAGACCCCATGGAATCCCTCCACTTTGCCGATGACGACGCTGCCGCTGCACCAGCCTCCCATCCAGCCGCCCATCCAGCCGCCCAGGCAGCCGCGCCATCGCTGTCCAGCCGAGTGTTGCCCAGTCAAGCGTTGCCCAGCCAAGCGCAGCCGTCAGCTATCCGCCGCCTCCGCCGCCTCTTCACCAAGGAAACCTTCGTCGGGCTCATCTTTGCCCTGGTCTGCGCGGCTCCTGCGGCCACGCGTGCCGCCGGCGGCTACGCCGTGCTCGTCGCGCCCGTCGCGGCCTGCTTCCTGCTCGCATGGCTCAACTGCTGGCTCATCGAGCGCTGGGATGCAGGCCGCAGCGGCGGCTACCTGCGCCAGCTCGCGCTGGCCGCTGCCGCGTCCCTGGCTGCCCTGCTGGCTTTTCTTGGCCACTCCGGCGCTGCCGGCTGGTTTCTCGTCGCCATGGCAGCCAGCGCCCTGCTGCTGGCCTGGCTGGAGCGCCATCGGCTCCGTCTCGGTGCGCTCGTCCTGCGTGCCGCCGCCGACCTCGTCCTGCTCACGCCGCTGATTTTGCTGCTGGGGCGACCGGGCCTGTGACCGCTCCCGTCGGCACTGCGCCCAACTTCAACCGCCTCGCTGCGCCCTATCGCTGGATGGAGTACCTCAGCTTTGGTCCGGCGCTGGAGCGCTGCCGCTTCCACTTTCTTTCGCGCCTGGCCCACTGCCGCAGCGGGCTGGTCCTCGGCGATGGCGATGGCCGCTTCACCGCGCGCCTGCTGGCCGCTTACCCGGACCTCCGCGTCCATGCCATCGACGGCAGTCCGGCCATGCTGGCCGCGCTCCGCCGCCGCGTGGCCGCTGCGGACGCCACGCACCGGCTCACCACCGAAACGACCGATCTGCGCCTCTGGAGCGCACCCTCCGCCCCACCCAACCCATCCCTGCCCTTCACCCCCGACTGCATCGCCACCCATTTCTTCCTCGACTGCCTGACCACCCTGGAAGTCGCCCGGCTCGCCCGCTCCCTGAGTGCGCTCGCTGCGCCCGGCTGCCTCTGGGTCGTCTCCGAGTTTGCCATCCCGGCCCGCGGCTGGATGCGACCGCTGGCCGCAGCCCTCGTTGCCGCGCTCTATCGCGCCTTCGGCTGGCTCACCGGACTCCAGCCGCAGCAGTTGCCCGACCACCCAACAGCACTGGCCGCCTCCGGATGGCACTGCATCCAGCGCCACCGCCATCTCGGCGGACTGCTTGTCAGCGAGCTCTGGCAGCTCCGCTGATTCATCCCCACAAAATCGATTTCCGCCCTCACGACGATTCCCGCTTTCCCTCCATCCTGCATCTCAGGTATGGTAAGGGCGAGCGCACTTTTGCACCCCCGATGAACAGGGAGATTTTCACCATGCCTGAAGCGATCCTCGACACCGCCGCCTCGCAGCCAGCATCGGCCGCCCAATCGGTCATCGGCAAGCCCACGCCGCGCATCGACGGCCCCCTGAAGACCACCGGAACCGCGCAATACGCCGCCGACTACCACTTTCCCGGTCTGGTCTATGCCTGGCCGGTGGCCAGCACCATCGGCAGCGGCGAAATCCTCGCCATCGACGCCGCAAAGGCGCAAAAGATGCCCGGCGTCCTGCTGGTTCTCCATCACGGCAACATCGCCTCGCTCTACCACGTCGGCCCCGGCAGCTACAGCGGTCGCGCCGGCGAATCCCGCCCCCTCTTTGCCGACAACATCGTCCGCTACTACGGCCAGTACGTCGCCATGGTTGTGGCCGAGACCCTCGAGCAGGCCCAGGCAGCCGCTGCCGCCGTCCACGTCTCCTACCAGGCGCAAACGCCCAACGTCTCCACCGAACTCAACGATCCCCAGACCGAAGAGCTCCCGCTGCACACCGAGAGCAAGCGCGGCAACGTCGAAACCGCCTTCGCCTCGGCTCCGGTGCAGATCGATGCCACCTACGTCACGCCCACCGTCACCCACAATCCCATGGAGATGCACGGCACCGTCGCCGTCTGGGACGGGCACCGCTTCACCCTCTACGAATCCTCCCAGGGCGTCGTCAATCACCTCAACGTCATGGCGGAGATGCTCGGCGTCCCGCGGGAAAACATCCAGGTCATCAGCCGCTTCATGGGCTCCGGCTTCGGCGGCAAGCTCTTTCCCTGGCCCCACTCCCTGATGGCCGCCATCGCCAGCCGCCAGCTCGTTCGCCCGGTCAAGGTTTACGTCCCGCGCGACCTCATGTTCACCGCCGTCGGCCACCGTCCGGAGACCCAGCAGCGCATCCGCATCGGCGCACAAAAGGACGGAAAGCTCGTCAGCCTGCATCAGGACTACCGCAACCACACCTCGCTCGGCGACGACTTCCGCGAGAACTGCGGCGAGGCCACCCCATTCCTCTACAGCACTCCCAACCTGCTCGTCACCTCAGCACTCGTCCGCCGCAACGTCGGCGCTCCCACCCCCATGCGCGGACCCGGAGCCGTTCCCGGCCTCTTTGCCGTCGAATCCGCCATGGATGAGCTGGCCGTCCAGCTTGGCATGGACCCGGTCGAGCTGCGCCTCAAGAATGACACCCTCATCGACGAGAGCACCGGCAAGCCATTCTCCTCGCGTCATTACAAGGAGTGCCTGCAGGTCGGTGCCGAGCACTTCGGCTGGAGCAGGCGCACCGCCGCCGTTGGCTCCATGAAGCAGGGCGACCTCATCCTTGGCTGGGGTGTGGCCGGAGCCAGTTGGGGAGCCTTCCGCGGCGGCGCACAGGCACAGGTCTCGCTCCACGACGATGGCTCCGTCCGGGCCAGTTGTGCCACCCAGGACGTCGGCACCGGAACCTACACCATCTTCGCCCAGGTCCTCAATGACAAGACCGGCCTGCCGCTCAACCGCATTCAGGTCGTTCTCGGAGACAGCTCGCTGATCCCCGGTCCCACCTCCGGCGGCTCCGTCGTCACCGCCACCATCACCCCGGCCATTGCCGACGGAGCAGAAAAGGCCATGCGCGCCATGCTGGAGCTGGCCTCCAGCACACCCGGCTCGCCCTTCCACGGCAAGCCCGTCAGCTCCCTGGCCTTCACCGACGGCATGGTCCACATTCACACCCAGCCTGCCGGCTCCGGCCAGCCCTTTCAGCAGTTGCTCCGCCTGGCCAACGTCGAAGCTGTCCACGGTGCCGGCCAGTCTGACCCGCTCTACGCCCTGCCGCAGGCCCGCAAATACTCCACCCACTCCTTCGGCGTCCATTTTGCCGAGGTCACCTGGGATCCCGGCATCGCCCGCCTGCGCGTCAGCCGCATTGTCTCCGTCATCGATGCCGGTCGCATCCTCAACCCCAAGGCCGGTGCCAACCAGATCATGGGTGCCGCCGTCATGGGCATCGGCATGGCGCTCTTCGAGTCCACCCAGTACGAGCCCAACAACGCGCATCCCATCAACAACAACTTCGCCGACTACATCGTCACCACCGCCGCCGACAGCCCCAGCATTGAGGTCCACTTCCTCGATTACCCCGATTACGCCATGGGCGAGTACGGCGCGCGCGGCATCGGTGAAATCGGCCTCGCCGGTGTCGCTCCCGCCATCACCAGCGCCATCCATCACGCCACCGGCGTGCGCGTGCGTCGGCTGCCGGCCCGCATCGAGGACCTGCTCAAGTCCTGAAGCCAGCTCGGCAGACGGCTGCGGCTGAGCTTACTGCGGCTGGGGTAAATTTGGCTGGCTGGCTGGAACCTGGCTGGCTCACCTGCGGCTGAGGTAAATTTGGCTGGCTAGCATTCGGCTGGGCGGCATCTGGCTGGGCAGCGTTCGGATGCTCAGGCACCTGCTGCCCGGCGCTGATCGGCGCTGCCGTTCCCCCGGCAGCCTCCAGCCGCGCAGCCGTGGCCCGCTCGGTGGCAGCCTCCGCCGTCCGTCCCTGCCGTTCATACCCCAGCGCCAGTTGCCGATGCGCCTCGGCAAAGCCCGGATCGGCAGCCACTGCCTCCTGGAACCGCCCCACCGCATCGGCAATCTGTCCCCGCAGCAGAAGTTGGTTGCCGGCATTCACGCTGAAGGTGGCCCGTTGCCGGTTCACCGCCACGCGCGTCAGCTCGGCTGCCTGCTTGCGCAGCTCCCTGGCCTCGGCCTGGCGACCCTCCTCGGCCAGCACCGCCGCCAGCGTAATCCGTGGCCCCGGCTGCGACGGCATCAGCTCCATCGCCCGGCGCAGTGCGCGCTCGGCCTCCGCGGACTGGTGCAGCTCATGCAGCACACTGCCCAGAATCGCCCACCCATCCCCATTCTGCGGACGCAGCGCCAGCGCCGTCCGCAGCGCGTCGGCAGCCTCCGGCAGCCGCCCCATCTGCATCTCCAGCACGCCCAGCGTATACGGAGGATCGGGCAGCCGCGGGTCCAGTGCCGCCGCCTGCTTCAGCTCGCTCACCGCATCGTCCATCCGGTCCTTCAGCTTGTAGGCCAGCCCCAGATCGTAGTGCAGCTCCGGATTTTTACCATCCAGCTTCTCGGCCGCCTCAAACTCCCCGATGGCTCCGGCAAAATCCGACATCTGGATATATGCCACGCCCAGGTCCTCATGCAGCACCGCGTCGCCGCTCTTCTCCGCCAGCGCACGCTCAAAGTACGGGATCGCCTCCTTGGCCTTGCCCGTCTCCGTCAGCGCCAACCCCAGGTTGTTCAGCGCCGAGGCATCCTTCGGATCGGCTGCCACCGCCTTTTCAAAGTACGGAATCGCCTCCAGTTGCCGCCCCAGCCGCTGATAGCTCATCGCCAGCGCCAGGTCCGCGCCCGGCGGCACGCCCGTCGCCGCATGCACCGCCATCTCCAGCGGTACCACAGCCTCCTCGTCGCGCTCCTCGCGGCTCAGCAGCAGCCCCAGCTGATAGGCCATCTCCGCATTGGCCGGCTGCATCTGCGTCGCCGTGCGCAGCTCCTGCTCGGCATCGGTCATCTGCTGCTCCTCGGCCAGCACCACGCCCAGATGCATGTGTTCCAGCGCCGTCTGCCCCGCATCGGCACCCGGCTCGGCACCCGACAGTGCCAGCGCCTTGCGAAACGCCGCCTCCGCCTGCGGCCACTGCTTCTGCTGCCCCAGCAGCGATCCCAGCTTGTCCTCCAGCGTCGGGTCCCCGGGATTGGCCTCCACCGCCTGCTCCATCGCCGCCTCGGCCGCAGCCGCACTCCCGGCACTCCGCGCCTCGGCCACATACGCCTGCGCCAGATTGTTCCGTATCCCCGCATCGCCCGGCTTCAACGCCAGCGCCTGCTTCAGCTCCGGAATCGCCTCCTGCACGCGGCCCAGCTGCACCAGCACCGCGCCCAGCGCCATATGGCCCTCCGGCAGCGTCGGCGCCAGCTTTACCACGCGCGCAAAGTCCGCCCGCGCCACATCCAGCTTCTGCGCCTCCAGCGCCGCATATCCGGCATGGAAGGCCGCATTGGCCTGCTGCAGGCTTCGCACGGAAGGCTGCTGCGCCGTTGCCGCCAGGCAGCCGCAGCAGACCGCAGCCACCGGCCACCAGCCAGTCCTGCCAGCCCCAACCCGGCTGCCCCCAACCCTGCCAGCCCAACCCATCCGTCTGCCGCCCTGCACCGTCATTTCTCCTGTGTTTGCGCCGGTTTGGGATCATTCCGGTGCTGGATCGCCACGGCCATCTCGTACTCCCGGGCAGCCAGCGCCCGTTCGCCCATCGCCCGATACGCCCGTCCCAGCTGCGTATGCGTCACCGCATTGCCCGGATCCATCTGCTCGGCATGCGCCAGATAATGCACCGCCTCGGCCGGCTCGCCCAATCCCGTCAGCGCCTCGCCCAGCAGTATGTACGGCCCCGTATCATTCGGCTCCAGCAGAATCGCACGATTCAGCACCTTGCGCGCCTTCTCATACTGCCCGCTCCGCACATACGCATCCCCCAGATGCTCATACAGATTCCCATTCAGCGGATTCAGCCGCTCCTCGCTCTCCAGCTCCGCAATGGCCTTCGGCAGGTCCGCCTGTGCCAGCGCAATCTCGCCCAGCAACTGGTGCGCCATCGGCAGTTTGGGATCCACCGCCAACGCATGCTGCACAAAGGCAATCGCCTCCGCCGTAAACTCCCGCCGCAGCAGCAGCCGCGCCGTGGCCACATACGCCGCCGGCGAGTCGGCAGCAAACCCGAACTGCTGCGCAAAGGCATGCCGCGCATCGTCATAGCGCTTCACGTCCATGTAGCAAAGCCCAAGCACATACTCCGGATCGATATTCGCCGAGCTCACCACCGCATTGGCCCGCTCCAGCAGCGGAATCGCCTCCGCCGGCCGCGCCAGCCGATACAGCGTCACCCCACGCATCTCCATCGCCTCGCGGTCGGCCGGATCCTCCGCCAGCGCCCGGGCAAAGGCCACATTCGCCTCCACCAGCATCTGCTTCTGATACAGAATCTCGCCGCGCAGCCGCTCCACACCCGCCGGCTCCGGCTGCTTCTGCGCAAGCACGTTCAGCACCACCATCGCCGCCTCCAGCCTGCCATGCGATGCCAGTCGCTGCGCCTGCTGAAAGCTTGCCCCCGCCGCTGGCACCTCGGTCGGATTCCCTGTCGCCGCCTGCGCACCAGCCACCCGTCTCCCGGCCACGCCACACGCCAGGCTCAGCACCACCAGCAGCGCAGCCACTCTCCGGCCTGTGCTCCTGCTCTTCGCTCCGTATTCCACCCGTCGATTCATCCTTGCATCCCGCCTGTTTCCAGTCCCCGGCTGTTCCAGTCCCGCTGTTTCCAGTCTAGGCTCATTTTCGGGCTCATTGTTTTCCGCCCTTGCCACAAAAACTCACATGGGGAGCCGAAGCTCCCCATGCGATTCGTTGCCTTGCGTTTGTGGTTAGAACTGCACGCGAGCCGAGAACACCAGCTGGCGCGGACCAGGTCCAGGGGCCTCGCCGGTGATGCTGCCCGTGGACAGCACATACCCGCCAGGATTGCCTGGGTTGATGTGGTTGAACGCGTTGTACGCATCCATACGGAGCTGCGTCAGCACGTTATGCCACACGTTCATGTTCTTCAGCAGCGCCAGATCGGCGTTGTAGAAGCTGGGTCCAAAGTACTGGTTACGACCGCCGTTGCCGATCTGATCCAGACCCGGATCCGAGAATCCGCTGCTGTTCAGAGCAACCGGCTGATAGTAGGTCCAGCCCTGGCCCGGTACGAACGAGGTCAGGTGCGTATGCAGCTTGATCCCCGGTGCAATGTTCGGGTAGCACGGTGCGCCCGTGCTCGGTCCGTTCGGCAGATCCGGTCCGGCTGCCGTCGAGCAGTTCACCGAAAGGCTGAACGGCAGACCGCTGGCCACGTTGTAGGTGCCGCTCAGCTCCCAGCCGCCGACAATCAGATCCGTTGCCTTGTTGGCATCCGGCAGGAACTGCTTGCCTTTGCCAAAGGGCAGATCATAGCTGCCGTAGAGGGTCGCCGAGTGGTGACGCACGTTGCTGTCATTGCCATAGGCAACCGACTGGCTCCAGGTCGAGTATCCGCTGGCGAAGTCCGTTGCATGGGCATACTGATAGTTGGCATTCAGAGCCAGACCCTTCCACATCGCCTGCGCCAGCGTGATCTGCAGCGCGTTGAAGTGGGTGTTCTGGTTGTCACCGTAGTAGTTGATTCCCTGCGACCATCCGCAGGCTCCCGCCGGCAGATTCGGATCGCTGGGCTGCGTGTAGTTGGGATCCGAACAGGCCTGCAGCCGCATGCCGTAGTAACGCTGCAGATACAGCGGATTCGACGTCGCACCATACTGGTTCGGCGTGCTGGGAGCCTTCGGATCCCAGTGCAGCGTCTGGCCATTGATGCTCATCGTGCCCGGCATGAAAATGCCTTCTTCGTTCGGGTTCGTGTTGTTGCCATCGCCGTCGCTCAGCGTGTGCGTTCCCTTGTTTCCAACGTAGGCAACCGTCAGCGAAAGGGTCGGCGTCAGAGCGCGCTGGTAGGAGACGTTCCACGCATCCAGCGTCGGGTACTGCATCGGATTCGGACGAGCCTTGGTCGTAACCAGGTAGCCCGGGTTCGGCAGCAGGCCGCTGCTCGGCACAGAGATCGGAACGTAGGTCAAAGGACCACCGCCGCTCGGCTGTGCGCTTCCGTTGTTGGCAGGATTACAACCCGGGTTGTCCGTCGGAGAACCCAGACAGAAGGCCTGCGTCGTGCCGCCCGCATTGCTGATGCTCTGGTTGGCCAGAACAGGCAGGTTCTGCGTCACCACGTGTCCAAACACCGATCCGAAGACGCCGATGTCAAAGCTCCGACCGTAGCCGGCGCGAATCACATCCTTCTCGTCGATCTGGTAGGCCACACCCAGGCGAGGCTCAAACATCTTGCTCGGCTGGAAGTTCCATCCCATGTTGGACCCGATGCCGCCAATGCCGGCCACATGCAGGTATCCATCATTCAGGTTCATGAGCGCGCCGTTGCCTGGCCCGTTCACCGTCTCCGGGAAGTAGCCTTCCCAGCGCAGGCCAATGTTGGCTGTCAGCTTGTTCGTCGCGCGCCACGTATCCTGCGCATAGAAGAACATGCGCTTCTGGAATTCCTTGGCGTTGGTCGAAGTCGAGACGAAGCGGTTGAAGCTGGTCACATCACCCAGCGCAAAGGTGGCAAAGCCGAGGCCCGTGCCGCCTGCACCGTTCTGGGCAGTCTCCTGCGCGTTGAAGTTCAGCAGACCGGCGCGATCGTTATCCGACGGAACACGCAGGTTCCGGCCATAACGAAGGTCCATGCCCACCTTGATCTCGTGGTTGCTGATCGTCTTGGTCCAGTTGTTCACAATCTGGAACTGGTCCTCACGCTCGGTCAGCGGGCAGTTACAACGGCTGATGTTCAGGCCGTCGCCATACAGCGGCTGCTGGGCGCCGCCCGGCAGTGTCTGGATGAAGAAGCCCGGAGAACCGCCCGTGAAGAACGTGCCGAAGTTGATGCCCGGAATGCCCAGCGTGTTGGCAAACTCCGTGCTCTGGTCGTTCTTCTGGTCGGCAATGTTGTAGCGCATGTAGCCCAGACGAAGGTCAGCCACAAGGGTCGGGCTGAACACATAGTCGGAACCGATGGCAAGGCTGTCGTCGGCGCTGGTGGAGTTGCCACCGTAGCCGCCAATACCAAAGCCAGGACCGCCTGCGCCCACTCCGCCGCCGGCAGGATCATACATCTGCGCACCGGCCAGCGTGTTCGTCCAGCGCGAGAAGCGCACAAACGCATTCGCCTTGTCGTTGATCGTGTCGTCCACGCGGACCGTCCACAGATCGCTGTTGAAGATACCCGTGCCGGCTTCCACCGAGTTGGCATCCAGACCGTTCAGGTCGCCACCGGATTCCTTCAGCACATACGGCTCCAGGTAGGTCAGCATGTTCGTCCACTGCTTGCTCACCTGGGAGGCCGGGATCACGTTGCCGGGGAAGGGATTGCCCCCGCCAGCAGCGCTGTTGTCATAGATTGTTCCCTTGCTGCCCAGCGTGCTCAGATACTCGCTGAAATCGCAACCCGGGATCTGGCTCGGACCCGTTTCCTTGCCCAAGCAGGTTTCCGTCAGCAGCTTGCTCGGCAGCGTGTTGGTCGCCGTCGATCCCACCTTCTGACGCTGTCCTTCATAGGCACCAAAGAAGAAGAGACGATTCTTCAGAATCGGCCCGCCGATCGTGGCACCAAACTTGTTCTTGATACCCGGTGCAGGAGCTCCGGCAAACGGATCCTTCGCCAGGTTGGCATTGCCCGTACGGAAGTCATACGCGCTGCCATGGAAGTTGTTCGAACCCGACTTGGTCTGCACCGTTTCCACAGCAGCCACAGCCTTGCCCAACTCGGCGTCAAAGTTCTGCGTCGTCACCTTCGACTCGGTGATCGAGTCCAGCGACGGGTTGATGACGATAATGCCCAGAATCGGGTCCTGGTTGTCGGTTCCGTCCAGCTCGTACGCCACACCACCGAAGGCCTGGCCGTCAATCTGGATCTGGCGCGATGCCTGCGGGTTTTCGTCCGCAGCATGCGACCAGCCCAGCAGCTGGGCACCCGGCAGCAGCAGCTGCAGGTTGGCATAGTTCTGACCCTCAACCGGCAGGTCATTCACCTGCTGCGAGTTGAAGATCGTCGAAACGTCGGCACGGTCGGTCTTCAGTTCCGGCACGGAATCCGCATTGACGGTTACCGTCTGCGCTCCCGCACTCGAAACTCCCATCGTGATATCCGAGCGCGGCGAGGTATCCGCCAGCACCACGATACCCTTCACCGTCGAAGTCTCAAATCCCTTGGCTGTAACCTGCACGTCATACGTGTCAGGGATAAGGTGGGACACCGTGTAATCACCCGTTCCATTGGTGGTCACGGTCACTTTCGTGCCTTTGCCTTCGTCGATCACCACAACCGTGGCGCCTGGAATTACGGCACCCGTCTTGTCGGTGACCGTACCAAAGATCGATCCATAGACCGACTGGGCACGGGCCATCGTCGTTGAGAACAGGCATACGATGGTGAGGAGAACCAATCCATATGCTGTCCGCGTGTACTTAGTCATGCGGTCTCCTGAGAAATACTCCAGGTTAAATAAGTTGCATCTGCCCTCCGCAGCCATTCAACCAATCGCGTTGCTTCATCCCGGTTCCTCCGCCGGATCTGCTCCGGTCTGGATGCCTGCTCCGTAACGTCTGCTGAATGCTCTGCCTGGGCAATCCGACGAGTCCTGCCACGCTGGCGAGTCCCGTTCTCTTGTTTTCCCTCCGCTCCCTGAAGTCCCCTTCATGAGCCCGGCTGCACAACGACTCACCGAAATCCGTTCGGCGAAACAAAAACTATTTCTGCAGCACCGATGAACAATATCGAATGACGGAAACGATTGTCAACCTTTCGGAGGATTTTTTCCCAAACAATCGATTGAATCGGTATAGTCAAATCTCCGCACAGCCCACCGCTTCCGGCCTCACCCCAACATCCTGAAAATCATAGGAAATATCTATTGAAAACAATAGGCTTGCTTTCCGCATCCCCCCGGCAGTCTTCCCATATCCCACCCCTGCATCCCCCTGCCTCCACCCGCAACTTCGCGCAATATCCATAACATTTACCCGGCATACTTTGCATATATTGTCCACATCTTGACATAGCAATTCAAACCCCGCATCCGCCCCTCATTTTCCCCATCCATACCACCCAAAATCTCGCCCATTGGTCATACCACTACCCGGGGCGACTTCGTTCCGGGGCCAATAAATTGCTTTACTGAAACTCTCCCGTTCCGCCGGCTGTCTGCGTCGCGTTGCTCCCCCGGAGGGCATCCCTCCCACGACGAGGACAGGCAAACCACAATCCTCCGCGCCAGGGGTAGACATTTACCTGTTCGATTCCCCTGGCGTCTCTAGATTCCCGCCCGGCTGCCGCACCGCTGTTTTCCTTCGCGGATTGCAACCTCCAGGGCCAGTGCCTGCCGATCATCCGGTGCAAAGGCCAGCACCTGTTCCAGTGCCGCCAGCGCATCCTCGCGATCCCCCAGCCCGCATTCGACCGTCGCCAGGTTCACCCCGGTCGCCGTCTGTGCCGGGTCCAGCGCCAGGGCGCTCCGCCACAGCCGCACGGCGGCCTGCGCCTGGCCATGCCGGGCCAGAATCAGGCCCAGATTCCCTTCCGCAAAGCTGTCGTCCGGCTGCTTGCGCAGTGCCTGCGCATAGGCAGAGGCCGCCGGCTGGTCGGCTCCGCCCAGCTGCTCCAGGAATCCAAGCTGTGCCTGCACGGTCGGATCGCTGCTGCCGGCCGGCTCTGCCGCCACCTGCTTCAGGATCGCCAGTGCGCGGGCATAGGCGGCCCGATCCCCCAACGCGGCAAACTGCGCATAGGCCAGCCCCAGCTCCCGGCCGTCGGTCGGCTGCAGCATCCCCTTCGCACCCACCTCCACCAGCGGCCCGTGGGTGGCCGGCGGAATCGATCGCCCGGCAAACCGCCGCACAATCCGATGATCCGTCACCTGTTCGTGCGCAATATCGTTTGATTCGGCCCGCTGCATATGGCAGCTCGCGCAATCCCGCTGCTCCGGATGGTGCGTCGCGGAAAATCCGCCCCCGGCCGTCTCATGGCAGCTCAGGCAGCGTCCGCGGTACCAGTCCACGCGCTCGGCGGCCGTCATCAGCCGGTCGCTCCCATGCGGATCGTGGCAGGTCGTACACGTCATCCGATCTCCGGAGGCCCGCTTGCAGGCGCTGGCCAGCAGCGCCTCCCACTGCCCGGTCGCGCGTCCTCCCGAGCCCTTTTCGCTGGCATGCACATAGAAGCTGGCATACTGCCAGATGCTTTCTCCGGGACGAAAATCCTCCAGCTTCCGGCCTGCATGCACAATCGCCGCCTGGCCTTCCATATGGCAGCTCAGGCAGATCGAGTCCCGCGCTTCGGCCGGCAGCCGGTCCAGCACCAGCATCGACGCACGCCCACCGGTCGCCAGATGCTCGGACGGGTCGCCGTGGCAGGCCACGCACCCGATCCCACCCTGCGCAAACGGCGCTCCCGCATAGCGGTTCCGAGCCTGCTCCATCGACGGCCGCGCTCCCGTTGCGTGGCAGCGCAGGCATCCCGGATCCACCGGCAGCGTCAGCGGCATCTCGCTGGCCTGCAGAAAATTCGGCGCCATATCCCACATCCGCTTGCGGGCATACCAGTTGATCGGTGCCTCAAACCAGTAGCCATCCTCCTCAAACAGGTAGGTCCTTCCGCGCAGGCCGGAGCCGATCGCATAGCGCAGCTGGCGCGCCCCCTGCAGCGCCGGCAGCTCCAAGCCCTGCTGGGTCGAGCCCTGCTGCGTCGAGCTCTGCCGCGTCGAGCTCTGCCGCGTCGAGCCCGGCAACCCCGAGCCTTGAATCCGAATCGGCGGCCGCGAATACAGCAGCTCCGCCTGCCCATGCACCGCTTCAATCCGGTACTCCACGCCGGTCGTCGCCTGCCGGAAGTCAGCCGGAATCAGCCCATCCATGGCCGTGCCGCTGGCCCGTGCCATCGGCGTCTTTTCGTAGCGCTCCACAATCGCCCGGTGGCAGGCGGCGCAGCGCTCATCGGGATTGGCCGCCGTGCCCTTGCCCGCCGAGCCGCTGGCCGCCGCTGGCTGGCTGGTTCGGTGGCTCGGCACTCTGTCCGTTGCGGCCCACGCCCGTGCGCTTCCCGCCAGCGCACCGGTTGCTGCCAGCAGCAACGCCAGCACCCGGCTCGCGCGCAGCAGCATGCCCGGCCGGATGACTCCAGCCCCCCGCAACAAACCTGCGCTCTGCAACCTGTTTCCCGGCAAACCCAGCACACTACCAGCAGAATTGGCTTGCATGGCGACGAGCTCCTCGCCATGCAACCATCATATGCCCGGCTGCCACTGCCTTTCAGGCCATCAAATTCCCCATCCCCATCGGTGCATCGTCCCCGCTTCTCTGGCATCCTTACAAGCAGGGCACTGCGCGCATCGCCGAAGCCCGGCCTGCTCCCACCCCCGCGCTGCCCCGGAGCCTGCCATGGACGAACTCACCGCCCTTGCGTCGCCCCCCACCGGGCTGTTGGCTCCTGCCCGTCGTCGTCTTGCCTTCTTCCGTCTCTATGCCCGCTGGCACATGCGCCGCCACTTCCATGCCCTGCGCGTCGCCAATGCCGACCGCATCCCCCGCCAGGCCGAATCGCTCATCCTCTTCGGCAACCATGCCTCCTGGTGGGATCCGCTCGTCGCCATCCTGCTGGCCGAGTCGCTTCTGCCCGAGCGCGACCACTACGCGCCCATGGACGCGACAGCCCTCCAGCACTACTCCATCTTTCGTCCCCTCGGCTTCTTTCCCGTCGAAAACGGCACTCCCCGCGGCGCGGCGCAGTTTCTGCGTGCCGGCCGCCAGGTGCTTGCCCGTCCCGGCTCCGTGCTCTGGATCACCCCGGAAAGTCAGTTTCAGGATGTCCGTCGCCGGCCCATCGAATTCCGCTCCGGCCTCGGCACGCTCCTTTCGCGCTCCGGCCGCCTCACCTGCCTGCCCGTCGCCATCGAATACACCTTCTGGAATGAGCGCCTGCCGGAGATCCTCGTCAACATCGGCGAACCCCTCCACATTGCCGACGGCCGCATGGAGCAGCCCCGCACCTGGACCAACCTGCTCGCCTACGCCCAGGCTGCCACCCTCGACGAGCTGGCCATGCTCGCCATCGAGCGCTCCCCCGATGCCTTTGTTCCCCTGCTCGAAGGCCGCTCCGGCATTGGCGGCGTCTACGAGCTTTGGAAGCGACTGCTCAGCCTCGTCACCGGACGACCCTACCACCCCGATCACGGAAGCCTGCACCCATGAACTCACTCCCCCTGGCTCTGGCCTGGGCGGCACTTGCTGCCGCCGCACTCCCGCTGCTCCTCTTCCTCACCAACATCCGCCTCTTTCGCCGTCCCTGCCTCTGCCGGGACAACCCCGAGCTGCTGCCCGTCTCCGTCCTCATTCCCGCCCGCAATGAGGAGCGCTCCATCGCCGCCGCCGTCCAGTCCGTCCTCGCCTCCCAGCAGGTCACCCTCGAGCTGATCGTCCTCGATGACGCCTCCACCGACCGCACCGCCGAGATCGTTCGCTCGCTGGCTGCCTCCGATCCGCGCCTGCGCCTGGAGACAGCCCCGCCGCTGCCTGCCGGATGGAACGGAAAGCAGCATGCCTGCTGGCATCTGGCCTCGCTCGCCACCCATCCCGTCTTCTGCTTCCTCGATGCCGACGTCCGCCTCGGACCGCTTGCCCTCTCCCGCATGCTCACCGAGCTGCATCCGGACTCCACCGGCATGGTCACCGGATTCCCCCGCCAGCAGACCGAAACCTGGCTCGAGTGGCTGCTTCTGCCGCTCATTCACTTCATCCTGCTCGGCTTCCTGCCGCTCGTCGGCGAGCGCTACACGCGTCGGCCCGGCTTTGCCGCCGGTTGCGGCCAGTTTCTGCTCGTCCGCCGCTCCGCCTACTACACCTCCGGCGGCCACTCCGCCATCCGCACCACCATGCATGACGGCCTCCTGCTGCCGCAGCTCTTCCGTCGCCACGGCATCCAGACCCGCCTCTACGACCTCAGCGCCGACGCCTCCTGCCGCATGTACCGCAATGCCGCCCAGGTCTGGAGCGGCCTCAGCAAAAACGCCACCGAAGGCATTGCCGCGCCCTCGCGCATCGGCATCTTCACCCTCCTGCTTGGCCTTGGCCAGCTCCTTCCGCTGCCGCTCATGCTCTGGGCCCTGTCTGCCGGCAACGGCCGCGTCTATCAGCTCGCGCTCACCGCGCTCAGCTTCGGC
This sequence comes from Acidobacteriota bacterium, assembly GCA_021804965.1. GTDB lineage: Bacteria > Acidobacteriota > Terriglobia > Terriglobales > Acidobacteriaceae > Acidicapsa. The sequence continues at coordinate 20,669 of JAJZGG010000020.1, forward strand.
CTCATCCAGCGCATCGCCTCGGCCGTCCGCTTCCGCCAGCCCATGCGCAGCGCCCTGCTCCATCCGCTCGGCATCCTCGTCCTGCTCGTCCTGGAGTGGACCGCCCTTGCGCGCAAGCTCCTCGGTCGGCCAGCCCGATGGAAGGATCGCAGCTACCAGCCTGTCTAGCTACCAGACTGGCTAGCTACCAGCCCGGGTAGCTGCCCGTCCAAATAGCTGCCAGCCCAAAGATCTGCCAGTCCGGCTGGCCACCAGTCCGCGTGGCAGCCCATCCAGATGAGGAATCAGCGATGCCCACCCCGGAATTCGGCCCTTATCCCGCACCGCCGCCCGCCGGGCAAACCACCCCGTTTTCGCTAAAATTGGAGTAGGATGATGATCCCTCGCTGCCCCCGCATCCTGGCTTCTTCGGCATGGCTCCGGCTCGCCCGCCGCGCAGAGCTGCAGCACTTCGCGCCGTCTGCGCTTGCCCTGCTTTTCGTCCCGCCGCTTGTTCTGTCTTTGGCTCTGGCCTCGCCATCGGCCCACGCCCTGCCGCCGGCTGGGCCAGCCACCGCCTTGAACCGCGAGTCCTCTTCGGACCTCTACGCGCAGAAGCTGGCCGCCGCCCGCACCGCCTACTTCCAGATGCTCACCTCCGGCAGCCGCAGCGCCGACCGCGCCGCCCACGCCGCGCTGGACAGTCTCGAGCAGAGCTACCCCGGCGATCCCACCGCCGAGGCCTACCACGGCAGCCTGCAGCTGCTCGATGCCGCCCACGACTGGCAGATCTGGAATCTGCACCGCAACGCCACCGAGGGCCTGGCCCGCCTCGATCAGGCCGTCGCCGCCGCGCCCGACAACCCCGAGGTTCGCTTCATGCGCGCGGCCACCAGCTGGCACCTGCCGGCCTTCTATCACCGCCGTCCGCAATGTGAAGCCGACTTCGCCTGGCTGGCCACCCACGCCGCCTGCAGCGCCCGCGCCGGCACGCTTCCCCCGGAGCTGGCCGCAGCCTCGCTGAACTACTGGGGACAGATCCTCATCCAGCGCGGCCAGTCCGGCAATGCCCGCCGCGCCTTCCAGCAGGCCGTCGAGCTTGCCCCGTCCAGTCCTGCCGCCACTGACGCCGCCCGCCACCTGCGCAGCCTGCCCTGAAGCTTCCCAGGCGTGATACTTCCCAGCCCTGCGTTTCCCAGCCAGCGTTCCCCCGGCCCGCTCAGTCCTGCTTCGGCATCGGCTTCCGCGCAAAGTAGTAGAGCGAGTACGCCAGCGCCGCAAACATCGCCACCGACACCCAGTCATGGTGCAGCCACGTATGCTCCGGCAGTTGGATCGGCACCTCCCGCCCGGTCAGCGATTCGTACGCCTTGATCGCCACGCCCACCAGCCCCATGATGCCTCCGGCTGCAATCAGGCCTGAGGCATACAGCGAGCCGCCGCTTACCTCGCTTTCCGGTGCCGCCTCGCCCGTCTTCGCCAACGCCCGGTCCACCATCCACCGCGCCACCCCGCCCACAAAGATCGCCAGCGTCGTCCCGATCGACAGATACGCGCCCACGGCAAACGTCAGCGACCGGATCCCCAGCAGCTCCACGCCAATCACCAGAAAGACGCCCATCAGCACCAGTCCCCACGGCAGCTTCCGGCTCAGAATCCCGTTGATCACCGTCGCCATCAGCCGCGCCTGCGGTGCCGCCGCCTTTTCGCTGCCAATCCCCTGGATCCACTGCACCTCAATCCGTTTCGTCTGCGGTGAATACAGATACTTCCCATCCGCCAGCACCGGCGAGCCAATCGCATTCAGCACCACGTAGTCGCCCCCATGCAGTTGCTGCCCGCTGCTGGTCGTAAATGTCTTCGGCGCATGCGCATCCTGCTCCACCTCCACGCCCGCATGCGGCACGCTCATATCCCAGCTCTGCGGTGCCAGCCGGAACTCCTGAAAAGCCGTATTCATCGCCGTCAGCGTAAACCCGATAATCACCGTCGAAACGCAGACCCCGATCATCAGCGCAATCTGCTGCAGCCGCGGCGTCGATCCCACCAGGAAGCCCGTCTTCAGGTCCTGGCTCGTGTCCCCCGCATTCGACGCCGCAATGCACACCGCGCCGCCCACCGTGATCGCCAGCGCCCCATAAGCCGGTGCCGTCCAGCCCTTCAGCAGAAACACCGCCGCCGTCGCCATCAGCGTCGCAATCGTCATCCCGGAGACCGGGCTTGCCGAGCTGCCCACAATCCCCACAATCCGCGAGCTCACCGTCACAAACAGGAAGCCGAAGACCACTACCAGCAGCGACGCCGCCAGATTCGCCCACACCCCCACCAGCGCTCCCGGCACCGGATGAAACTGCAGAAACAGAAACATGATCGCCACCAGCACCACGGACCCGCCCAGCACCACGCTCATCGGCAGATCGCGCTCCGTCCGGCCGGCCCGCGCCGCGCCGCCTCCGGCACGCATCGACCGGATGCCGCCCATCAGCGCGCTCGCCAGCGTCGGCACCGTCTTCAGCAGCGTAATCAGCCCGGCCGCTGCCACCGCGCCGGCGCCCATCGGACGGATATACGTGGACCACAGATCGCTCGGGCTCATGTCCCGCACCAGCCGCGTCCCCGGATAGATCGGATGATGCAGCGCCCCACCAAAGAACCACAGCAGCGGCATCAGCACCAGCCAGGAGATCACTCCGCCGGCCACCAGCACCCCGGCCACGCGCGGCCCGATAATGTAGCCCACCCCCAGATACTCCGGCGTCACGTCCGCCCGTATCGCCGCACCCTTCAGGATGTGGTCCGCTCCCAGATCCGGCTCATAATTCGGTGTCGCCGGCCAGGCCGCCAGCAGGTTCTCGTTCTGGAACAGCGTATACAGACCGCCCAATCCCAGACCCCAGAACACCCGGCTGGCAAACGATCCCCCGCGATCCCCGGCAATCAGCACATCCGCGCACGCCGTTCCCTCCGGATACGCCAGCACCTCATGCTCCTCCACAATCAACTGCCGCCGCAGCGGAATCATGAACAGCACGCCCAGCCATCCGCCCACCAGTGCCAGCAGAAAGATCCGCGTGTACTCCAGATCAAACCCCAGAAAAATCAGCGCCGGCAGCGTAAAAATCACCCCCGACGCAATCGACTGGCCGGCATTGCCCGTCGTCTGCACAATGTTGTTTTCCAGAATCGACGACCGCCCAAACACCCGCAGAATGCTGATCGACAGCACCGAGATCGGGATCGAGGCCGCCACCGTCAGCCCCGCCCGCAGCCCCACATACACCGTCACCGCGCCAAAGATCCTCCCAAAGATCGAGCCCAGCACCAGCGCGCGAAAGGTAAACTCCGCAGGCGACTGCTCCCCGGAGACATACGGACGAAATGTGGTCACTGCCATCCTCCCCTGCAAACACCGGCACGCTGCTGCCGCCTCGCAGTACTGCGACTATAGAAGATTCCCCGCGCCTTCGGGAATCCTCCCCCTCCAGCCTCAAAATCCCGTGAATTCCAGCCCTCGCCTGCATTTCCTCGTGGATTTCTGCACCGCCCTCTGCTTATACTGTCCGCAGGTCGCCACGCACGGTTTCCGCGGCCTCTCATCAGCTCTGGTCTGTGAGGTGCGAATTCAGTAGCAACCCTCGTTCCGCAGCGATTCCGACCCCAAGCCGCATCCGCGCGCTCCCACCCTCTGGCTCCAGCCGCGCGTTTGCTCTGTTTCGTGCCTCGCTGGCCTCCATTCCCACCCATCTCTTCGCCACGCTCTTTCCCTCCCGCTGCCTTCTCTGCGATACCCCCGTCCACCAGCCCGCACTGGCTCCCGTCTGTCCGCATTGCTGGCAGCAGATTGCCTCGAGCCGCCTGCCCACCCACGTCTGTGGCCAGTGCGGCACCGCCCGCATGCTGCGTCTGGTCGGCCAGCCGGCATCCATCCTCTGCCTCAACTGCCTGCAGGCTCCGCCGCCCTTTCGCCGCGTCGTCTCCTTTGCCACCTACCGTGGTCCGCTCCGCAGCATCGTCCACGCTTACAAGTACAAGCGCATCCGCTCGCTGGCCCATCCGCTCGGCCGTCTCCTGGCCGGCACCATCGCCACCCTCGCCGCCGATCCGCCGCAGCCCATGCTCGTCGTTCCCGTACCCCTGCATCCGCGCAGGCTCCGTCGCCGCGGCTTCAACCAGTCCCGCCTGCTCGCCACCTCGGCGCTGCGCAGCCTGCGCCGCAGCCATCCCCACTGGCAGCTCTCGCTCTCGCCCGCCTCGCTCGTCCGCCAGCGCGAAACCGCGCCGCAGGTCACCCTGCAGCGCAGCGAGCGCTGGGCCAACCTCGAGCAGGCCTTCCACGTCTCGCGTCCGCAGCAGATCACCGGCCGCACCGTTCTCCTCATCGATGACATCGTCACCACCGGCGCCACCGTCGATGCCTGCGCCCGCGCCCTGCTCGCCGCCGGAGCCACCGCCGTCCTGGTCGCCTCGCTGGCCCGCGCCCAGGGCAGCCCCACAGCCGATGGCCCTGACCAGCTCCTTGACCAGCTCGGCGATGAGTCCGATGCCCGCTTCGCCGACTTCTGGCCCAACCCCGCCGACGCGGCCGCAACCCGCTCCCCGGTGCCGGAGTTCACTCCGGACGATCTCTTTCTGGCCGATCTCGATGCCGACGATTTCGACGATCCCGTTCCCGCAGAGTCTTACCCCGCAAACCGGGCAACATCCGCCAGGCAAATCACGTCAGCCGGCCCGGCTCCGCCGCATCCCACCTAGCCACCCCGGAGCATGCCCCGCAGCCCCATTCCCGCCGCACAGGAGACCGCAACCGCACGACGAAACCACACTTTGCCCGAGGAGATTCCGATGTCGCTTGGTAAAGCCATGATCCACGCCCGCAAGCAGAAGTCACTCGCAAAAGCCGCTCGTGTCCTGCCCCAGGAGGGCCAGCTCTGCACCGCATCCGGCCAGGTGCTCCAGATGCCCGTCCTCGTGCTCAACGCCTCCTACGAGCCCATCAACATCTGCGGCGCACGCCGCGCGCTGGTCCTCGTCCTCAAGGGCATCGCCCGCACCGAGGAGGAGCACGGCGTCCAGCTTCACGCCCAGCGCAGCCGCATGGCCATGCCCTCCGTCATCCGCCTGCTCGAGTACCGCCGCATCCCCCACCAGACCCGCGCGCTCTCCCGCAAAAACATCCTGCTCCGCGACCGCAACACCTGCCAGTACTGCGCCACCGTCCTCTCGCCCAACGAGCTCACGCTCGACCACGTCCACCCGCGCTCCCGCGGCGGCAGCTCCACCTGGGAGAATCTCGTCGCCTGCTGCCACGCCTGCAACCGCCGCAAAGGCAACCGCCTGCTCAGCGAAATCGACGACATGCACCTGCTGCGCGAGCCGCGCTCCTTCAGCCTCCACACCAGCCGACAGATCATGCGCATGCTCGGCCGCGGCGACGACCGCTGGCGCAAATACCTCTTCTACTGACGTTTCCCCGGCCTGTTCCCGGCCGCCGGTCCACTGGCTGACTGTTGCGCCGCACGCGCTGCCAGCATCTTCGCCAGATCAATCCGGTAAAGATCCTGCGCCGCCGTCACCACCAGCAGTTGCTGGTGCGCCCGGTCAAAATGCGCCGCCAGAATCGCCTGATCCAGCATCCTATGCGCCAGCAGTCGTCCATGCTGCGTGTCGTAGAGATTCAGCTCCTGCATGCGATTCGTAGCCGCAATCATGCCCAGCGAGTCATCCCCCGCCACCGCGCGCCCAAAGAAGGCAAACAGCCGCCTGCCATCCTTCACGCGATAGATCGCCGTCTCATTGTGCATGCTGTAGACGGCCATCATCCCTCCGAACAGGTCCGCCTGGTGCTCCTCGCAGAAGCAGGCCTTCGCCGGAACCTCCGGGCTGAACAGGATATGCTCCGGCTTGCCCGTCCGGTTTGCGATCACCTCCACCACCGTCCCCTTCGGATTGAAGTACGACTCCAGGGACTGGTCCGAGGTGCGTATCAGCTTCCCATGTGCATTCCAGTTGTGGAAGTTCGTCACCAGCAGCGTCCGGTCTCCCTCGGCTGGAACCGGCTGCGGAAGACCCTGATAATACGTGCGTGTCCAGAGCTTTTTCCCGCTCACCGCATCGAAAGCCGCCAATCGCACCCCTTTGCTGTAGTCCACCATGCGATCGATCGGGTGGTAGCGCAGCGTCACACTTCCCATCCGGATGGGAAACGAAAAGGGATCCGTGATCTGGTCAATCTCGTGCGGAATGAAATTTGCCTGCAGGCTGCCCGTATCGCTCACCCATCCGGCCAGAAAGGGAAATCGCTCCTGCACGCGCTGGCCCGTCGTGATATCCCAAACCCCGCTCCGTGAGCGGCTGGAGACCGCCAGATAGCGGCCATTCGGGCTGAAGCTGCTGGTCTTCAACTCGGTCAGCGGCGTCAGCGGCAACCGGATGCTTTCGAGCGCACCCTTTCCCGTCATCACTCCAAGCCTTCCATCCGGCAACTCCATGGCAGTCTTGTTCCCGGCCCGATCCACCGCATCGTAGAGATACTCGCCGTCCAGCTTCCCCGTCATCGGATCAACCGCGCCCTCCGCCGCCTTGTCCAGCGGCCCAAACAGCACATGCTTCCCATCCGTAAGGCTCCGCAGCTTTCCATAGGGCAACGGAAACCGCTTCAGCACCTCCCCGCCCGGAAACGTCGCGGTGCACATCCGAAACATCTGATCCATGGACCCTGTCGGACCACTCCAGTCGCAGAGAAAGACCATCTTCTCCGATCCCGCAAACGTGAATGGCTCCTGGCGGATATACGTCGGCATGTTGTTCGCGTTGACGGTCTGTCGTGCCAGGGTGTCATACACCAAAAAATTCAGACCGGAAGCCGCCACAAAGTAGCGGCCATCCCGCGACCAGCGCATCTCAACGGGAAATGGCCCCTGACCGCTTGGATATTGGTTGAAGTCGTGGTTCTTGTAAAGCATCGTCCCACGCTTCAGGTCGGCCAGTTCCAGCCACGTATACGTCCCCATCACGCCCACCGAAGGGGTGACGCAGGCCATCGCCTCGCCATCCGGGGACAGGCTCGTCTGCAGGCAGCCGGCATAGTTCACAAAGTCCTGAATGTTGGTCGGCTGGCCCGTGGCCACATCCCATTTCTCCACATGCATGTCGTTGTAGTGGAAGACCACGCTCTTCGAGTCCGGCGAAAACTGCGCCTTCTCTGCCAGAAACGCATCGATCGAAAACATCCCTCGCAGCGGCGCGGTGGAAAGCACGTGAATCTGGTAATCGTCCTGCGCCAGCGCATATCTGCCATCCAGGCTCAACCGCACCTGCTTTTCGCCCGGCTGCATCGGCGGGGTCAGCTCCAGCGGCTTCACTCCCGAGGAGTCGGCAACAAACGGATCAATCCGGCCCTGCTCCACCGCATTCTGAAAGGCCTTGAAATCCGGATTCTCCCCTACCTTCTCCGCCTGGCAGCTTTTCGGCAGCGAGTGCACCAGCTTCTGCGCCATCCGCACCCGCAGGCTGATCACCGGCGTCAGGTAAAACATATCCGTCAGCAGATTTCCCGTGTAGCCGCCATTGTCATTCACCCGGTCCAGAAACGCAGGAAATGCCTCCGGATCGAAATGCGCCCGGATCATCGCATACAGACCCACGCGGTCCGCCATCAGCTCATCGTGCTCCTGCTCATCCGGGGAGAGATACGCATACGGATCGGTCGGCATGTTCAGCATTCGTTCAAACGTGTCATACACATCCGCACGCCCACCCAGATGCTTCCTGTGCAGCGTGCTCTCGATCCGCCTCGTCACCGCCGTTGCCGAGTGATGGATGTAGATCCTTCCAATCTCCTGCGCCAGCATCGCCGCAAGCTCATCCTCGCTCTGCGCATCCATGATCAGCTTCCGGCTGATGTACACATGTCCGCCCGCCAGCGAAAACGCACGCATATCCGGCGATTCGAAGATGCGAAATGTGTAGTGAATCGGCGTCGGCGGAAGCTGCTGCAACAATCGCTGCCCCAGCGCGTCCAGATACTCGCTCTGGCCCTCGGGAAGCAGGATGTAGCGCGGCTCAATCATGTCCGCCTGCGCATCCCCAAGCCACTGCTCCTGCTGGTCAGAGAAGAGGTTCGCGCGCCGGATCCGCAGCTGCGGCTGCGGCATCGTACACGCTGTCTGTGCCACCGCAGATGCGCCCGTCAGCAGCATCCCCGCCAGCACCCAACCCGCACGAAATCCATTCCTGCGCCGCATGCTCCAGTTCCCCCGCACCCTCCGTCAAACCCGCTCCCTGGGAAAGAGTTGCCCACGCAGCAACCGCTGCCCAGCGCTCACTCCCCGCCTGCCAGCATCTCCAGCAGCGCCGCCTCGTCAATCACCGCCACGCCCAGCTCCTGCGCCTTGGCCAGCTTGCTGCCCGCCTCCTCGCCGGCCACCACGTAGCTCGTCTTCCTGCTCACCGAGCCGGAGACCTTGCCACCCGCGGCCTCAATCCGTTCCCTGGCCTCCTCGCGGCTCAGCGTCGGCAGCGTTCCCGTCAGCACAAACGTCCACCCGGCCAGTTGTGTGCTCTTCTGCTTCTTCTCTGCGGTCATCTTCAGCCCCAGCGCAGCCAGCCTTGCCACCAGCGCCTGGTTTCGCTCGTTGGCAAAGAACTCCCGAATCGAGGCCGACACCTTCGGACCCACTTCATCGACCGCCTCCAGTTCGTCTGCACTGGCTGCGGCAATCGCCTCCATCGACCCAAAGGCACCCGCCAGCAGCTCCGCCGTCCGTTCGCCCACAAAGCGAATCCCCAGCCCCATCAGCAGCCGCGCCAGTCCCGCCTCCTTCGATCGCGCAATCTCCTCCAGCAGCGACTGCGCAGACTTTTCCCCCACCCGCTCCAGTCCCACCAGTTGCTCGGCCGTCAGCGTATACAGGTCGGCAATCGAGCGCACCAGCCCGCTTTCCGTCAGTTGCTGCACCAGCGCCTCGCCCAGCCCGTCAATGTTCATCACCCCGCGATGCGCAAAGTACAGCAGCGACTGCACCAGCCGCGCCGGGCAGTCCGTATTCACGCAGTAGCGATCCACCTCGCCCTCGGCCTGCCGCGCCGCTGTCCCGCACACCGGGCAGCAATCCGGCATCCGGAATGGCTCCGGTGACTCCTCCATGCCCGCTTCATTCTCCGGGCGCGGAACCACCTCGGCAATCTTCGGAATCACATCGCCGCCGCGTTCCACGCGCACCCACGACCCCGGTCGCGCACCCAGCCGCGCCACCTCATCGGCATTGAACAGGCTCGCCCGCACCACCGTCGTCCCGCCAATGCCCACCGGACGCAGCACCGCCACCGGCGACAGCTTCCCCGTGCGGCCCACCGTCACCTGGATCTCCAGCAGCTGCGTGATGCCCGCGCGCGCCGCATACTTGTAGGCAATCGCCCAGCGCGGCGCCCGGCCCGTATACCCCAGCCGCAACTGCGTCGCCTGCTGGTCCACCTTGATGACCACGCCGTCGATCTCGTAGCCCAGCGTCCCCCGCAGGCTCTCAATGCAATCCACAAACGCAATCAGCTCCTCCACCGTTGCACACACCGCGCGATTGGGATTCACGCGAAATCCCAGCGCATCCAGCGTATCCAGCGTCGCCGCCTGCCCTGCCGGAAAATACCCGCCATCCTGCAGCAGAAAGTACGCATAGAAATCCAGCCGCCGCTGCGCCACCACCTGCGGCTCCAGCGTCCGCAGCGTTCCCGCCGCCGCATTCCGCGGATTCGCCGCCGCGCTCAGCCCGGCCCGCTCGCGCTCCTCGTTCATCCGCTGGAAGGAGGCAATCGGCATCACCACCTCGCCGCGCACCTCCAGCCTTGGCCGCTCCACGGCTGCCGCATCGACGCCACCGGCCTCATTGCCCACCTGCCCGTCGGCGGCCTGTACACTTCCTGCCGGAACACTGCCATCCTGTCCGCTTCCGGCCTCCAGCAGCCCCTTCAGCCGCGCCGCCGGAATCCGCAACGGTACGCTGCGAATCGTGCGCACATTGCCCGTCACGTCCTCGCCCGTCTGCCCATCGCCGCGCGTCAGCCCGCGCACCAGCCGTGCATTGCCCTGCCCATCCAGCGCATAGTGCAGCGCCAGCGACAGCCCATCCAGCTTCATCTCCGCCACATACTGCACCGCCAGCTCACCGGCCAGCTCGCGCACCCGCCGGTCCCACGCCCTCAACTCCTCGGCGTTGTACACATTGTCCAGGGACAGCATCGGGCGCGAGTGCATCACCTTGCGAAAGCCATCCGCCGGACGTCCGCCCACACGCTGCGTCGGCGAATCCTCCGTCACCAGCTCCGGATGCGCCGCCTCCAGCCGCCGCAGCTCGTTCAGCTTCGCATCATAGGCCGCATCGCTGATCTCCGGCGCATCCAGCACATAGTACCGATGCTCGTGATACCGCAACTCCGCCCGCAGCTGCTCGATCGCCGCCCCAGCCCGCTCATCCGCCATCCTGTCCGCCCTCGCGCCCTTGGCCTGACCTTGCTCTAACTTTGGTCTGCCCTGTCCCTGCTGCTCTTTCCGTCAGCCCTGCAGTGCTGCCAGCACCTCTTCGGCGTGGCCCTCCGGCTTCACCTTCGGAAAGATCTTCACCAGCGTCTGATCCGGGCCAATCACAAACGTCGTCCGCTCGATCCCCCAGACCTTCTTCCCATACATGTTCTTTTCCTTCAGCACGCCAAACTGGTTGCAGACCGTCTCATCCACATCCGCCAGCAGCGGATACGGCAGGCTGTACTTCTCCCGAAACTTCCGCTGTGCCTTCGGCGTATCCCGCGAGATGCCCAGCACCACCGCTCCCGCCGCTTGCAGTTTCGTGAAAGTATCCCGAAAGCCGCAGGCCTCAATCGTGCAGCCAGGCGTGTCTGCTTTGGGATAAAAAAAGAGTACGACCGGTTTGCCGGCAAAGTCCGTCAGGTTCACCGTCTGTTCCTGGTCGTCCTGGAGTGTAAAGTTGGCCACTTTCTCGTGTACTTCCATCCTGCGCTCCTCGCTTTGCCCCGGCCTGTGCCAGCTTCGATCCCAGCTTCGATACTTGCTTCGATCCCAGCTTCGATCTCTGCCGCGTTCGACCTCCGGGCAACTCCAGCATACCCGCGTCCCCGCTCGTCTGCCCATCGCCTTTCTGCTGCTCGGTCTGGCCGCCGCGCCGCTGCTCCCGGCCCAGTATCCGGGCCGCATCCGCACCAGCCCGCCGCCAGCCTCCACCCTCCGCGCCATCGCCGTGCTGGAGTGGACCGGACCCTCCGGCAAGCCCACCGCCAGCCGCCTCATTCCCATCACCCTCTTCGACGGCGACCGCCTCCACGACGCCTCGCTCTACCTCACCCAGCCCATCCCCCTTGCCCTGCGCTCCGGCGTCGAATACGAGCTTCAGTCCTCCGGCCAGCCCATCGGCCTCTACGACCTCACCACCGCCAGCCACAACCAGCTCGGCGACTTCGACACCTGGCTC
>JAJZGG010000020.1:32134-37751 GCA_021804965.1 Acidobacteriota bacterium
TGCCCAAACCCGCCGCGCCAGTCACCACCCCGGTCACCGTCACCGGCCTGCGCGAGGACGAGCCGGTCCTGCTGCGCAAGCATCCCAAATCCGGCACGCCCACCAGCACCCAAACCGCAAGCAGCACCAAAACCGGCACCCCGACCGCCAGCGCACCCGGCGGCAGCGGTCCCATTGACCCCGACCGTCCCACGCTGCGCCACATCGCCCCGCAACCCGCAGCCTCGGCCCCAACCGGCAAAGCCTCATCCAGCCCAGCCCCATCCGCCGCGCCCCTGCGCGAAACCGGCCTCAATCCGCCCGACCCTGACCGGCCGCGCCTCACCTACGGCAAGCCCAAAGACCTGCCCTTGATTGCGCCTCCGCTGCAGGGTCATCCCCCGGCCATGCACCGGCTCGTCGCCGTCTCCGACGCCAACTCCACCCTGCCCCATCCCTGGGCCTACGCCTGGCCCTCCCCCTTCGACCAGGCCAACGCCCGCCGCGCCCTGCAATCCCTCGCACTGGCCGCGCTCGCCCCGCAGCCAATACCCGGCAAACCCACCCCGCTCACCCCACCCGTCCGCCTGGAGCACATCACCTTCCGCAGCTTCCAGCTGGAATACAGCGCCGCGCCCACCCTGGTCTTCACCGCCAGCACCTCCGCGACCAATCCCGCAACCGGCTCGCAGCGCTTCGTCGCCCTCATCGCCCAGCCCGACCTCTACGGCAACCCCATCGTCCTCAGGCGCGTCCTCACCGACTCGGCCCACCTCGACGAAACGCCCCGCCTTCGCCTCATCGACGCCGTCGATCCCACCGGCGCCAACCGCGCCTCGCTCCTCTTCGAGCTCCTCGGCGACCACCAGCGCCGCTTCGCCCTCTACACCGTCCTCAACGGCTCCCTGCAGCAGACCTTCACCACCGTCCCCATCCCTTAATCTCAACCCGAGCGTCCCCTACCCGACCGTCCCCCGACCGTCCCCGCCGCCATTCACAAACCCCTTCATGCAAAATTCATTGTCTTTATGGCGTCTCCCCGCCAACGTCCACCGTCTATAGTCGAAACAAAGGAAAAGCTAGCTTTCCTCCATCTCTCACAAGGGAACTCCTGCATGCACTCATCCTCGCGTCATCCGCTTGTCTCCCGTCTTCTGGTCGCATCCCTGGCTCTGGCCTGCGCACCGGCCCTGCTGGCCGCGCAAACCCCGCCTGCCCAGTCGCCTGCCGCATCGCCAGCGGCACCTGCAGCCGCACCGTCGGCTGCCCCGCAGCACTGGAGCTTCCCGGCTCCCACCAACCTCCAGGTCCTGCCCAAAAACCTCACCGGCCAGCAGGTTCACGAGATCATGGAGCAGTGGGAGGGTCAGCTCGGCAGCGGTTGCCGCACCTGCCACGCCGTGGACAAGACCAAGGTCGGCCCCAATGGCCGTCCCCGTCTCAACTTCGCCGATGACTCCAAGGAAGAAAAGCGCATCGCCCGCATGATGTACACCATGACCGGCAAAATCAACGCCGACTACATCAGCATGGTGCCCAACTCCGGCCAGCCCGTCACCTGCGGCACCTGCCATCGCGGCCACCTCGGCCCGGAGGAGTACATCCCCCAGCGCCATGAAGAGCATCCCGCCGCACCGGCAGCAGCTCCCGGCGCACCCGCAGCTCCGGCCACCCACGGCCAGTAGCCGGCGCAGGTTGCCGCCCGGCAGCTTCCCATCGCACAGCTTCGCGTCGCGTAGCTGTGAGTCGCGTAGCTATGAATCTGGAGTGGCCCCACAAGCCACTCCAGACGCCTACCCCTCGCCGGTCAGCCTGCCGCCGCACCGAATTTCCCTCAGAATTTAGCCCAGAATGCCGTTGTCGATCAGCCGCGTCGTGCCCACCCACCCGGCCACCGCCAGCAGGTCTCCGGCTGCCGCCGTCTCCACCGGCTCCAGCGTGGCCCAGTTCACCAGCTGCACATAGTCCACCCGCACCTGTCCGCCGGCTTCCAGCTCCCGCCGTGCCGCCGCGCACACCGCAGCCGCGCTGCGCTCTCCGGCGGCAAACGCAGCCTCACCGGCTGCCACCGCCCGGCTCAGCGCCAGTGCCTCCCGCCGCTCGTCCACGCTCAGGTACCGGTTCCGCGAGCTCATCGCCAGCCCATCGGCCTCGCGCACAATCGGGCACACCACCAGCTCCACCGCCAGCAGCAGGTCGCGGCTCATCCGCCGTAGCACCGCCACCTGCGCCGCATCCTTCTGCCCAAAATACGCCCGGTCCGGCTCTGCGGCCACCAGCAGCTTCGTCACCACCGTTGCCACGCCGCGAAAGTGTCCCGGCCTGCTGGCTCCGTCCAGCCGTCCGCTCAGGCCCTCCACCTCCACAAACGTCGCCGCCCCGTCCGGATAGATCACGCCCGGCTCCGGCGCAAACACCCGCTCCACGCCCGCAGCTTCCAGCAGTCGGCAATCCGCCTCCAGCATCCGCGGATACTGCGCAAAGTCCTCTTGAGGACCAAACTGTGTCGGATTCACAAAGATGCTCACCGCCACCCGGTCGCCGCGCTCCTGGGCCGCCTTCACCAGCGACAGATGCCCGGCATGCAGCGCGCCCATCGTCGGCACCAGACCCACCGTTCCGCCCGCCTGCCGCACCGCCCGCGACCAGGCCCGCAGCTCCGCCACAGACCCCGTCACCTGCATCCTGTCACCTGCATCCCGTCACCCACTGTTCCCCCCTGAAAATCCCCGGCCGCAACTACTCCGCCTTCACCGCATCCACCGGCACAGCCGCCGCCTTCGACGGCAGGTGATAGCTCTCCGCATCCGTGGGAAACTGCCGCTGCTCCACATCCTCGCGGTAACGCTCCACCGCCTCGCGAATCATCGTCGCCGCATCCGCATACTGCCGCACAAACTTCGCATGCGGCGCAAAGGTCAGGTTCAGCATGTCGTGCAGCACCAGAATCTGCCCATCGCAATCCGGCCCCGCGCCAATGCCGATCACCGGAATCGGCAGCTCGGCCGTAATCCCGGCCGCCACCTCGCGTGGAACGCCCTCCAGCACCAGTGCACCGGCTCCGGCCTCGGCCACCGCCAGCGCCTCGTCCCGCAGTCGTGCCGCCGCATCCGCCGTCTTGCCCTGCACCCGATAGCCGCCCATCCGATGCAGGCTCTGCGGCGTCAGCCCCAGGTGGCCCACCACCGGAATCTCCGCCTCGGTCATCTGTCGGATCAGCTCCGCGCGCGGCCCTTCAATCTTCACTGCCTCCGCGCCGGCCTCCTTCACAAACCGAATCGCATTCCCCACCCCGTCGGCTCCGTGATAGCTGCCAAACGGCATATCCGCCACCACCAGCGCACGGCGCACCGCACGGCGCACCGCACGCGTATGGTGCAGCATCTCCTCCACCGTCACCGCCAGCGTGTTGTCCTGGCCCATCACCACCATCGCCAGCGAGTCACCCACCAGCACCAGGTCGATCCCCGCCTCGTCCACCAGACGCGAAGTCGCGTAGTCATACGCCGTCAGCGCCGTAATCGGCTTGCCCTGCCGCTTCATCTGCGCCAGAGCCGGCATCGTCACTTTTGCCAGGGTTTGCGAGCTGGCAGGAAGGCCGCTCGCGGGGGCTGCCGCAGGGCGATTTCCCGCGGAAAAATTCGTCAGGCTCATCGGACTCTCCAGTGCCGCTCCGTTCCCTCAGGATGCGACCCGTTCCCCTGCGAGTCTACCGCCGTCGGTGTAGGATGGCAATGCGGCCCTGCCGGTTTTCCGCTCCTGAGCCCCGCATCCGCTTTCACCCCATGGAAGTCGCCGCCCAGCTCGCTCTCGCCTCCGCCTCGGCCACCTTGCTGGCCGGCGGCGCGCTCTTTGCCGCGCACTGGCCGGCCTCCACCCTCTTCGGATCCACCCTCCGCGCTCCAGCCACACCCGGGGAGATCGCCCTCACCTTCGACGACGGCCCCAATCCCCGCTGGACCCCGCAGCTGCTCGAGATTCTCGCCCGCCACAACGCCCGCGCCACCTTCTTCCTCATCGGCAAATACGCCGCGCTCCAGCCCGATCTCGTCCGCCAGATGCATGCCGCCGGCCACCAGATCGCCAACCACAGCTGGAGCCATCCCAACTTCGCCTTCACCTCCAACCGCGAAACCCGGCTCCAGCTCACCCGCACCCAGCACGAGCTTCAGTCCATCCTCGGCCAGCCCATCCGCTTCTTCCGTCCGCCCTTCGGCGCACGACGGCCCTACACCCTGCGCCTGGCCCGTTCCCTCGGCCTCACCCCTGTCCTCTGGAATGCCATGGCCCCCGACTGGAAGGCCACCCACGTCGATCACGTCGCTCCCCGGCTCACGCAGCTCATCCTGCGCAACCAGGCCCGCGGACAGGCCAGCAACGTCGTCCTCCACGACGGCGGCCAGCACTCGCTCGACGTCGATCGCTCCGCCTCGGTCGCCGCCGCCGCGCAGCTGCTGGAGCGCTTCGCCACCACCCACCGCTTCGTCACCCTCGACGCCTGGCAACCCGCGCAGTAGCCACCGCGCACCGGTGCAGTCCGCGCTTTAGCCGCCCAAACCGGACCAGACCAAACCGGACCGGACCAACCCAAACCAGCCCCACGCGCGCCGGCTCAGCCAGCCAGCCGCCCCAGCACCTCGCCCGCCGCAGCCACCGTCTGCTCCACCTCCGCCGCACCATGCGCCGCGCTCAGGAACATCGCCTCAAACTGCGACGGCGGCAGCCACACCCCGCGCTCCAGCATCCCCCGATGAAACGCACCAAACCGCGCCGTATCGCTGGCCGCAGCCTCCTCGTAATTCCGCACCGGCCCGCCCGTAAAGAACCACGTCCACATCGATCCCACGCGGTTCAGCGTCACCGCAATCCCGGCCGCCTGCGCCGCCGCCGCCACGCCCTCGGCCACCGCGCGCGAGGTCGCCTCCAGCTTCGGATAGATCGAGTCGCGATGCGCCGCCAGCTCCTCCAGCGTCGCGCATCCGGCCGCCATCGCCAGCGGATTCCCGCTCAGCGTTCCCGCCTGATACACCGGCCCCAGCGGTGCCAGCAGCTCCATCCACTGCCGCCTGCCGCCAAACGCACCGCACGGCAATCCCCCACCCAGAATCTTGCCCAGCGTAATCAGGTCCGCATCAATTCCATACAGCTCCGTCGCGCCCCCGGCCGCCAGCCGAAATCCCGTCATCACCTCGTCCACAATCAGCAGCGCGCCCTCGTCCCGCGTCACCCGCCGCAGCCCCGCCAGATATCCCTCGCCCGGCACAATGCAGCCCGCATTGCCCACCACCGGCTCCAGAATCACCGCCGCAATCTCCCCCCGATACCGCGCAAACGCCGCCTCCACCGCACCCAGATCGTTGTACGGCAGCGCCAGCGTCAGGCTGGCAATCTCCTCCGGCACGCCCGCCGATCCCGGAATCCCCAGCGTCGCCACACCCGAGCCCGCCTTCACCAGCAGCCCGTCGGCATGCCCGTGATAGCAGCCCTCAAACTTCACAATCCGCTTCCGACCCGTCGCCGCACGCGCCAGCCGGATCGCCGACATCGTCGCCTCCGTGCCCGAGCTCACAAAGCGCATCCGCTCCATCCCCGGATACACCGCCTGCACCCGCTCCGCCAGATCCCCCTCCGCCGCCGT